>JAFZRR010000024.1 GCA_017619815.1 Bacilli bacterium | reverse complement strand
GCGGCACGTCCTGCTGTTGGTAAAACCGCTTTAGCGCTTAACTTTGCTTATCGTGCGGCAACAAGAGCAAAAACACCTGTCGCTATCTTCTCATTAGAAATGAGTAGTGAATTATTAGTGAGACGTTTAATCGCTAGTGAATCACTCATCCCGTTAAAGAATTTAAGTACTGGAAAATTATCCGGTGAACAAAGATTAAAACTCAACGACGCGGTGAAACGTGTCGGTGGTGCACCAATATATATTGACGATACTCCAGGTAACAAATTAATGGATATCATCGCTAAAAGCCGTAAATTACAAGCTAAAGAACCAGATCTTGGTTTAATCGTTGTCGACTATTTAGGTTTAGTGGAAACATCTGGTAATAAAGGTGATTCCCGTCAAGAAGAAGTCCGTAAGATTTCTCTTGCTTTAAAACAATTAGCCATGGAATTAAAAGTTCCAGTCTTAGCCTTGTCACAATTATCCCGTGATGTTGAAAAACAAAACAGAAAACCACAATTAAGTGACTTACGTGATAGTGGTTCTATTGAACAAGACGCTGACGTTGTTATGCTCCTTCACCGTGAAGACTATGGTAAAGAAAGTAAACAAAACAAAGTCGGTAATAAGAAACTTAATGATTTGACTCCAGATGAACGTAAGAAATTATCTTATGGTCAACAACAACAAATGCTCGCTGAGAGCATGTCTGGAGATGCTTCTTATGTCGATGTCATCATCGCTAAGAACAGAAACGGTCAAACTGACAATGTCCCATTGTTCTTCTATAAATCCTATGGACGTTTTGATACTCCACCAAAAGAATGGCAAGAACAAATGAGAGCTTTAGCTCAAATGGACGAAGCCGCAAACTAATATGCGTTTTAATATCATTGCTAGTGGAAGTAAAGGTAACACCTCAGTTGTTATATATAAGAAAACAGCGATTCTCATTGATATGGGAGTCTCTTTTTCGTGTTTAGAAGCTGGTTTAGCGGAATTAAACCTCAAAACGGAAGACTTATCCGCAGCTTTATTTACACATAATCATAGCGATCATATTAACGGAATTAGATTTCTTTCTCCAAAAATAATGTATGCCTTAGAAGGTACATTACCAGGTACGTTATCTCATATTATTGAACTCAACAAAGAGTTTGAAATTGGTGACTTTAAAATAACCGCTTTTAGAACAAGTCATGATGCGGTGAATCCTTGCGGTTTCCTTTTAAAAGCGGGAAACGAGTCGCTTGTCTATATGACTGATACTGGTTGTTTTTTAGAAGAAAACTTATCTTTGATCAAGAATCCAACGTATTTAGTTATTGAGTCAAATCACGACATCAAAATGCTATTAGCAACGAAACGTACGTATGAACTCAAAAACCGTATCCTTTCTGATGTTGGACATTTATGTAACGAAGATAGTGCAATTGCGGCAACTCAAATTATCGGTAAAGACACAAAGGAAATAATCTTAGCTCATTTATCTGAAGAAGCTAATACACCAGAACTCGCTTTAGCGGCATATCTTAAAGTATTTAAACATTTTGGTATCAATAGCGATGACTATCTTATTAGATGCGCTCATCAACATCATTCCACGATCGGAGGACATGAAGATGAAAATTAAGATATTCGCTATTGGAAAAATAAAAGAAAAATACCTTAAAGATGGTATTAATGAATATTTAGAAAGAATAAAACCTTATTCTCAAATTGAGATTATTGAAGTTAACGATGAACCAATCGTTGATAATCCTCATCCTTCAGAAATTAAGAAAGCCATTGATATAGAAGGACAAAGAGTGCTCAAGTTACTTAAAACTAACGATTATTTAATCGGTTTAGACTTAAATAAGAAAGAAATGTCATCACCTGACTTTGCGGATTACTTAAGTAAGAAATTCGTCTCTGGTGGCTCAAATATATCATTTGTCATCGGTGGTTCTTATGGACTTAGCGATGAATTAAAGAATAGATGTAATGACTCAATATCTTTGAGTAAGATGACTTTCTTACATCAAATGACTAGACTCATATTACTTGAACAAATATATCGCGCATTTAAAATAAATAGAAACGAGACGTACCACAAATGATTTACGAAGAATTTGAACAATATAAGTTAGAAATGGATAAAAACAATCCGTTCTGTAATCACTATATTTTAGAAAACGGTGAAGATTTTTATATTGAACCAGTGTTTTATACACAACTAAAAGGTTTTAAAGAAAGACATACCGAACAAGACTACAAACGCATCATTAATCACATGATTGAGATTGTGAAAAAGAATAAGAAAGTCGTCTTTGTGGGTAACTTCGAATTCCCTCAAACAGAAGTCGAAGGATATATCTTCTTAGAAGTCACCGATGTTACCGATCCACTTCAAATATTTGTGGAAGATAAATCTCGTGGTTCAGATTACGGAGATTAATATTAAATAAGGAAAAGAAAAATGGAATCAGTGCGATTCCATTTTTTATTATTTTGTAATAATTATGCTTGTTGTTGAGGAGATAAACTTCTCATTGATAACCACATAATTCTTAAGCCGAATAAGACGATGAAGCCAAGTCCAGCAGCAGCGCTCCAGAAGAAGCTCACAATCATCGCTAAGATAGCAGGTGCAACACAGGCAATCCAAGAAATCTTTGTGGTAATCCAGAAGGTAAGACCTCTATTTGGATTAGCTTTACCACGGGTTAATAAGAAGATCATTAAGCCCATGAAGACACATAAGATGAGATAAATACCGTAATACATACCGGAATTCATCCAGAATGTTTTCACTCTTTGATTGAGATAGGAATCATTGAAGACAGCTTTCCAATTGGCGAATGAAGCATCGACATATGTCTTATCATTGATGTTCATTTCTTTACCTTCCACAGTGGCGACTTTATCTAATAAGTTTTCAAAGTCTGCATGTTTCCAGTCAAGTCCAGCATATGTGGATTTGAAGGCAGTGGTGGTTCCAGTTTTGTAAATAACGGAATATAAACCTGTTTTATAAAGAATGATATAAGAAGGAATATAGACACCTTTCTTCGCATCAACTTCGGTATGAACTTCAGAGTTATAAATCTCATCAGTACCGAGGACGTATTTTTGTGCGGTAATTGCGCTCATTAATGTAGAAACGCTATTAACTTTGCCACTTACTGGTCTATCTGTGTAATAGACGTTTAATGCGCGTTCGGTTGTTCCTTCAAAAACTCTATTGAAAGATGCAACTGGTGTTAAGTCTTTGTTTTCCACCCATAAGGATTCCATTTTCACGAAATCTTCAGAGGTGTTTTCGCGGTGATAACCGACTAATTGTTGTTCTTCAACTTTAAAGTCGTAAAGACTTTCTGTTTTGAGTTGAACACCACAAGAGACTAAGGCTTGATCATAACTATATGTATAAGCACTGACAAAGTCTGAACCTTTTGTTTTAGAGGCGTTAACCATAATAGGAATAACTGGTAAGAAGGAACCTATCACAAACATCAATGTGGCGACCCACCATGGAAGAGTTTTAGCCCCTTCAATTGCGATGTTATTATTGACTAGGTTTCCGAATAATAGTCTTAATGTATTTTTTGTTTTTGCTGTCATAATATTTCTTCCGTTCGCTTGATAATTGTATGTTATACGTTGCTATTTTTCAAATAGTTTAATATAAATAGTTGTTTCAAAAAGCTTCACTAAGTGATATATTAACCTCACTACAAAGTAGTAACACATGGGGTCGTATTGGATTCGACAGAGATGTGCTTGGCTCTAACTGCAGTCGAGTGATGACGTTATCATCAAAACAAAAATAACTGACAACAGTTATATGAGAGCTCCTAGAGCTCAATCTCTTTGCTTAGCATAATTGCTCCCGACATAGGGTTCCTGTCTCTTTAGATAGGGCAAAGCATCCTCCAAGGTTTTCTCCTTTCACGCTTGGTCAGGGTGTCATACCAAAAGGATAGAAGATGGAAGTGGACTTGTTAGTCGTCTTCGAAATTAGGAAAGTCTCGCGTACTGTAATGAGTCGATATATGAAAGTACGTTAAAAACTAAAATATCGTCTAAACTGTAGGCGTTATTGATGGGCCATCCCTGGACAGGGTTTCGACACCCTCGACTCCACCAAATCGAATAATAAGCACACTTGTGTGCTTTTTATTTTTGTTTTCTTTTATTAACCTCTTCCATGGTAAAATGTTAGAAACGTAAAGGAGAAATCCCTATGGACAAGAAAAACAGTTTAAGAAATAGTGGCATGGGTTTAGTTTTAGCCTCTGGAATTATTGAAACAGTTGTCGCATTTATTGCTTACTTCGTTTTCTATTTCGGTTTCCATCATCAAACCGCTGCTATGGTTTTATTGCTCGGTGGTATGCTTGGTGGTGTTTTAGCCATCATTGGTTCCATTCTCATTAAGAGCACAAGACTTGGTGGCCCAAT
This sequence comes from Bacilli bacterium, assembly GCA_017619815.1. GTDB lineage: Bacteria > Bacillota_I > Bacilli_A > RFN20 > CAG-826 > RUG13091. The sequence goes on along the minus strand of JAFZRR010000024.1, from coordinate 10,533 downwards.
TCTTTCAATGGTTGCCGCAGCCTTACAATTATTTGCCACAATTTATTTAATTATCATTGTCAGTGGTGAAAATAACGGCATTGATCCAAATGGTGTTATGGTTATCTTACCATTCTTCATTTTGCCAAATGCTCTAGCAATTGCGGGTGCTTCTATGGCCATCATTCCTTCCAAGGATTTGATTCAAAATCAACAAGCTCCACAAGATCAACCAAAAGAATAATTAACTAAGTATTTATATGAAAAGCCACTTAAAAAGTGGTTTTTTATTTTGTGTAAAATATATATAATAAATTGCAACATGAAAGAAGCAGTTATATTAATCCCTAGCTATGAGCCAGATGATTTGTTGGTGAATGTCGTTAAAGAATTAAGAGAAAACGACTTCCCAATTTTAGTGGTCAATGATGGTTCAGGACCAGAGTTTGAGCATGTCTTTGACATGGTGAAAGATCAAGTTACCTATCTTTCTTATGAAAAGAATAGAGGAAAAGGCTATGCGATGAAACATGGTTATAGGAGGATTAAAGAACTCTTCCCAGAGGCGAGATTTATCATCACTGCGGACGGTGATGGACAACACTCACTTAAAGACATCATTCGTGTATACGAAAAACTCATGGAAACCGACCAATTGGTGTTCGGTGTCAGACACTTCGGAAAAGAAGTGCCATTTAGAAGCAAATTTGGAAATGAGTTTTCCAAAACTACACGTTCATTATTAACCAAACAATATATCCAAGATGATCAATGTGGACTAAGAGGATTCCCAGTCAGATATCTTCCAACTTTGTTAAAAACAAAAGGCAATAGATATGAATACGAAATGAACCAAATCGTTTCTTTCCAATTGATGCAAGCACCTTTATACACCTTAGAAATTGAAACTATCTATTTAGATAACAATTCCAGAAGTCACTTCGCTCCATTTAGAGATACATTTAGAATTCAAACCATCATTTTTGTTCACGCAATTCCGGCGTTAATTTGTTACGCCTTATTGATGTTTTTATTAATCTTTGGATTATTAAAAGTAGAAATGTCGCTTGTGGGTATTGTTCACATTGTTTATACCGCAGTATTTTTACTTTATTTTTTACTCGAAAATATCATCTATCCAACGAAGAACTTCTTTAGAAGAACCTTCAAAGATTTACTCTTTGGAGCGATTAAAATGGAAACCATATTCGGCTTCTTACTTTTAACTGTTAGTTTGTTCCGTTGGCACCCAGGTGTCATGGTGCCTATAATAGTCATCGCTAGTGGATTTATTAACATCCCATTCTCATGGCTATTTAGAAAGATGTTCCCATCTTATTAACATTTCTAATTAATTGTCACTATATTTCATAAATACATAGCAAGTTTTTATACAATTTGTATAATTATTCTTATGAAAAAGAAAAATCCTTACAAGGCCCACTTCTTTAACTTCAAAAAGTTTTTATATGACATTTTCAAATGGTCGGGGTGGCCTCTTTTCTTTTGGTATCGTATTAAGAAAATCTACGTTTCTAAAGAAGCAAAGAAAAAGATTAGAAAAGGTGGAGCGCTTGTTGTTTCTAACCACTTATTGTTCTCTGATCCAATGGTCTTACATGCGACGTTTTGGTATAGAAGACTTCACTTCATCGTGATGAAAGAACTGTTTGATAACAAATTTAGAGCGTTCTTCTTTGGAAATTCTGGATGTATTCCAGTGGATAGAGAAAAACCTTCACTTAAAACAATTCGCGAAATTGTCATGAGACTGGAAGGTGGAAATATGGTGGCGATCTTCCCTGAAGGACATATCTCTTGGGGAGAAGATAAAATGTCTCCATTCAAAAGTGGTGCAATCTTAATGGCCTATCAAGCTAATGTCCCAATTATCCCCGTTTATCGAGAAATAAGGGGAAACGCCTGGAAAAGACAAAGAATTGTCATGGGTGAACCAATTAATCTAAAAGAGAAATTCGGTGAGAATATGGGCATGGATAAAATAGAAGAAGCCACGAAATATTTATTCGAAAAAGAATTAGAACTCAAAGAATTTTATAAGAGGGGTAAATAATATGAAATACGTTGAAAACGTCTTCGCAAATTACACAAGCAAAGAAAACATTGAAAGAATTAAATGCTTTGATTCCATTAAAGAATTATGGGAAACATCCGTAAAAGAATTCGCAAACGATGTCGCTTTAGCGGATCCAAATCGCAAATTCACATATGCGGAATTAGATGAAGAAGTCGCTAAGTTCAGAAGCGTCCTTTTAAGTAAGGGTGTTAAGAAAGGCGATTTTGTGGGCGTTTTTGCACCAAACACAATCGAATGGGCTAAAGCATATTTAGCGTTAGAAACATTAGGTTGCTGTGCGGTATTATTACCTCCACACTTACCAGAACAAGCTTTATTTGGTTGTGGAATGAAATTCCAAATGAAGGCTATTGTCTATCATCCAGCTTTACAAGCTAAGATTGACGCACTTAACGCTATGCCACACAAAATGACTTTAATTAATGTCATGGAAACTAGTGAAGAAAAAGCTCCAAGCGTGGAAGTTGGTCCAAAAGATCCAGCGGTTATTATCTTTACCGGTGGCACAACTGGAAAGAGCAAAGGTGCTTTATTAAATAACAAAGCGTTATGCCGTGGTTCATGCAATGGTTGCTATGGTATTCCTGACGTTTTTGGACAAAGATACTTGTTAATCCTTCCTTTAACACACGTTTTTGGTTTAGTGAGAAACTTATTAACCAACTTACAAACTGGTTCTGCGTTATTTATCTGCCAAAACAACAAAGATATGTTTAGAGATATCGCAATGTTTAGACCAACTATCTTAGTTATGGTTCCTGCTTTAGCGGAAATGTGTTTGAACCTCTCCAAACAATTTAAAAAGAATATGTTAGGTGATTCATTAACACATATCATCTGTGGTGCTTCCACAGTTCCTCCATATCTTGTGAAAGAATATAAACCAATGAATATCATTCTCTTACCAGGTTATGGTTTAACAGAATCCGCAAACTTAGTTTCTGGTAACCCAAGAAGTGACTATAAACCAGCATCCGTTGGTTTCCCATATCCAGAACAAGAACTCAAAGTGGTGGATGGTGAACTTTGGATTAAAGGCGATAACGTCATGGATTGTTACTATAACGATCCAGAAGAAAACGCTAATGCATTCTCCGAAGATGGATTCTTTAAAACTGGTGATTTAGTGAGATTTGATGAAGAAGGTTTCTTATATATCGTTGGACGTATCAAAGAAATCATCGTGTTAAGCACTGGTGAAAAGATTTCTCCATTCGATTTAGAAAATAAATTTGATGAATTAGATATTATCCAAGACTCTATGGTTTATCTTGATGAAGAAACCCAAAAACTCTGCATTCAAGTCTATCCACGTATGGTGGAACTCGCTAAACTCCAATTAGCAAATCCAGAAGAATACATCCGTAGTGAAGTTAATAAAGTTAATAATTTATTACCTTCATTTATGAGAGTGAGTAAAATAGTAATTAGAAAAGAAGACTTCGTCCGTACCCCAGCGATGAAGATTATTAGAGGAAAGGCCAATTTACAATGAGTCGAGAAGAAATATTTGCCAAATTAAAAGAACTCATCAAATTAGCGAATACTTCCACACCAGAAGTGCTCGATGATTGTAATGAAAATAGTGACCTTAGAGGGGACTTAGGTTTAACATCCATTGGTGTTCTATATTTAGCAATATCAATTGAAAATACATTTAATCTCGAATTTAATGATGCATCTTTTGATGATTTTAATACTGTCAAAGATGTCATCGATTACATTGAAAACAATCAAAAATAATGGAAAAACTCACACATATTTACTTCGCCCATATGCCTTTTATTTGTGACGGTTATGTCTGTGACATTCGTCAACAAGAGATTGAATCCTGTTCTAACTTCAAAGTTAAACAAGAGAAGTTTTACATTTGGAAACTTTTAGAAATGGCTTTGAAACAATCTTTAGGTATTGATATCCGCGAAGTTGAGTTCAAAAAACTCGAAAACGGTAAATGGATATGTGATAAATGCCAATTCTCTTTAAGCCATAGCCACGGCATCGTTTGTGTCGCAATTAGCGATTCTTATGTCGGTGTGGACTTAGAATATATGGACACAAAAAGACACCCACTTAAACTCGTAAATAAAACAATGTGTGAAAATGAAAAGTGCGAAAGTGAAAACGACTTCTTTATCCTTTGGACCATTAAAGAAGCGGCTTTTAAATACGCGAATGAAAATAGATTTGATCCAAAAGCGATCGACACTACAAAAATCACTAACGTTAAGACTGATTTCTTAAATATCGGTGCTGAAAGATATGTTTACTCAGTTGTGGGTGACAGTTTAGATAACGTTAAAGTATACTTTAAATAATACTCTGGAGGATTTGATAATGAGTGAGTATGTAATTTTAGCAGATTCCTGTATGGATTTATCCGCGGAACAAAGACAACAATTTAAAATTGAAAAACCAGTTCCTGGTTCTGTTGTTTATCCTGATGGAACAGACCATTTAGCCGCGATTGACTGGGAAGAAATTTCCTTTGAAGATTTCTATCACCGTTTAGATAAGAAAGAAAACTTCAAAACCGGTTTGCCAAACCAATACTTAATTGGTGAAAGAGTTGAAGAATACTTCAAACAAGGTAAAGACATTATCGCAGTCACATTATCAAGTGGTATGTCTGGTACATACAATTCCTTCTTATTAGTCAAAAGAGATTTAGAAGAAAAATATCCAGAAAGACATTTATATGTCGTCGACTCCAAACGTTATAGTGGTGGTATTTCCATTCTCTGTGTTTTAGCCTCTTTAAACCGTGACAAAGGTATGTCCGCGGAAGAAAACTTCAAATGGTTAGAAGAAAAGAAAAGATGCTTACACCAAGTCGGTATGTTAGATAACTTATTCTTCCTTCAAAGAAGTGGTCGTATTAGCAAAGCTAAAGCCTTCTTTGGCACCATGGCAGGCGTCAAACCAATGGCTGACTTCTCCAATGAAACAGGTATGCCATGCGTTTTAGGTAACGCTCGTGGATATAAAGCTGGTTATAAAGTTGCTGATGAATTCTTAAAAGCATTATTAAGCAAACAAGAACCACAAGTGATGATCTGTGTTCACTCCATTAGAGAAGAACAATGTGATGAATTTGTGAAAATTGCTAAAGCAAACGCTCCTGAAGCCACAGTCTTAAAATGCCGTATGGGTCAATCTAACGGTGTTAATGTTGGTCCAGGCTTAATCGCTTTATTCTTCTTCTCTGATAGTCCAGTGAGCAAAGACTGTGAAGAAGAAAGAAAATTATTAGCGTCTATTCTCTCTAAAAAATAATTAAACAATTATTGAGGTCATATATGGTATTAACTTCTCTCCCAACATGGGCTTTTTGGCTCATCATTGGCGTTTCTATATTTATCGGTGTTTCACTTCTCTTCGGTTTGTGGATTATTTTTGAAACCGCAAGAAGAGTGTATTTACATACCTTAAGTAAGAAATACGGTGGTGGTTGGGGAAGAACCTGCTCCGCACCTAACAATCCTGAACAAGTGAAGATGTGGGATGAAGGTGTTAATTATATGGCTCAGTTTGCTGATAAAAAGCAAGATGTCCAAATTGAAAATGATGGACTTAAATTAGCTGGTGAGTTCTATGACTTTGGTCATAAGAAAACCGCTTTATTCTTAGCGGGTCGTTGTGAATGCTTGATGTATGGCTATTATTACGCAAAACCATATAAAGAAAGCGGATACAATTTATTGTTCATTGATCCTAGAGCTCATGGCTTTAGCGAAGGTAAATTATCCACAGTTGGTATTAAAGAAAGTACCGACGTTTTAGCGTGGATGAAATATATCGCTAAAGAATTTAACCAAGAAAGCTTTGCCTTACACTGTGTTTGTGTTGGTGGTGCGGCTGGCTTACTCGCAGCCACGAGCAAAGATAATCCAGGACTTGTGGAAAGAATCACTCTTGATGGAGCTTTTATTAATTTTAAGGAATCCTATAGAAGACATTATGTCGATTTAGGACATAAAATTTTCCCTGTTTTCCATTTAATTTGGATGTGGTTCCGTATTTATACTGGTGTTTCCGTTATGGAAAGTAACCCAGAGGAATGTGTGAAAAAGCTCACAATCCCAGTGCTATTTATCCATTCTAAGAATGATAAATATTCTGTTCCTGAAAACGCAGAAATATTATTCAATGAATGTATCAGTGAAAAGAAGAAATTGGTTTGGTTCACTGAAGGTACACATAGTCATATTAGAAATAATGCGACTGAGAAATATGACCAAACCGTGAAAGAATTTTTGACAGTAAAGTAAATAAAAATATATACTTTAAGCGTCAGTAAAGGAGGTAGTTTATGAAGATTGCTATATCTACTGAATCTACACTTGATATCCCAAAAGAGTTACAAAAAGAATTTGATATAGATGTTATTCCATTCACCGTCATCCTCGGTGATAAAAGCGGTTATGATGGAGAAATTACTCCATTAGAGATTTTCGATTATGTTGAAAAGACAGGTGTTTTACCAAAAACCGCAGCGGTCAATGAATATCAATACGATAAATACTTCACCAAATTATTAAAAACACATGATGCAGTTATTCATATTTGCTTATCTTCTGGCATCTCTTCTGCTTGTGAAAACGCAAAACGTACCGCATCTATTTTGAAAAACGTTTACATCATCGACTCTCAATCCTTATCCACCGGTATTGCTTTATTAGCCATTTATGCCCGTAAATTAGCGAATAAAGGTTTAGAACCAAAAGAAATCGTGGAAAAGGTCGAAGCCAGAGTCCCATTTGTCCAAGCCTCATTTGTTATTAATTCTTTGAATTACTTACATAAAGGTGGCCGTTGTTCTGGCGTTGCTAAATTTGCCGCAGCGTTATTTAGAATCAAACCACAAATCATCTTACAAGGTGGCAAGATGCTTCCAAATAAGAAATATCATGGACGTAATGAAGCCTGTGTTGAAAACTATTGCAACGACACATTAGAAGAATTCAATAATCCAGATTTATCTATCGCTTTCGTTACGCACTCATATGCGACTGATGAAATGAGACAAATTGCTTATGACGCTTTAAAGAAACGCGGATTTAAAAAGATCTACGATACAACCGCACAAGCGACAATTACATCTCACTGTGGTCCAAAGACACTTGGTATCTTATATATTAATGACGGATTAAAAGAAGATTAATAGAATATTAAATAAGAAAAAAGATTGGCGGATGACCAATCTTTTAATTTACTTTCTTTTTGAGGTTCTTTCTTAAGAAGTACCAAAGCACTGCGAGAATTTCCAGTGGAACACCGATTAAGAATAATAACCAGAGATTTGGATTTGCATTTGGAAGTGTCACCATTAAGGCGGTGAGATAGACGGAAGCAATGGTGAACCAAATAATACAGCTTGTCGCAATCATCTGATAGAGGCGTTTATGGTAAATACCCGCCCAAACAACCGCGAGAATCGCTGATGCGCTAGCGGCATAAACAAATAGTAACCACCAGGCGAATTGTCCCTGTAAGAAGATAGAAAACACGGTAAAGAAAACGCCGAACACTAACCAAACAAGGGTTTCGCTGAGTCCAAAGATAAACCAGCGTTTATTCTTTTTAGTCATTGGAATCTTAGTTTTCTCTTCCTTAAAGAAATCATCCACGCGTATATCATAGAAATCGGCGAGGGCTTTAAGGACTAAGATGTCAGGCATACCTTCCGCTCTTTCCCATTTAGAGATTGATTTATCGGAATAGTTAAATTTCTCAGCAACTTCTAATTGTGTGAGTCCAGCGGCCTTACGGTAATATACCAAGTTATCTGCGATAATTTGTTCTAAACTCTTCTTTTCTTCCATAGTAATAATAATATATACAAATAAAATGCTATTTTCACTAAGCTTATTTATTATATTTTCCCCTTATCTATAAGGGAGTGCAAGAACGATTTATGATTTTATCTATAAAAAATAGTGGAATTTTGTCACTGTATAAATTAAATCAAAAATTGCTTTGTTGTATATATACAAAGTGATATAGTTATGAGCAAGAGAACAAAGAGGGAATAATTTCCCAGTTATTCTTAAAAGAATGGAGGTATTTAAAATGGATGAATTTTTAGGACCAAGAGATCGTAACAACGAACTCACAACAAACGAGGAATTAGAAATCCTTGAAGCTTATCAATCTGCAGACGAATACCTCAGCATGGATAACGATGTAGATGATTTCTACTTCGAATCCGAAGAATAATTTATTGTTCGAATAAAAATCGCGGCCAAGCCGCTTTTTTTATACCTTTTTTATATAAAAAAATAATTTATAATTAATTACATATGGAAGAAGTGTCCGAAAAAACCGCTAAAAGAAAGCTTGATCTTCGTGATTTTGGAACCGTATTAGCATTCCTCGTTTTAGAAGTTCTCGCTTTTATTGGTTTTAACTTAGGACACTCATTTTTATTATTTGCAATATTATCTTTAGTTCTCGCTATCTTACTAGTAGCGGTGACCTTTAGACAAATTAAGAAAGATGGTTTAACCACTTATCTATTTTTCCTATTCCCATTAGTGATATTTGGTATCTTAACCGCACTTAATGGATTTAACTATTATTCCATCGGCGCAATCGGTATGGCCAATAGCATCTTTGTTCCTATTGGATTATTAGGAATTGGTTTATCAGGTTTCTTAACTTCATATTTAAAACAATTCAAAATTAAATACGCTTTATTAGTTACTTATTGTGCATTAGGATTGTTCGTTTTAATAAACTTGTTTATTACAATGATTTATTATGTCCCATTCTACACAATTATTTATAAGAACTATTACATCTTCTATAATGGAAAACCTTCTTCAGTTCCTATTGGAGAAATGGCGTATATGTTATATGGCTTTAGATTTAAAGAAGTTTCTTTAACATATTGGACTTTATATCCAAGTATTCTTTTAACCGCGGTTATTCCATTATTCTTCATTAAATTTAAAGAGAATAAGAAAGAATTCTTAATCTACGCTGGATTAGCTTTCTTAGCCTTTATATCCTTATTATTTACTATAAGTAAAATGACACTTATTACCGATGCTATTTTAGTTATTGGTATCGCTCTTATTATTGTGGGCGCAAAGATAAAGAACAGCAGAAGTGTATTAAATGTCATGATGATTACTTTAGGAATTATATTCCTAGTCATCATTCTTATCTTATTTATTAACGCTCAAACAAGTTGGGGATTCACAAGTGGTATTAGAAATATTATTTCTAGTAACTCAATGTTAAATAGATTATTTAACACCAACCGCTATGTCAGTCCAATTGACACAATCTTCCAAGATTTATTTACAACCTTTAAGTTATTTGGTTGCCCAGTTGGTGGATCATTCTTAGATTATCCAAATGGTGTTCCACAAATTTTATCTAATATGTGGTTATTTGATAACTTGATGAGTAGTGGACTTTTCGGTGCCGTCTTCTTCCTTGCGGGATTAGTGATTGGTATTAGAAGATTATTTAAGTATTTAAATAAAGGTACGGATGAAGATTATATTAAATACCTCATTACAGGATTGGTTTTAGGATTCTTAGTTATCTCCATGTTATTATTCGATAACTACCCACTTATCAATTCCGATAATATGGCGCCTTTCTATACATCCGCTCCATTATTAATATGCGTATTCTTTTTAGGATATGTGTTTAACCACACACTCCAATTAGAACCAAGTAAATTAGATAAAGAACTTGAAGAAAAAGCGAAGAAAGAATTAGAAGTTGAGGAGGTTAATGAAGATGAAGAAATTTCCATTTAAATTATTATTAATAGCTCCATCAATTATCCTCACATCTTGTGGCTATGGTTTAAAAGAAATCTATAACGGTGTTCCTTATACATCAAGCGACTTCTTTAAAAACTATTATTCCGTATGGAATGATTCTATTAATCCATATAAAGAAAACAACAAAATCACCTATCAAGAAGATGAAAGAGAATTAACAAACGCTGATAGTGTATTTACTTCAGTAAATGATGCGACATTTGACTATAACGAGCCAAATGCAGACGAATATATTTATTACTATGACATCTCTGAACCAGAAGGAGACGATGTTGGTAAAACTCCATATGGACCTGCGGTAAAACTATCAAATTATGATGATTCATTTAGATATGGTGTTATTGGAAAGCTCTTTGATGGTCAAATGTTCTGCAATGGTTATTACGCGAACGCACGTGTACAAGTCAAACCAGGAAGAGGTAATGGCTTTGGTGCTTTATTCTCTAAAGAATGTGATAACGCATCATATATGATGCTCAACTTTAAATGCGCAACAGTCACTGAAACTAGACAAGATCTTAATAGAGGTGAAAGCGAAATTAAATTAATCATTTCTCTCATTTACAAAAATGAGACCGGATATTCATATGTGCCTGTTACATATACACTTGCAGGTGTTCCAACAAACTCCGGTGATGCCTTTAATACTTC
>JAFZRR010000023.1 GCA_017619815.1 Bacilli bacterium | reverse complement strand
TATCAAAGTATGATTTTACTCGGCACAAAAGCTAAATTAGCGAAGTCCCCGGTAAAGACAGAGTTAGTTTGGAAAAGGAGGATTTTAAGTTATGCAACGTCAAACTACTATTGCGAAAGCAAACGAAATCCAAAGAAAATGGTATGTCATCGATGCTGAAGGCAAACCATTAGGAAGATTAGCCTCTCAAGTGGCTCAGGTGTTAATTGGTAAGAATAAACCAACATGGACACCAAATGTTGACTGTGGCGATTATGTCATCGTCATCAACTGTGAAAAAGTTAGCCTCTCTGGCAACAAATTAGAAACCAAGAAATATTACAATGTTTCTGGTTACGATGGTGGTCTTAGAACAAGAACCGCTAAAGTAATGGTCGAAAAATACCCAGAAGAAATGTTCAAGAGATGTGTTCACGGCATGGTTCCAAAAGGAAGATTAGGCCGTCAAATCGAAAAGAAACTCTTCGTCTATAGTGGTAGCGACCACAAACATGAAGCTCAAAAACCAGAAGTTCTTGAGCTCAAATACTAGGAGGTAGCAAGCTATGGCAAAGAAAGCTGATCTTCAATATTACGGCACCGGTAGAAGAAAATCTTCTGTTGCACGTGTTTATGTGACTTCTGGAACAGGTAAAGTTGTCGTCAATGGTCACGATGTTAACGAATATATGCCATATCAAACCTTAGTGCTTGATTTGAAACAACCACTCGTTATCACCGGTACTGAAGGCAAATATGATGTTAAAGCCGAAGTTCGTGGTGGTGGATTCACCGGCCAAGCTGGTGCAATTCGTTTAGGTCTTGCTCGTGCTTTATTAGAAGCCGGCTGCGATCGTTCTTCCCTCAAAGTTGCTGGTATGCTCACAAGAGATTCCCGCAAAAAGGAAAGAAAGAAATACGGTCTCAAAGCTGCAAGAAAAGCTCCACAATTCAGCAAACGTTAATCTTGTTATCCTGATATCAAAGATATCATTATTAAGAGTCGTGCTAAAAGGAAGGCAATTTGGTCCTTCCTTTTTTCTTTATATATTTATTATTGATTTTAATTATTCATTATTGTATATTTATAACGCTGTCAAAAAGCGATGGGCCTATAGCTCAGTTGGTTAGAGCGCGCCCCTGATAAGGGCGAGGTCGCTGGTTCAAGTCCAATTAGGCCCACCAGATAGCAAAATAAAGGTTCCGTTAGTTCGGAACCTTTTTATTATCTTTCAATATGATGTTTAAAATACTGCTCAATAAAAAATACTTTTCTTTCTATTTCCTCATTACTTATATCTATTTTGCTCTTTGCCACAATGAGTTTATCTTCAATATCTTCTTCTCTTCTTATGATACCTATTGCTATTCCGGTATATTCATTTAATGGTTCATCTATATCTAAGATATATACATCTTGGAATTCACCATCTAATGCGGTGATACTTTCGATATAACCATAATTTAATTGATACTTTATGCTTTCGTGGATGTAACCAATCGGCCTATCTACTATTACTTTAACTTTTTTGCCAACCAATTTTTGAAGTTGTTCTGAATAATATAATCTGGCAAAGCAATTAAGTTCATTTATAAAATCTGAAAGTTGGTTTTTCAAAGTATTATAAATAATATCATCTCGGATTGTACTATAGCCATGAACAATACGATTCCTTATTGCTATTAATCTAAATGCATTTTTATTGTTAAACTCAGTTTTAAATTTCTTAGACAACTGATTGGTTAGTTCGCCAATTTGCAGAAAGTCAAAAAGAATAGCTCTTCTTCTTTCTTTGTTATTAACAAAATCTTCAAAAGAATTAATCACTTTTAAATCTTCGTTCAGATCATCGAAGTGATTATTGATTTTATTAACAATAGCAAAATCACGCCCTTCTTTCATATAGTTGGATTTTCTCTCTTTGTATATTATTCATGAAATATTCATCATCTGACTTAGTTACCAAATCAACTTTTTTTCCAAGAGCGGTTTCTAACTCCATTTGAAGATCAGCTAAATCAAATAAAGAATACCCATTATCAACATCAACAAACAAATCTACATCGCTACTAGAAGTAGCGTTTCCTTTTGCATAAGAACCAATTAAAGAAATGCTTTTAATTCTTTTATCATTCATCTTTTCAATTATTTCATCTAAACACTTTTTGATATATGGAATAGAAATAGTGGGAGTTCTTCTTTTAACCTTGCTTCTAATGTTTAACGGAATAATATTTCTTTTAACAATATCTTCCATGCTTGCTTCAAGGATTTCGGACATAGTAAAACCTTCTCTTTCAACTATGCTTTGAAAATCTTCTTTTAAACCTTGATTAATTCTTAAATTAATTAATGTATCTTTCTTCATATCTTGATTTTAAAAAATGTAAAGACAAATGTAAAGACAAAATCATTGCTTTAATACATAGTTGAACAATATAAAGTCTGATTTTGGAAAACTCGAAAAACGTTTCAGATTTTATACATTAGAAAAATATATTTTTTAAAATATAGATTATATCTACAAAAAATGAATAATAGTTTTATCCATATTTGTGCGCACATATGCTAGAATAAATTATCAATTAATATTAGGAGAATCTTAATATGTTAAAATTTGTTAAATATTTTATATGTGCATCATTACTTGCAGGTATTGGTGCGGGAGCAGCATTAAGCTTACGTAATTTGAACTCGAATGCAGTCAAAGAAGCGGAAGCCACCGCGTTAAATGTCTCTTTTACTAAAGTTAGAGATGTCGCCATGGAGTTAGATGACGATCCTACATCTAACTTAAGCTCAAATAGTGGTAACTGGGCTGCTCCTGGTAGTGATGTCAAACACGTTGCTAATGCAACTAGTGGCACTACTGGTCACATTGATGTATCTTTGGGTGAATTATCATCTTCTAAAAAATGGCACGCCGTTTTTGTTGAATATACATTTTCATTCACCTTCTCTGCGTATAGTGACATAACATTAAACTTTAATTATTCTTTGACATCCTATCGTGATCAATCTTCTGGCGCAGCAGATCATGTTATGGAAATAATTTACGAAGGATATAATACTTCAACTGGAAATACATATTCCTTGAGTTGTGGAGCAAATAACGCTGCAACCGCAACATCCCCAAATACAAATCTTTTTGGTTCCCCAGTTGCTTATCGTGTTAATTCTAATACTTCTGGAACAGTGTCTTCTGGTAACCAGTCATTTTCAAAAACATTGCATTTCGATGTTTCAACTGGTGGAACATATAAGTTCGCTCTAGCGTTTTTCTCATATATAGAGTCCTCAAATTATTCCCACACTCATACTGCAACCGCTTCTCTTGATTTATCAATCACAGAAACACTTTATGATTGTTCATATACTCCTAGTGGCGGTTCCATTCAATATGGTGCATTCACAACAGCCTGGAATGCAGTTAATGCCAACGCTAATGGCGGCACAATTACATTGCTTAAAGATGTCAACGTTTCTTCAGGTTTTAACGCTAGTAAGAATGTCACTCTTAATTTAAACGGATATTCAATAACCAGAAATGGCAGCGGCGAACACGCCAATAGATATGCTTGCATTTTCTCGACTGTCGAGAATTCCGGATCAACATTTATTATTTCAAACAATAATAAAAGTACAGGTGGATATGTATCTACTAACTATGCCACAAGTACAGTTTGGATTAATGCTGGTTCAACTGTCACCCTTACTAATGGTGCGACACTTAGAAACACTTATGGTGTCTCTGGTGGTGGACACGTTGTAGTTAATAGTGGCGGTACATTAAATATCTTAAGCTCCACTCTTGTTGGCGCAGATAGTGCTTCATCCACAACAAACACATGTGTCTTATTAAGAAATGGTGCCTATTTATATGGCAATGGTGTAGTTATTAATGGTTGTACATATTCAATTAGAAGTGATGATACAACTAATAAAGACTATGTATATTTAGGTGGTACTTGTACGATTCAACGTAAAGTTGGTATTCCTTCAACTGCCGCTCTTGATTTAAACCTTCAATACAATAGTTCTTATGTATATGGTAGTGGTTCAAGCGTTTTACAACTTGAATTTTCTACTATGCCATCTCCAAATAGTTATATAGCTTCTTGTTCGGTTGCTAGTAGTGGCATTAATCTTCCTTCTAAACTTCAAATTATTGGTATGCCAGATTATATGACCATCAGTTATATCACCCCAAAATACTATTACGTTTATAAAAACTACACAATTAACCAAAACTTAACTCATTTAACAACATCTAATACTTCTACTGGTAATCATAGTGGAAACTGGACAACAACATTAGCTCCAAGTGATTCCTCTCTCTATGCTCTTCCTTCAACCATTATGATGAGCAGAGGTTCAACAGCATTAGTTCAAGGTACTGACTTTACATATAATTCTAGTACTGGCGTAGTCGTTGTCTTTGCTGAAACATTTGTCGGAAACTATAATTTATCGATAAGCGCCGCTGCTACTTTAACCACTAAAGGCAAGGCTTATGAATTTATTGATAATTATATGCATATGAGTGATTACACCGAAGAACTCGGCTATTGTAATGACTACACTCATAACTACTATGGCAAAGCCAAAATAGCATTCAATAATCTTGAAACAGCAACAAGAGTGCTATTCATGGAAAATGCTGATAGCAAGATCAGCGATGCTAGAGATAGATTTATTGCTTGGGCAAGCGCTACAGGTGAAACAATTACATTAGTTAATGGTGATTATGTGATTAATGCTAATCGTACAATTAGTCCAATTAATCTCTCTACACCTAATGGTGCTGTTATTGTTATTATTTCCATCCTCAGTGGAATCATAATGACTAGCGCAATCATCGCTACATTAAAGATGAAAAAGAAACATCAATAATCTAATTAATAAATAGATAGAAGAGATCGGGGAAGCCCGATTTCTTTTATATATAAATAAAAATGTTTATGCGTATGCGCATTATTAATATAGAATATAAAAGTTATATAAAAAGAAAGGAAAAGAATTATATATGAAAAATAACGCTATTAAGTTATTAACAGTTGGACTTATTGCTCCATTAATGATTGGTTGTAATAACAAAGGCAAAACAGGTCCAACATGGTCTAGTGATATTGTTGAAGAAATGGAACTTTATTTAGGTGAAGTTCTTCCTTTTGTCGAATTAAATGAAGAAACTATCTATCATGGCTATGACAATTCTAATGAAGGCTATGGTGTTGGTACATATTACATCGGCGATGACAACGACGCTAATCTTGTTGCTGATTATGGAACAAAATTAGAAGAAGCTGGTTGGTCATTAGTGCAAGATGACGAAGGCGAATACTACACCAAAGAAGTCAATGACTTTGAACTTTCCTGTTTCTTTGATTGGTATGAAGCCTCTGATGAATACGCTGCTGGCAATGAAATTGTTGTTTATTGCCCAGTTTATGTCGAACCAGTTACCGAAGAAGCCTTATTAGCAGCAGGGTATACAAAAGTAAATGGATGGCCAGCTTCAGATGTTCTTGAAGTTCTCACTGATGCCTATAACATTGGTGCAGTTAACGCAACAGGTGAATGGTTCGTTTCTGGACCTCAATTAATTGAAGGCAACTATGGTGATTACTACGGTATTTTCTTGGCCACACATTCTGATGTCACAGAAGAACTTATTGAAACCTTAGAAGACAATGGTTACTACTATGATGAAGATTATCTAGCATACTTTTCTTCTGATGACGAAGCGGAAATTGATGTTAGTTTAAACAATGGATTTACATTAATCGATATCTATGGTCCATATCTCGTACCAGATGTCACTAATGAAACAACTAATGCTGATGGTTCAATTGATGTCTCATTTACATTTGCTAGTGCATTAACAGATGGAACCTCATACGCAAATGAAACAATTGAATCAACAAGTGCAAGTTTGAATATCAGTAAAGGTAATAATGATAACAATGCACCAACATACTACAGCAATGGTGATACATTAAGATGCTACTATAAAAACACATTAACAATTACCGCTGCTACTGGTTTAACAATCAATAGTGTAACTATCGAAGTAGGTTCTGTTAAAAATCAAACCGCTAATAATATGACCGCGTCTTCTGGAACACTTACCTCTACTGGTACAACTGCTCCAGCAACAGTTACCATCTCTGGTGTTAATGCTTCTACATTAACAATCAATATTGCTCCAGAGGCGACAAAAGGTAATATCGGTATTTCCTCAATTACCGTTAATGTCTCATCTGCACAATAATTTAATTTAAATTAAACTAAGAAAGACTGGGTGAAAAACTCGGTCTTTTTTCTTATTGCAAACTATAATTGCTTTTGTTAGTATATTTAAGCGTCCAAAACTGGACACTTAGTTCAGCGGGAGAACGCTTCCTTCACACGGAAGAGGTCACAGGTTCGATCCCTGTAGTGTCCACCATGTGATATGCCGTCTTAGCTCAATTGGCAGAG
>JAFZRR010000022.1 GCA_017619815.1 Bacilli bacterium | reverse complement strand
GCAAAAAAGAATGCGATAGAAGAATTGATAAAGTAGTTTCTTTATTAAAATAATTCACTTATAATAAGCAAAGCGCTTAGCGCTAAGCTTACTGGCCCTATGGAGAAGCGGCTTAACTCATCGCCCTCTCAAGGCGACATCCACGGGTTCGAATCCCGTTAGGGTCACCAACTTAGTGAAAATCCCCCCGAAAATTGGACCATTCCGGTACAATGTTGAGGAGGGTTTTTATTATATGGAAAGACGACCGAGTGAATGGCTAAAGATCGTTAAATTTCATGTCGAAAAAGACATACCAATGACGGTCTTGCTGAAGAAATACAAAATAGATTCAGCAAAACTGAAATACAAAATTAAACTGTATCAAATTCATGGAGGATATCCTTTTTCTGATGCCTACGAAAAGAGAATTTATACACGCGAAGAAAAACTCAAAGCCATTCAAAGTGTTTTAAAAGGTGAAAAGTCCGGTCGTCAAGTCGGATTGGAATTAGGTGTCCCTGGAGCGGATACAGTTAATGACTGGGTAAAGCTATATAAAGATAAAGGTGAAGCAGCAATTCAGATTTCGCGCGGAAGAAAGAAATATATGCTTCATGAGGATCGTCAAAAGTATCTAGCAGAGAAAGAACTTAAGGTAAGATGTAAGCATTTAGAAGATGAGAATGAATTTTTAAAAAAATCCTTGGCCCTGGCTTTACGGAAGGACAAACGATTGAAGAAAAGGTACAAATCGTTAATGAGCTTAAGGGCCAAATCAAATTAAGTGTCCTTCTTAAATTCTGTAAGTTATCTAAATCTACTTACTATGATGTTTTGAAACATGGTGAAGAAAGAAAACATAAAGATGATGAAATAGTGGAACTAATAAGATCTATTTTTAATAGTCATTACAAGAAATATGGTAGTCCTCGTATAACAATTGAACTTAGGAATAGAGGCATCAAGATAAACGAAAAACGTGTGGAAAGGCTCATGAGAGTAAACCATATCTCAGCGGAACCTCGTAAAAAGAAATACAGTTCTTATCGAGGAGAAGTTGGGGTTAAAGCACCTAATGTCATTGAACGAAAGTTTGATATTGGAGAGCCATATAAAGTGTTTGGAACCGATGTTACTCAATTTAGGATTGGTGAAGACAAACTCTATCTATCTCCAATTATTGATTTTCATACTCGTGAAATCGTAGCGTATGATATGTCGGTTCATCCTAACATGCATCAAATTAAAAGAATGATGTATCAACTAGAAAACAAATATGGCAAATATTTATCCGGATCCATAATTCATTCCGATCAAGGCTGGCAGTATCAGCAGAAGTGGTATCAGGATTTCTTAAAAGAACATGGGATGATTCAATCTATGTCTAGAAAAGGTAATTGCTTGGATAATTCTCCAACTGAAAACTTCTTTGGTAGATTGAAAGAAGAAGTCTTTTATGGTCAGGAGTGGAGATATGAAAGGATAGAACAACTGCGTGAAGCCATCCATAAGTGGATTAAATATTATAATGAGGAGAGAATTGTAATAGCCCTTAAGGATAGCCCTTTGAGATACAAAAATAAAATAATACAAAGTAATGTATAATATATAGGTGCCGGTTCAATGGATAGTTGTCCAATGAATCGGGGGAACATCATAATAAATTAAAACCTCCTTTTTATTTATCAAGGAGGTTTTTGTTTTGAAATATTATACTGGTTTTTTTGTTGCGTTTATAATGTCGTACATGTGATAAGCATATAAATCCGTCATGCCACTAATTTCATCAATAGCAAGCTGCATGCATGCATAGATTTTGTAACCCATTTTATCTCTCTTTGTCAGGACATTGCTCGAATTAATCTTGTTAATTCTTTCAATGCAGTGTTTCTTGTAGTTTTCAGAAAACAATTCGCAAATAACTTGGCTTTTTGTGTCTTTTTTTGTGCTGCTAGTTTTAGCACACAAGAATGATGCTGGCACATACGCATCCAATAAAGTATTTAGAATTTTAAATACCATTGCTTTTTGTGAGGCAATCTCACGACACAAATAAACCTTCTTTTCTAATAGTTTTCTTAAATGTTCAACTAATTTCTGTGCAACAGACTTTTCTAATAGCTCAACAGAGAAATTGCCATTCAATATGTTGATTTCGTTTTTTAAAAACACATCTACGCAAGCATCTATCATCTCGTTTTTGGAAACAGATATAAAATTTTTTATTTGTTTTTCTTTACTTAAAGGTGGCTTGGAACTGATGGCTGTATATATGTTGCTAAAAAAAGCTAATTCTGCTCCAGAAAGCATTGGTATTTGAGTTTTAATCCAACCGTAAATATCTGAAGAAAAATCAACAAGCCCCTTTTTGATGGCGTCTTCAATATCAGAAGTGACATATGAAATATCATCCGCAGCTTCTAACAAAAAAGCCAAAGGATTTCTTGATGTACCTGAACCTGTAATTGTTTGAAGAGAACTTACCAAGTATCTTTCAGAAAAGAAATAGCCTAATTTTTTATTCTCAATTAGATTCTTGTTGGTCTTAGTTGGTAGTGGATAAGAAGGTCTTGTATATTTCATGCAAGCTCCAATGAGAGCTGCCGAGCATCCTTCGCTTTTCTTTGACGATAGTCGTGAAAGGATTCTTAATAACTGTGCATTTCCTTCAAATGAAAGTAAATCATGCTTTAATTGAGGATCAAGGAATTTTTCTATTGGATTATAGTTTGCTGTAGAGGAATTCGAATTTGTATCATTAATTTTTAAAAAGCCACTATCTATTGTTTTTTTGATATAAATATTTTTTATATTATTTTTGAACCAATCAGAAATAATACTTTCTCCGATGTGCCCAAAAGGGGGATTGCCTAAATCATGAATTAGTGCAGCGGATTTAAGAATAGATGGTATTGTATTCACTAATGTACTATATTTTGCCCATTTTTCGATATCTTCTAGGTTGGGTTTCTTGTCTTTTATTAATTTGTTATATTCATTATCCGATAATGCTTTTGCAACTTTTTCCCAATTCTTTCAGCGGTAGCCATCGCCTCAATAGAATGAGTTAATCGTGTTCTAGAAAAATCTCCAGTTTCCAATGGAAAAACTTGCGCTTTGTCTTGAAGCCTTCTAAAAGAAGAAAGATTAATTATATCTGTAAATTCTTGATCAAAATCCGAATACTGAGATATTGCACCATTTAGAGTTATTATTCGATTTGATAAAACATCAGTCCAATTCATAGTAAATCTCCTTTGAAATTCATTTTAGCAAGATATAATCTTAAAAAAAATCATTTTTGAGTTTTTGAAATTGATATCTCTTTTTTGAAGCCATGTTTTTTTATTTGCTCTTTATTTATGTCTTTTAGATGTTATAATCTAAACAATGCAAATATGAAAAGAAAAATTTGGATCAAGTTATTATACGTTCTTGTGGATGCTGTCTTAGCGTTCGGTTTTGGGTTATTTACTTTTAGATATTCGGGCGTATTAGGCTTTTCTTCATTTACCCAAACACAACAAATTGGAATTTTAGTGTATTCTGGAGTTCTTGCTGCATTACACATCATCATGTTCTTTGTCTTCAAGGTTTATAACATCTTGTCCGCAAACTTCTCTATTGGCGATGCCTTAAAAGTAGTAATCATTTCTTTTGTTATTTCCATTGTAAGTTTGCCTGCAATTATCTTTATTCCTGATAAAATTTTATTCTTCCAGTGGCAATTGTTATTTAGCTGGGGAATTGCTACCGTTATGATTGCTATTTTAATGGTTGCAGAAAGGTTTGCTCCTAGATTATTAACGCTCTTCCATAAAATGCAAGGTGCATCAAAACCAATTAGAACATTAGTTATTGGTGCCGGCTCTGTCGGAAAGATTGTTATTGATGAATGTAGATTCAATAAAGAAAACAAACATAATGTTGTAGTAATGGTGGACGATGATCCAAATAAAATTGGTGGTATCTTCTCCAACATTCCTGTTAAAGGACCTATCAATAATATCAAAACAATTATCGACTACTATCAAATTGAAGAAGTTATTATTGCTATAGCAAATCTTAAAGAAGACAGATTGCACGAAATCTTAGAATTATTATCTTCAAGCAATGTCCGTATTAAGAGAATGCCTTTATTAACTGAAATGCAAGGCCCTAACGATAGAAGAATGATTGATGTCGACTTAGACGATTTGCTTTGCAGAGATCCAATTATTTTAGATAACTCTGAAATCAACAATATGCTCAATGGCAAAACGGTGTTAGTCACTGGTGCTGGTGGTTCTATTGGTTCAGAACTTGTTAGACAGATTTTCAAAACACATCCAAAGACCTTGGTGCTTTTTGATATTTATGAAAACTCCACTTATGACATCCAAATGGAACTCGTTCGTAAGATGAGAGAACTAAATATTAAAGATATTGAATTAGTTACACTTATTGGTTCCACATATAACGAAATTAGAGTGGAACAAATCTTCAAAAAATATAAACCTGATTATATATATCACGCAGCGGCATATAAACATGTCCCATTAATGGAAGACAGTCCTGCTGAAGCAATTAGAACAAATGTTATTGGCACATATAATGTTGCTAAGATGGCAGACAAGTATGCCGCGAAGAAAATGGTTTTAGTTTCCACTGATAAAGCTGTTAGGCCAACTAACGTTATGGGCGCAACAAAGCGCTTCGCCGAAATGATCATTCAACACTTTGCTGCGGAATCTAAGAATACCGCTTATGCCGCAGTTAGATTTGGTAATGTCTTGGGCAGTAATGGTAGTGTTGTTCCACTTTTCAAAAAACAAATTGAAGCCGGAGGTCCGGTGACAATCACAGATAAAAGAATTATTAGGTATTTTATGACGATACCAGAAGCGGTTTCTTTAATCCTTCAATGTGGATTGTTTGCTACCGGTGGTGAAATATTTATCCTAGACATGGGTAAGCCAGTCAGGATTCTTGATTTAGCAGAAAAACTTATTAGGCAAGCTGGTTTGGTACCAGATGTTGATATTAAGATTATTGAGACAGGACTAAGACCTGGTGAAAAGCTTTATGAAGAATTGCTATTGGACTCCACCAATCAAACAAAGACTTCAAATTCTAGAATATATGTTGAGGAAAAAGAGTCTATCAAACCAATTAAAGAAGAGATTTTAACAATTAGCAAAGCTTTTGAACTTGAAAACAATAGTGATGTCAAGAGTTTATTGGCCAGTGTTATAGACACATATAAAATTACGGAGAATAGATAATGGCTAAAACAAATAGCGTTTTATCTAAAAGACAAAAAATATATTTACCTTTTAAAAGAGCACTTGATATCTTGTGTTCTTTTCTTGCTATTGTTTGTTTTTCTTTGCTTTATTTAATTATTGCTATCTTAGTTAAATGTTCATCAAAAGGACCTGTGTTTTTTAAGCAAAAAAGAGTAGGTAAAAATAAAAAGACTTTCTCGATGCTGAAATTTAGAACAATGCGTATTGATGCTCCGCATGATGTTGCTACTCACCTTCTTGAAAATCCTGAAAAGCATATCACTAGAATTGGAAAGTTCTTAAGAAAAACATCTCTAGATGAAATTCCACAAGCATTTAATATTTTTGTTGGGCACATGTCAATAATTGGTCCTAGACCAGCACTATGGAATCAATACGATTTAATTGAGGAAAGAGAAAAATACCACGCCAATGATGTTAGACCAGGGTTATCTGGCTGGGCTCAATGTAATGGTAGAGACACTTTGCCAATCGGCGATAAAGCAAAACTTGATGGCGAATACATAAAACGTTTTAATATTTGGTTCGACATTAAAATTTTGTTTAAGACTATTTTTCAAGCTTTTCGTGGGAAAGATGAAGTCGAAGGCAAGATTGATGATCATAATAAAGATGAGGGTGCAAAGTCATGAGAATTTTATGGATTGTTAATCTTGTATTACCTCAGCTTTCCGAAGAATTGAAAATTAGAAATAGTGCATCAGGTACTTGGCTTTTCGAATGGTCAAAAAAATTAAGCGAAAGCAATAATACTTTTGCGGTTGCTTGTGTTTATGGCGACGAATTTAGGACAATCGAAACAAAAGGCATAAAGTTTTATTTACTTCCTGGTACTGGTAAAAATATGCTATTTTACACAAAAAAATACGAAAAGTATTGGAAACAAATTGTCGATGAGTTTAAACCAGACATAATCAATATTCATGGGACTGAATATAGCCATGGTTTATCTTGTATGAGAGCCAATCCACAAGAACATTATTTGGTTTCTATGCAAGGAATACTCACAAAAATCAAGGATGTCGATTTTGGCGGTTTAACAAAAAGAGACATTTTATTCAACCGTACATTTAAAGAAAATATCAAATTTAATGGTTTAATTGAAAATCACATAATACATGTTAAAAACCATAAATATGAACTTGAAATGATTAAGCGCGCAGATGCGATTGCTTATGTAAATGACTTTGATTATGGCTTTACCAAATCAGTAAATGCTAAGGCAGAATTCTTTAATGTAGATTACGACATGCAAGCAATATTTAAAGAGTCTAATAAATGGAATGTTGACACCTGTAAAAGACATATCATTTTTACAAACCCTGGAGGAACCCCATTAAAGGGGCTTCATCAGTTATTAAAAGCTATCGCTATTATAAAGGAAGAATATCCTGATTTATTGGTTGTCGTTCCTGGAATGGGTTGTGATGGAAAACTGGTTGTTAAAAATGGTTATTCAAAATATATTTCTAAGCTTATTAACAAATTGGATATTTCAAGCAATGTATCATTTTTATCGTATCAAACGCCATCTGAGATGTGCTCAAACATGTTAAACGCTAATGTTGTTGTAATTCCTTCTGCAATTGAAGGAACATCTCTCATTTTGAGAGAAGCTATGTATTTAGGTTGTCCTTGCGTTGTTTCTCTTAGAGGTGGAATGGCGAATTATATTTCTAATGGTGTAAATGCTTTTGGATACGAATATAACGATTATCAAAAGTTGGCAGACATTATAAAAAATGTCTTTAGTATGGGTTGCTCTGAATTAACCAATTTATCCAAAAGAGCAATTGAAAGAACAAAATATTACGATACTAGTAAGAGTTTTGATTCTTTAATCTTTGCATACCAATCAATGATAAATAAAAATATGAATGAGGATCACATTGATAATTGTGAACAGGCCATTTCAGAATAAAGGAGAACTAAGCAATGTTTTTAAGTGTAATTCTTCCAATCTATAATGTTGAAAAATATTTGCCAGATTGCCTGAATAGTATAGTTAAACAAAATTTTAAAGACTTTGAAATCATCTTAGTGGATGACGGCTCTAAAGACTCAAGTCCTAAGATTTGTGATGACTTTTCAAAGAAATATTCAAATGTTAAAGTCATTCACAAAACAAATGGAGGATTATCTTCTGCCAGAAATGCTGGGTTGTCTATTGCTGAAGGCGAATACATATACTTTTTAGACAGCGATGATTATCTTTTGAATGATGATTTTTTTAGTAGACTAAAAGATGCCTCAAAAAACAATCCTGATATCATTGTTTTTAAACATATAAGATTTTTTGAAAACCAAAATACAATGAGCAATTGTCCATATGATTACAACATTACAGAAAATGAATTTGCTGATGTCGTGATGCAGTTAGTTAAGAAAGACGCTTTTTATGGCATGGCTTGGATTAAGGCTGTAAAAAAAGAAATTTTAATTAATTATAATATCTCATTTATTGAGGGTTTATTAGGAGAAGATATGCCCTGGAATTTTGATTTGTATCTAAATTCTCATTCTATCTATCTATTGAATTCAATCGAATATGTCTATCGTCAAAGAGACAATTCGATAACCACAACTACAAAACTTAAAAATCTTACTGATTTTATTCTAGTTCTTGAGACAAAGTATGATGAATTGCAACACGTTGATTGTAACTCAACACTTAAAAGAGCCTTATTAGGCGCTCTCGCAAAATATTATTCAAATCTTCTTATTACTTATGTTCGTGTTAAAGAAAAAGATAAAAAAGACTATTTAGGAAGAATCAAAAAGTTATCTGTTCTTTTACAATACGCCTTAAGTTCAAGGCCTATTCAAATAAGAAAAGTTTACCGAATCCTAGGTTTAAGAATTACTCTATTGTTACTTAAGATTAAGGACGGAAGAAAAAGATGAATAAAGATCAATTTCCAAAAGTCTTAGTCATTGGTATCAGTC
This sequence comes from Bacilli bacterium, assembly GCA_017619815.1. Classification (GTDB taxonomy): domain Bacteria; phylum Bacillota_I; class Bacilli_A; order RFN20; family CAG-826; genus RUG13091. The sequence continues at coordinate 31,572 of JAFZRR010000022.1, read as the reverse complement.
CATGGAATAAACACGAAGGAACAGACACTTTGCAGAGCATTTTTTCATGTTGGCAGAAAGACAAACTGGCGCAGATATATACAAGATCCGGAAATCCTTGCAGCGATGTTTGTGATGACTTTTTTAGGATTTCTGAAAACCGGTTGATTAAAAGCGTTATTAATAGAAAACCGGTTGGTGAAAGGGTTTTTAATGATACTTCTAACGATGGCAATAAAGATTTTGCTGAAGAAAGTGAAAGATATACTAAAGCTCACAAAAAGAAATCTTGGCTAATGTCATTCGCTAGAGAATTCGTTTGGTTATTAGGCAAGTGGAAAACCGCACAATTAAATGCATTTATCGATGAAGTAAAACCAGATATTTTATTCATTCCTGTTTACCAAAATATTTATATGTGTAGGCTTCAGGAATATGTCATTCGAAAGACAAAATTACCATATGTTTGCTATTTGGCTGACGACAATTATACATACAAGTCATGTGGTAAAAACCCATTGGAGTTGCTTTACAGATTTTTCTTAAGAAAACACGTTAAAAAAATCTCAAAAAATTGTAAACAAATGTACACAATTACTCAAATCGAAGGCGACGAGACAGATAAATTCTTTGGCACACATAGTGTCGTTCTCGCCAAGTCTATTGATTTTTCACATATTAATTTTGTATCAAAACAACTTAATAAGCCTATTTCCCTTGTCTATACCGGAAATTTGTTAATTGGAAGAGATTCAACAATCGAAAAGGTCGCTGAAGCGGTGACAAAAATCAATGAAGAGAGTAACAAAATAATATTCCATATCTATACTCACACACCGCCAAAAGACAGCCTCCTTAAAAGAATTGCTTCTGATAGTGTTATTTACCATGGTAAGGTTGATAAAAATCAAGTATCAAGCATTCAAAAAGATGCAGACATATTATTGTTTGTTGAATCTTTGAAGAAAAAGGACAAATTTAAGGCAAGAATGTCATTCTCGACGAAGCTAGTGGACTATTTTGCTTCTGGGAAATGTATTTTTGCGATTGCTGATAAAGAAGTGGCACCAATAATGTATCTAAAAGATAATGATGCCGCCATCATTTCAACAAACACCGCTGAAATTTATGAGCAATTGAAAAGGTTAGTAGACAACGAGTCATTGATAGAAGAATATTCAAGAAAGTCTTTTGAATGCGGCAAAAAGAATCACGACAAGAATGATATTGATAATAGGTTTATTGATACAATGATAAATGCTAGTAATAAAGGAAAATAAACGCATGAGTTTGACTTTAATGTTCATCACTAACGATATTGATATTGCCAAGATTGCTCAGGAAGCTGGTGTCGATCGTATTTGGGTTGATATGGAATGGATTGGCAAAGACGAAAGACAAAAAGGCCTTAACACAGTCAAATCTCATCACACTGTCGCGGACGTCCAAAAGCTTAGACCGTTTGTCACAAATTCGAAACTCATGGTTAGAATTAATCCTATTCACAGTAATACAAAAAATGAAATCGAAGAAGTTATAAATGCGGGGGCCGATATTATCATGCTCCCAATGTTTAAAACGGTTAACGAAGTTGAATTCTTTTTGAAATGCGTTCATGGACGAACAAAAACAATCCTTTTGATTGAAACAATAGAAGCTGCATCAATTGTTGATGATTTAGTTAAAATCAAAGGAATTGATGAATTTCATATAGGATTAAATGACTTAAGCTTAGCAATGAAAAAGCCATTTATGTTTGACTTATTAAGGGATGGAGTAGTTGATGAAATTATTGAAAGATTAAAAATAAGCGGGAAGCCATATGGATTTGGCGGTATAGCAAGAATTGGAAAGGGAATGGTTCCTTCCGAATATGTTATAAAAGAACATTATAGGCTTGGTTCCTCACTAGCTATTCTTTCAAGATCATTCGCGAATGTTAAAATTGAGAAAAATCTAGATGTTTTAAAAGAATTATTTATTAAAGGCGTGCGTGACATCAGAGAAGAAGAAACAAAATGTTTAAAGATGTCTCAAAACGATTTTATTGAAAATAAAAAGCAAATTGATAAAATGATAGACAAAATTGATTTAGGATTGTCCCATGAATAAAAACGCAAAGATTTGTTTTATAGCAACGATATCTAAATCTCTCGAATGGTTTGTGGCTGATACGGCAAAATATCTATTTGAACAGGGGTTTAAGAATATAACATTCATTGCTAATATGGATGATGATTTCATCAACAAAAATTCGTGTTATGCTCATTGCATACATTTAGATTATAAACGTGGTGCAAATCTTAAAAGTTTCTTTCGTTCTATCAAAGAGACCAAAAGAGTTTTTAAAAACGAACAATTTGATTTGATCTACTATTTAACACCTAACGCTTCTTTTTATGCTTCCTATGCAGGAAAGAAATGTAGAATACCTCACAGGGTTTATTCCCAATGCGGAATTATGTATGTTTCTAAAAAAGGGCTTAAACGCGCTATTTTTAAAATAATAGAAAAAAAGACCTGTTCTTTTTCGACTGAAATAAGATCTCAAAGTCCTTTAAACATGGAATATGCACTTAAAGAAAAGCTAACAAAACCTAGCAAAATTAAAGTGTTAGGAATAGGTGGCACAACCGGAGTCGATTTAAAATATTGCGATTCCTTTAATCACGAAGAAATGAATACACAATTGAGAGATACACTTGGGATTCCACTTAATTCTTTTGTGTTTGGCTATGTGGGCAGACTAAATCCTGATAAAGGTTCTAATGAATTGATTGAAGCATTTAATAGGTTAATTCAAAGGCACAGCAATGTATATTTGATTCATGTTGGGATGGTTGATGAATCCAACATGATTAAAAAGCAAAATTATGATGAATATATTTCCAATAATAATATTATTAAAATTGGGAATGTTCCACCTAATAGCGTTTATGAGTATATGTCCATGATGGACGCATTGGTTCACCCTACTTATCGCGAAGGCTTTGGAAAGGTCCTTCAAGAGGCTATGGGTATGTCTTTACCAATTATTACTACCAATGTTATTGGCCCTAAAGAAGTTGTTGAGAAAGATATCTCTGGCATTTTAGTTGAAGCAAAGAATTCTTTCGATTTAGAGAAAGCTATGGAACAAGTCTTGCTGGATCAAGAACTAAGGACAAAATTATCTAAAAACGGGAGAGTGCGAGCAGAGACATATTTTGAACGTAAAAAAATGATTCAAAACATATACGAAGATTTAAAAGCAATTATGGGAGATAACGATGATTAACTTTAGAAAAAATAGAATTTATTTAGAATCATTTCAAAAGGTTAAAACCGATCTTATTTCTGTCGGGATTAAAAAAACTGATGCTGAAATTATTGCTGATTGCTTAGCGCTTTCTGATTCGTTCGGAGTATTTTCTCATGGGTCTAAACTTATTCCTTCCTATATTTCAATGATTAAATCCGGAAAATTTAATTTGAATCCTCAATATTCCATCGAAGTTGAGACACCTTCTTTCGCTAAAATTGATGGAGATAATTCTATCGGTGTTTTATCGGCAAATCATTGTTTAAAATACGCAATCGAAAAAGCTAAGCAAAGTGGTGTTTTTACTATTTTTTCAAGGAACAATAATACATTTGGCCCAGCTTTTTATTATTCTCTTCTAGCTGCGGAGCAAAAAATGATTTGCTTCATAACTTCGAATTCTCCAGCTCAAATGCCAATACTTTTTGATGGGAAAGAGAAGATGCTCGGTACCAACCCATTTTCTATTTGTTTCCCTTCAAGTGAAGACTATCCAATTATTGTTGATATGGCTTCAAGTGCTATTGCAAAGTCTAAAATTCTCGAATATAAAGAAAAAGGAATTGCTTTACCTGATGGTTGGGCTTTAGATAGTGATGGTAAACCGACAAATGATCCAGATGAAGCTCTAAACGGTTTCATGATGCCAATGAGCGGGATCAAAGGATATTCAATCTCATTGAGTATTGATATTTTGGCTGGTTTGCTTAGTGGCGCCGCATTTTTAAATAATGTAGGAAAATTCTATTCTAACAATACGCAAAAAATGGATGTTGGCTTTTATTTGACTGTAATCAACCCATATCTTGTGTATGGTAAAGACTATGACGACAAAATAAAACAATATATTGATACAATTCGAAACAGTTCATCTGAAAACCAAAACATAGTATTGCCAGGCGATGATCGCATTGCTTTTCATAAGAAAAATAGTTTTTAATTTTTATAGTTGCTCCATATAAGTAAACTAAAATATTTATATTTTTAATGACTTTATGATTGTTATATAATATGGCATATGGCAGTTTATATTATTGGCTTGCTTTTAATTATTGGCTGTAACATACCCCCCCTTGTTTTTAAAAAGAAAAAAATGTGGACAGTGGTATGTTTGGCAGTTTCTTGCTTTTTTATGTGGTTTCTTTGCACATTTAAAAGCCTAAGTATTGGCAACGATACAATAAAATATTACAACTCATATTTAGAGTCTTCCGATCCTTCTCTAATTACCGCTGCTAGAGATGTCGGTTTCGGAGTTTTTCGTTTTGTTTGTGCAAAAATGCACTTGCCATGGATTATGTTTCTTGGCCTTTGCAATTTCCCCTTATTCTTTGGCGCAGCACTCTACGCCTATAAAAGAACACCTTTTCCAACTTTGATTCCGTTTTTTGTATACACATTCCTATTATTTGAGTTTGCGTTGAGTGGCTTGAGACAGTCTATGGCTGTCGGTTTTTTATTAATTGGAATGACTTTTTTTAAAAAAGAAAAATGGTATACTTGGTTGATTTATTTTGCTTTTAATGCTGTAGCCATCTCAGTCCATAAATCTAGCGCGGTGATGGTTGTTTATCCATTACTTTCTTTAATCGCCCTAAGCAAATTATCAATCTTCTTTTTTTCAATGATTCTTTTGATTTTAATTATTTTTGTTTCTCAAATAGAATCGTTTGCATTCTACATTATTTATTACCTTGAATATTATCCAAACAACGCCTCAAGCAATTATACTTTTATTTTTATTTTCTTATTGACGACAATATTGGTGGTACTGTCGATATTTACCCCCAAATTTTTAGATTTTCTAAATGAAAAAGCTGATTCTATTTCATTAAAACTATTCAAAAAAGATCTAAACACTATTTCTATTGATACATCTAAAAACAAACTACTTTTTAAAGAGACTTTCTTTTTATCGCTACCTCTCCACATTTTTTTGATTATTGGGCTTTTTTCTAATACGTCGGTTCGTGGCTATTATTTTTCTGTCGTAAGCTTTGCTTCTTCGATAGTTTTGTTTATATATTCGCAAAAATCTAGATTATTAAGAATTGTATTGATGTGTTTGTTTATAATTCTATTTTCTGCATACTTTTTTATCTCGTTTATTAGAAGGAGCAATTGTGTCCCGTATGATTTCATTTTTTAAAAGAAGTATTGAAAATATGAAAAACTTATTATCTGGGAAGCAATTTAAAAACCCATTATTTTTCGTTGTTATATTTTTACAAACATTAATGTTTGTAATCGGAATTGTTTGCAATGGTGCTGGTGTAAGCCAAGATTTTGAGACAAAAGCTAAAATGTATACTATATATAATTCGAAGTATGGTCAAACTTATTCGCTCGTTGTTCCTCCAAGTAGGTCTTCGTCAATGAGCTATCTCAAAGATCATGTTTATGGACTTGAAAAAGACCCTGTAATGGCAAAAAACTGCAAAATTTTCTTCGTTAATATGCTTGGCGAAGAATCTTCTGAAAGTCCATTTAATTTATCCATTGGAGGTTTTGAAACTAATATGTCGCTTGTCTATACAACAAGCAATATAAAACCTTCATCATATTTTAATTTATCTTTAATTTATGGCAGACTAACACTTGATAATGTTAATGAAATCATATTACCTAAAGAAATAGCGGTTTCAATTTCTTCAAATCTCGGATTCGATTCTATTGAAAAACTTGTAGATAGTAATGTAAACGATACCAAAACAGGCCAAACTTATTCAATAGTTGGAATATTCGAAGAAAAGAATGCTTTTTTGAGCAAATTTGTCTCGACGAATTATTTAATTGGATCATTTCAAACATTTAGTTCAAATAATACTAATCCTTGCCTAGCTTTTTCTACCAGTAAAAATTATTTAGAAAACCTTTTCTTCTTGTATAGACTGGCTGTTTATATTGATCCACCAAATTACAACAGAACAACTTTTGTTTCTACTGAAGGAAATGACTTCTTTGATGGCGGAAACGAATATTTGACTTCAAAGATATATAATTCAACCACTAAAAGTGAAAACATAATTTTCCAATTCATCTATTATTTTTCTTTTGCTGGTTTGAATGTTATTCTTATTGGGCTTTTTATCGCTAAAAAAATAAATAAAAAAGGGATTGTGGTTTTAAGTATTTCTCTTTTTGCACAGCTTTGCTTTTTCTCATTGCTTGGCTATCTAATTGATTTTAACGTACTAAAAACTTCTATGGTGACTCTTAATATGATTTCTGGAACTAGCATTGTTGTCGTATCTTTGATTTCCTTATTAGTTTGCTTTGTTTTGTGTTCAGTTAAAACACAAGAACGTAATAAGAAATTTGAGAATTTAGAGTATTATGAAATAAAGTTATAAAAGTTGATTATGAGTAGATTGAAATTATCAAGCAAAACAAATGGAATAATGCTTTCTTACGTTCATTTTGCTTTGAACGCTATTTTATCCATTGTTCTTTCGTCATTTGTGTTGAGAGTTATTGGTAAAACAAATTATGGCGTTTATCAATCTATGACCGCTTTTATAACGTATCTCGTTCTTTTGGAATTCGGAATGTCTACTCTTATGACGAGAAACATTTCTTTATTGAAAAAAGATGGAACTGATAGCATTGATGTTAACAAAAACGTTTCTACAATTTGGACGGCGACCATTATTTTGGCTGCAATCATGTTTGCGCTTCTAGTTTCTTTTTATTTTCTAATACCTTCTATTTATTCAAACTCTTTCACAAATGAGCAAATTGTTTTAGGTAAAAGAATCTTTATATTTGCTGGGATTAATTTAGTAACAACATTTTTAACATCTACATTAAACGGACTTGTTCTTGCATATGAAAAATATATATTTGAAAAATTGCTTGGAACAATAAAACTAATACTACGCTCAATACTAATTATTGCTTTGCTATCGATTAGAGCGGACATAATGCTTCTGGTTATTGTTGATTTTTCTTTAGGCCTTTTAGTGTTCACAATCACATTGTTATATTGTCTTTTTAAATTTAAGGCCAAACTGACCTTTAAATATTTCGATAAAACAATCATAAGATTCGCTGCCCCATTAGCCATTGCTATGCTCATTCAAGGGCTTGTTAATACAGCAAACACTGTTGTCGATAAATTTTTAATTAGCATTATGATGACACCAGAAGATGTTTCTATTTATTCGATCACCATGCTTATTTTTAATATGTATTCATCTGTTGGAACATTACCTAACACTTTATTTATTCCTTCAATAGCCAAGAATGTTAAGAATAATATTGTTGGTCATGAATTTACAAAAACTCTTGTCCAACCTTGTCGATTAAACGTTATCATTTCTGGAGTAATTGGATTTGGATTTATATTGGTGGGCCGTCAATTTATTACTCTCGTCTATGGTGCTGACTATTTAGAATCTTGGCTGTATAGTTTGGTAATAATTATTCCGCTATTTTTCTATTTAACGAACGCTATCATGGCTCATGTTTTAACTTTATACAACAAGCGTCAGATGATGGCATACATTACTTTAGTCGCTACGGCTATTAATATAGGATTGACTATTTTTGCAATTAAATGGATTGGAATGTTTGGTGCAGCTATGGCTACTGCCGTCTCAATTACCATTCAAATAATTTCATTAAATATTTATTACAAAAAGCGAATCGGTATAAGCATTTTCTATTTATTCAAAGAAGCATATAAGGGGATAATTCCAGCTTTGGCATTGTCATTTGCGTTCGTTTTTCCAATTATTCAACGCATACCTAGAAATCTCTATTCATTTTTAATTGGTGGAAGTTTGTTTGTTGTTTTATTCCTTACTTCCTTTGTTCTATTTGGAGCGAATCAAAAAGAAAAAGAATTTATAAATAAGTTAAAGAAACGTTTTGGAAAACCGAAACATCAGGAGAAAAATAAAAATGAAAGTAGCGTTGATTAATCATGCTTTTCAAAAACCATTTTTTAGAACAAGATGGGTTGAATTTGCCAAGAAATATAAAGACATCGATTTGTATTTGATAGCCCCAAAAGAGTATGCGTGGGGCAATTCGAAGTCGCTAACTTATGGCGAAGTCGAGATTGTAAAAGCCGAATCGTTTGATAACGAGAATTTCCATTTTGTTGCAGTTAATGCTAAACCTTGCGTAACAAAAGGGTGGAAATCTCCTGATTTGTATAAAACATTAAAAGCAATTAATCCAGACATCATTTATCATATTGGATCACATACCCAAAATCCTTTATTTCAAACAATCGATATAAAAAGGAAACATTTTAAAAAAGTGCCTTTGCTAGCATTTAGTATGCGAGGCATAAATACAAATAAACGATCAAGAATCTCACTTATTAAGCACGATAAAAATATTTTTAAAAATATTTTGCGCATACCAATGTATTTTTTAGATTTGTATCGTTTAAATAAAGTAAATAAATATGTTGATTGTATGGTTTGCCACTATCCAGATGCCAAGGATTTATTTATTAAAGAAGGATTCAAAAAACGAATTTGCGTTCAAACTCAAGTTGGCGTTAATACTAATATTTTTTATCCTAATCAAACATATCGTGAAGAAATAAGAAAAAAATATAATTTAGGAAGTTCTTTTGTTTTTGGGAGCGCTTCTAGATTTAATTACAGCAAAGGGATACTTCAAATTCTTGATGCTTTGACTTTTGACGGTGATTGGAAATACTTATTGATTGGTAGTGGACTTGATTCAGAAGTTGAAGAAATCAAGAAAAAGATTGAAAATAAAGGCCTTAATGACAAAGTAATCATGACTGGCTATATTGAAACAAACGAAATGCCGAAGTATTGGAATGCTTTGGACTGTGCTATTCATTTTCCTATTTCTACTCCAAAATGGATTGAAACTTTTTCTCTTGCTCTAGTGCAAGCAATGGCTTCAAAAAAAGCGGTAATTGGCAGTTCTTCGGGTTCTGTTCCGTATCAAGTGGGTGATAATGGAATAATAGTTGAAGAAGGCAATTCGAGTAAGCTGGCTATAGCGATGCAGCAAATGTTAAATGACAAATCATTACAAGAAAAAAATGCGCAAGATATGTATAATAGAGCAACGCAAATGTTTAGTTCTTCAAGTTTGAATGAACAATTTTATAATTTGATTCAAGATGTGTATTCTGAAAGTGGAGGAAAATAATATGAAACTCTTAAATATATTTACTTATAATGGTCGCACAAGTATTTATCTTTCTTTATTAAAAAGAAAGAAAATGCTAAAGCTTGTTTGTTCAAAATTAAAAAAGCGTGGCATTTATATTTCAAATCCATTAAATATAGGCAACAATTTTACAGTTGGTCATCCTCTTTCAATAGTTATTGGAGATAAAGCAATTTTGCGTGACAATGTTAAAATTTATCATTGCGTTACAATTGGACAGAAAGACAATAACTACCCTGTTATTGGAAATAATGTTACAATTTTTCCACACTCAATAATTATTGGTGGCATCACAATTGGTGATAACAGCATTATTGGTGCTGGTAGTGTGGTTTTAAAAGACGTTCCCCCAAATAGTGTTGTAGCTGGAAACCCGGCCAAGGTTATCAAAACGATAGATAAATAAGAAGGACTTTCTAATGAAAATAGCAGTAGCTGGAACAGGATATGTTGGACTGAGCAATGCAATTATTTTAGCTCAACACAACAGTGTGCATGCTGTAGATGTAATTGCATCTAAAGTTGATTTAATTAACAATAAAAAATCACCAATAGTTGATAAAGAAATTGAAGACTATTTAGCTAATAAATCTTTAGATTTAATTGCGACCTTAGATAGTAAAAAAGCATATTCTGAATCCGATTTAGTTCTAATTGCTACACCAACAAATTACAATAGCGAAACCAACAAGTTCGACACATCGTCAGTTGAATCTGTTATTGAACAAGTTAAAAGAGTTAATTCCAATGCATGGATTATTGTTAAATCCACAGTAGGCGTTGGCTTTACTAAATATGTTAGAGAAAAATACAACTATGATAAGATTTTGTTTTCTCCTGAATTTTTAAGAGAAGGAAAGGCGTTATATGACAACCTTTATCCATCTCGCATAGTAGTGGGTGTTCCTGAAAAGAAAGAACCTTATTTATCTAAAGCAAAAGAATTCGCTGAGTTATTGCAACAAGGCGCAATTAAAGAGAATATTGAAACACACATCTTAGGTTGTACTGAAGCGGAAGCCGTTAAATTATTCGCTAATACATATCTTGCTTTGCGTGTTGCATATTTCAATGAATTAGATACCTTTGCTCAAACCAAGGGTTTAGATACATTAGATATTATTAAAGGCGTATGTGCCGATCCAAGAATTGGTGACTTTTATAACAACCCATCATTCGGTTATGGTGGATATTGCTTACCAAAAGATACTAAAGAATTAAGAGCAAACTTCGAAGATGTTCCAGAGAACTTAATTTCTGCAATTGTTGAATCTAATAGAACAAGAAAAGACTTTATTGCGGATAGAGTGTTAAAACTTGCTGGTTATAAGAACGATGGCAAAGATAATGTTACTGTTGGCATCTATAGATTAACTATGAAGTCTGGTTCTGATAATTTCAGAGCATCTTCTATCCAAGGTGTCATGAAGAGACTCCACGCTAAAGGCGTTAAGATTGTCATTTATGAACCAACATTAAAGGATGAAGAATTCTTTAACTGTAAAGTTGTTAAAGACTTTAATGAATTCAAACAAATGTCAAAAGTTATTATCGCTAATAGGTATGATCCATCTTTAAACGATGTGAAAGAAAAAGTATATACAAGAGATTTATTAAGAAGAGACTAAAATGAATCTACGAGAATTCAAGGAATTAGAACCACTAGAATTAAATAAAATGATTTCCGTTAAGCGTATAACGGGAATTTTGCACAATGCATACATTAATAGGACAAAGAAAGTTAATTTAATCATTGCAAATACCCATGTTTATCCAAACACTTGTACTCCTCTTTCTGGCATTATTGATTTTTATAAAGAAAGAGGCGTAAAAACAAACTTAATCTTTTTAGAAGGAGAATCATATTACGGGACAAGATTAAACCTTCTTGAGCCGTTCAGCGTAGAAGACGAAAATAACAACCAAAAACTAGATGATCCTTTTAATAAAATTTGGACATTTGAAACACCCGGCGGCGAAACAAAATTAGTTTCCGCTCTACTTTCTTCTCTTAGAAGAACTGAATTGTGTGGAGAGGGAACGTTTAGGGGTCTTGAATGGTGCTTAAATGAAACAATGGATAATGTTTTAGTCCACTCGAACAGCGGAAAAGGTTTTGTTATGGCCCAATATCACCAAAGCAATAAGTTATTTTCTGTTTGCATTTATGACAACGGAATAGGTATTTTTAATTCTTTTTTGAATTCTAAACACCATCCAAAAAAACCTCTCGATGCTATTACACTAGCTTTGGGTGAAAAGATTACTAGAGATGAAAAAGTCGGGCAAGGAAATGGACTTTGGGGCTTATATAGGATAGTTGAAGAGAATAAAGGAAAATTACGAATTATTTCCGATGGCGCATACTATGAAATGAGATTCGAAAGAGGCAATCCAAAGCAAACAAATATAGACGACTGGAATAAAAACAACCTCATTTCTGGTTTAGGTACGACGATAATTGATTTTCAATTAAGTGTTGATAATGATATGGATATCGAAAAAGCAATTCCTGATTCAAATTTGATAGATGTTTGGGAAGAAAATCTTGAAAATTCAAATGGTGATCATATTTTAAAAATTTCGGAATTATCAAAAGGGACAGGAACGCGTCCTGCTGCTTTAGAAATGAGAAATATTGCATTGAATCTTGCCATTCATAACAACAATAAAGTCATTTTTGACTTTGAAGGTATTGGCACTTTAAGCTCATCATATGCTGATGAACTAATAGGTAAACTTATTTCTGACTATGGCATTGTATTTTTTAATAGGAAATTTGATATTATCAATTTAAATAAAACAAATCTTATTATTCTTGAAAGGTCCGTGAAGATGAGATTGGCTCAATCTTATTACGATGAAAAAATAAATGAAGATGAATAAAAAAGTTTTAGTTACTGGAGCAGCAGGATTCATAGGTGCGTTTCTTTGTAAGAAATTATTAGAAACCACAGATAATCAAATCATTGGGGTGGATAACCTTAATGATTATTATGATGTTTCTTTAAAAGAAGCTCGTTTGAAGATGCTTGAGAACAAGAACTTTACATTTATTAAAGGTGATATATCCGATAAATCATTTATTGATAACTTATTCAAAGAATATAAGTTTGATATTGTTGTTAATTTAGCCGCTCAAGCGGGTGTTAGATATTCTATTGATCATCCTGATATTTATATCCAATCAAATATCATTGGTTTTTATAACATCTTAGAAGCATGTAGATATAATCCAGTCAAACATTTAGTTTATGCTTCTAGCAGTAGTGTGTATGGGTCTAATGAAAAGGTACCATACTCAGTAGATGATAAAGTTGACAATCCAGTTAGTTTATATGCTGCGACCAAAAAATCTAATGAACTTTTAGCGCATGCTTATAGCAAACTATATAATATTCCCACCACAGGTCTTAGATTCTTTACAGTATATGGACCAATGGGTAGACCGGATATGGCTTACTTTAGTTTTACTAATAAGTTAATTAAAGGTGAAACAATTGAGATCTTTAATTATGGTAACTGTAAAAGAGATTTCACTTATATTGATGATATAGTGGAAGGCATTATTAGAGTGATGAATAAAGCGCCAGAAAAGAAAGATGGAGAAGACGGATTACCAATCCCTCCATATAAGCTTTATAACATTGGTAATAATCATCCTGAGAATCTATTAGATTTTGTAAACATCTTAGCGGAAGAACTTATTAAAGCAGGCGTTTTATCTAAAGATTTCAATATCAAAGAACATATGAAACTAGTTCCAATGCAAAAAGGTGATGTACCTATTACATATGCTGATACAAGTGCATTAGAGAAAGATTTTGGTTATAAACCATCAACAAGTTTAAGAGAAGGACTTAGTCAATTCTCTCAATGGTACAAAATCTATTTTAAGAACTAGCGCATTTGCGCTTTTCTTTTTTATAAACTTGTTTTAATATTTAACCCATAAAAATGAAAGAACTATCTAAACTTATTACTAAAATGAAGCCTTCTGGTATCAGAGAGTTCTTTAATTACGCATCTGAAAGACCAGATGTTATTTCTTTAAGTGTGGGTGAACCTGACTTTGTCACTCCTAAACCTATTATTAATTCCGCAAAAAGATCATTAGATGAAGGAAAGACTTTTTATACATCTAATCAAGGTTTGCCTATATTAAGAGAAAAAATATCTAAATATTTAGATAATAGATTTAATGTTAAATATGATAAAGAAGAAATAATACTTACTTCAGGTAGTTCTCAAGGAATATTAACTGCTTTACTTGCGCTAATAAATCCAGGTGATGAAATCATAGTTACTGAACCAACATATATTTGTTATGTACCAGATATAGAGATGTGTGGTGGTAAAGCAGTGGTAATATCTTTATCTAGTGATGATGGATATAAGTTAACTCCAGATTTATTAAAGAAATATATTACTAATAAAACCAAAGCTATTTTCTTAAGTTACCCTAATAACCCTACCGGTGCGGTAATGACAAAAGAGGATTTAGAATTATTGTTACCTATTATCGTAGATAATGATTTATATGTTATCAGCGATGAAATATACGCTGAGCTAACATATAACAATAGACATTGTTCTATTGCATCATTATCTAATATGAAAGAAAGAACCATATTGATATCTGGTTTTTCTAAAGCCTTTGCGATGACTGGTTGGAGACTTGGATATGTGTGCGCCCCAAAAGAGATATTAGATGAAATATTAAAGATACAACAATATATCATGCTAAGCGCACCCACAACCGCACAATATGGTGCAATTACCGCTTTAGATGAGTGTATGGATGGTGTATCTAATATGGTTAATGAATATAACAACAGAAGAATATATCTTTTAAACTCTTTTAAAGAACTAGGAATAGATTGTTTTGAATCTGGTGGAGCATTTTATCTATTCCCATCTATTAAAAGGTTTAATATGACTTCAAGAGAATTCTGTTTGAAATTATTAAATGAATATAACGTTCTAGTGGTTCCTGGAACCGCTTTCGGGGAAAGTGGTGAAGGATATATCCGAGTTAGTTACGCTGCTAGTAAAGATAAACTAGAAACGTTTATATCTGTTCTAAGACAAATGTTATCTTAAACTACAACATTTATCATAGATAAGACATCCATCTAATATATCTATATAAAAGTAAATAAGTTTGCTTGCTTATTTATTTTTTTATTATAAAATAAACTTCATAAGAGGAGAGTTATAAGGGGAATCTCTATGGTCAAAGAGACCACCTTTATGTTAGACACTCCTCTTTATATTACGAAAGGATATATATTTTTTAGAAGGACGATGCATATTCTTCTATCTAAAATAGAGAATCCTTTCACAAAAGTTCATATCTCACAGTCATAATTAAAAACTTGGCTGGAGGCTTTAAGGAAAGGAGGAAAATTATATGAACAAATTAATTTCAAAGATTGTTGGTGTTGCTTTAGGCCTAGCCCTCGCAACAGGTGTTGGAACAGGCGTTGCTTTAGGAAACAAGAACTTCGCTAGAGCATCAGCTGTTGCTGTTGGCGGAACAGATACGATTGATTCATCTGTCATTGATCTAAGTTCTAAAACCACAAGCACTTGGACACTCGCTAATATAACTGGTATGAGTTCAGGTGCTGAATACTCTTATCGTTTAATGGGAACTTCAGGCACTACTGATGGTAGAATTGGCGGAACAAATGCCAATGGTGGCATTTGGACAACAGCATCTGGTGGTACCCTAAGTAGCGTTACTGTTACGACAACAACATCTAAAGCATTAGCTTTATATGGAGGAACAGCTGCTTTCACATCTTATAGTGACACATCAGGACGTACGAGTGTTGGTAATGGCACGACCACAGGCAGTGGCACAACCTATTCTTATACTTGGTCGAATTTGGCAAACAATGGTTTCACCCACGCTTTAGTAAAAGGCACCGCTTCATCAACATTCATTAAATCAGTTGTATTTGTTTGGAACGCTCCAAGTAGTGGCCCGACAATCATTTTAGGAAATGACACTTTATCAGTTGCTACAACAACGCAAAAGACACTCGCTGTTGATTATTCAAATTTAACAGCGAATATTACCGTTTCACAAAGCTCTCAAAATGGTGGCGCTGTCACTTTATCAACAGATGGAGAAACATATTCTTCTTCTTTGACACTAGATTATACAAAAGCAGCTCCTCAAACTATTTATGTTAAAGGTAATACGGTTGGAACAGTTGCTTTGTCGTTTGCATCTACTGGTGCAACCACAAAGGAATGTACAGTTGATGTTGCGACCCCAACCATTTATAAAAAGGTCACAAAAGCAGCTAATATGAAAAATTCTGGTAGTTTCATTCTTCTTGCTACAGGAACCAGCATAGCTCTTGGTAAAGATCAATTATCAGATGGAAGAGGCCCTGCAAATATCGATATTGTTAATAATGATATTAATTTACCAGCAAGCACAGACGCTGCTTTATTAACAATCACTCGTGGTAGCGATACATATGCAAATTATTACACCATTTTTGATTCTGCTTATAGCACGAATGGTGGATATCTCCAATATTACAGTAATAAGTTGACAACATATTATGTTTCTTCAACACCTACTACTGATGCTTTTTATTGGAGTCTTTCATTTAACAACGATCATATCGTTTTAGAAAATAAAGCGAATGCTGGTTATTATCTTGAATATAATGCTGCAAGCAATGCTAAATACTTTAAATTGTATGCTAATACACAAACAAAATTAGATTTATATGAGTTGGAATCAGATATTCCTGCTTCTACTAATTTAACTAGTATTACTGCCGATAATGTTTCTATTGGTGCTGGTGCAACAGTCACTTATACTGGTACCTATGCTCCAGCTAATGCCACAGAATCCATCGAAGCAACATTGAGTTCCGCAATTGTCACATTGGGTCAAGTTTCTATGAATAACGGAACATTCTCCATTACAATCACCGCTGGTTCTTCTGCGGGTAATGCCACATTAACTCTTGTTGGTGAAGATGGACACGGAAGTACAACCGCTACAATCACAGTTGTCGCCTTTGCGGGTACTCACAACATTGTTACTAATGTAAATGTATTATCAAATGGATGTCTTGTTGCCATTGGCACACCATCTGATGCTGATAATACTAACTATGTTGGTGCAGAACACGCAAACGGAAACTTCTTACCAACTGCAGCCGGTGCTTATAACACAACAAAAACAGCAATTGCGGCTGACAACAATACACAAGAATTTAGAGTTTGGTGCGTTGATAGCGTAAATGGATATTATGTTCTTTCTGCTGGTGGTTATTATTTAGCCGCTCCAACATCTGCAAATAACTATTTGCAAAGAGTTGATGTTTTGAGTTCAAGATGCTACTTCACAATCGCAAACAATGAAGCCGGTATTGTTTTAACATCCTATTATTCTGTTGAACAAAATTGGCAATATCAAAACAATTCAGTTACCTATACACTTCAATATAATTACAACAATGGTACAAATCCTAGATTCTCACTTTATCGTGCGGAATCTCAAACGGCCGCTTCATTATATTTGTCAACTGAAAGCGTTGACAGTGTTCAAGGCTTTATTGATGTATTTATGCACATGAATAATTATTCATCAAATAATGGATATTGTTCTGATCAAAACCATCACTACTTCAGTGATGCTAAAGCAGCTTTCAACACTATGTCTAGTAGCGACAGATTAGCATTTTGCACGGAAAGTGCTTATGCTAATGCTTATGCTAGATTAAGTGCTTGGGCAACCGCGAATGGTGAAACAATTAACTCAAGCAATCTTATCGCAGAAGCTTCTAACATCAATATGATGAGAGGAGTTACAATGAGTAACAACGCCTTAGTTATCGTTGTCATTACAGCATTTGTCACAACAACATTTGTTGGCGGATACTTCTTTCTCCGCAAAAAGAAAGAAAACTAAAATAAATTAACTTAATAGTTTATTTATATGAACAAAGGGACTCTTGGTCTTTGACCAACTAAGAGTCTCTTTTATTTTATATAAGTTTCCTATTTTCTATGAAAAAATGCATTTATATTGCATGTGTGATAAAATGATGTCGATATGGCACCTAATGAAGAATTAGAAAGAAAAGTCGAACAATACGAACAAGATAAAAAGACTGGTAAAAAGAAATCCAAAAAGAGTGCGATTAAGTACGCTTTAAACATTTCTTTTGTTTTAATTGTTACTATTGTTTCTATTGTTTTAACAACATGGAATAAATGGGATTCTATTTTAGCTAACTTAGCGCAAGCGGATATCAAATGGTTGTTTGCTATTTTAGGTGTTGTTTTAGGAACAATCTTGGTGAGATCATTTATTCTCTTCTGCTTTGCGAGATTATATACAAGAAATTACCATTTCCATCAAGCTATCGCTGTGGACCAAGTTGGTGTCTTTTATAACGCAGTCACTCCAGGTGCTTCTGGTGGACAAATCATGCAAGCCTATACCTATAAAAAACAAGGCTTACATATTAGTTCCGCTGTCAGTGCCTTAGCGATGTATTCCATCTGCTTCCAAATGGTTTTAATCATTTATGGATTATTAGCCTTTATCATTAAATTTGATCTTATTATGGCGATGGAAAATATCTCCATCAAATTTAATGATCAATTCACCTTAGTTATTCCAACATTGTTATTAACCATTATTGGTTTCTTACTCAATGTTTCCGTTATCATGATTGTCTTATTAATGGGTTATTGGCATGGATTCCATAACTTTATTATGGGACCTGTTATTGGCTTAGGAGCCAGATTAAGACTTGTCAAGAATCCTGATAAGACAAGAGAGAACCTAAGAATATCCGTGGAAAACTTCAAAATTGAATTTAGAAGATTATGGACTAATATTCCTTTCTTTATTCTTGTCACATTATCATTCGCTGTCTATATGACACTAAAGTTCTCTATTCCATATTTCTGTGGTTTAGCCTTAGGCAATGAACATACATCCTTCCAATATTTCTGGGATAGTGTCTTCTTAGGAAACTATCACCAAATGATTACTGGTATTATTCCAATTCCTGGATCCGCAGGTGTATCTGAATACGTCTTTACAATGTTATTTGTTAACAAAACCAATCCAAGTGAAGGTTTCTATTTTGTCAGTGATCCAACACTTGATGAAGCTGTATTATTCGCGAAGAAATCTGAATCTCTCGCTGTCTCCTGTTTGTTACTTTGGAGAAGTATTACATTTATCATTCCAATCGTGGTCGCGGGTTTAACAACCGCTTTCTATCGCGCCTCTCCAAAAGAAGAAGCCAGAGCCAGAGAAGATTTGCCAAACAGAGAAACGTTCGTTGCTTTACAAAACGAAACCTATGTTATGCGTAAAGAAGAAGTTGACGCTATTGTTCATACTCAAACATTAAATAGACAAGCCATTTTAAAGAAACTTACCGAAGGTACAAAACCAAAACAAACTAGAAATACTAAATCTAATAAGAACAAACCACTTCCTAAGAATGTTGAAGATGATGAATATAACACCTTAGACATCAATGATGATGAGGAATAGATATGAAGATCGCTTTATTCACTGATACATATCCTCCATTCATCAATGGTGTTTCGACATCTTGTTATAATCTTGTTCAAACATTAAAAAAACATGGACATGATGTTGTGGTTGTGGCTCCCAGAGTGACCAATGGTCCTTTAGAATATAAAGACGGTATTATTTGGATACCTGGTATTGAAATTAAAAAGATATATGGTTATCGAATCACCAATATCTATTACCGTAAAGCGGTCAATATCTTACGTGATTTTGGTGTTGAGTTAATTCATAACCAAACCGATGTCGGTATTGGTCAATTCGCGAAGATTGCGGCCAGACAACTCAATGTTCCGCTTGTCTATACATATCACACCGCTTATGAAGACTATACATATTATGTCGTCCATGGACTCATGGATAGAGTGGGTAAAAAAGTCTTAAGAGGATATGCTAGAACGATTGCGAAGAATTGTACAGAATTCATCACTCCATCCATTAAGACCAAAGAATATATGAGAAGTATCGGTAGTGATATTTATATCAATGTCGTTCCTACTGGAATTGATTTCTCTTTATTTGATGAAAAGAATATCGATAAAGAAAGACAAAAGAAATTTAAAGAAGAACATGGTATTGGAGAAAACACCAAAGTCTTTCTTCTTTTAGGACGTGTCGCTAAAGAAAAGAGCATGGATTATTCTATCCGTGGCTTTGCGTCATTTTTAGAAAAACATCCTGATGTTGATACCAAGATGTTAGTGGTAGGGGATGGACCACAAAGACCGGAATTAGAATTATTAGTTCATGAATTACATATCTCTGATAAAGTGGACTTTATTGGTAAAGTTCCTGCGAGTGAAGTTCCTTTCTATTATCATCTCGCTGATATATATACTTCCGCCTCTATCACAGAGACACAAGGTTTAACATTTATGGAAGCCATGGCTAGTGGCACAATCGTTTTAGCGAGATTTGACACTAACCTCGCAGATACCATTATGGATGGATATAATGGTTTCTTCTTTACAGATGAAGAATCTTTCGTTGAGAAAAGTGAAAGAATCTTCGCTTTAAGTGAAGAAGGAAGAAAAGAAATAATTAGCAATTCTTATAAAGTCGTAGATATATATTCAATTGATAAATTTTATGAGAACATCATGGAGGTATATAACCGTGCCCTCAAAAAGTTCTGGTAAAACAATTATTAAATTAAAAATAAATAAAAAGAACGTCGTTATCTCTTTTAGTGATAAAAGCAAATTAACTTTAGTCCCAGAAGTGATGGGAAACTTTTATTTATATGAAGGTAAAACCTTAGATAACAAACAAATAAAAGAATTAACCACTTTTAATGCTTCTGCTTCTTTAATGAAATACGCCATCTCTTTATTAAAGAAGAAACATTATTCCGAATGGAAGATGAGAGAAAAATTATATGCAAAAGAAGATGCGAATAAGTCCGCTGTGGACCAAGTCATCAAAGTTTTAAAGAGCAATGATCTTATCAATGATAAAATGCTCATTTTAGACACGATAGAGTACGGGAATGAAAGAAATATCGGGAAAAACAAAATAATCGCTGATTTGGCCAATAAAGGGGTATTTAATGAAAACCTCTCTCGTATCTCCTTCCCCTATAACGTAGAAAAGAAGAAAGCTCTTAATAATTTAAATAAATTAGAGAAGAAATACGCGAAGTATTCTTACGAACAAAAGAAACAACATATCTATCGTAATTTATTATCTTTAGGATTTGATAATGATGTCGTGCTGGAAACACTCAATCACTTATCTAAACCAAATGATAAAGAAGAGTTAGATAAGTTAAAGAAAGATTTTGATAAGACATATTTAAGATATAAAAATAAATACGAAGGATATGAACTTAAGAATAAAGTAGTGACCTTCTTAAGAAGTAAAGGTTATAAAACAAAAGATATTTTATCTAGATGGGAGAAATATTATGGTGAAAATGATTATTGAATTTAAAGACGGAGAACATATCTCTGGACAATTCTTAGTTAATAGCAGTGCGAAGTGTGTAAACAACCAAGGTAGTGCATATATGAACCTTGAACTCAAAGATGCTTCTGGCACAGTGAACGGAAAGAAATGGGAAGCAAGTGTAGAAGATGAAAGTATATACGCTCAAGGTAATGTCGTATATATCGATGCGGAAGTTCTTAAATATAAAGATTCTTTACAAGTAAAAATCCTTTCTGGAGAAGTCGTGGATCCAAAGGATATTGATATTGTTAAATTTATTAAACAACCTCCAGTTCCTAAAGAAGAATTAATTGCTAGATTTAACGCACATGTGGAAAGCATTAAAAATGAAGACTGCAGAAAGATATTAGATTATGAAATCAAAAGATTATCTCCAAATCTATTTGAATATCCCGCGGCAGTGAGTGTCCATCATGATTATGGTTCTGGATTATTAATGCATACCGTCTCGATGGCGGATCTCGGTGTCTATTTAGCTAACTATTATCCAAACGTTGATAAAGATATCTTATTAACGGGTATTCTTCTTCACGATATGGGTAAGACCATCGAATTTGAAGGACCGATTGTTTATAAGTATTCCTTAACAGGAAGATTACTTGGTCATATCTCAATTATGGTTAGTGAAATCAGAAGAGCCGCGGAAGGACTTAAGATTACAAGTGAAGTTCCATTATTACTTGAACATATGGTCTTAAGCCATCATGGTAGTAATGAATTTGGTTCCCCAGTGTTACCAATGACCAAAGAAGCTCTATTATTATCATTAATTGATAATTTAGATAGTAAGATGGTCATCGTGGAAAAAGCCCTTGAAGGAGTGAATCCAGGTGAATTCTCCCAAAAGGTTTATCCACTTGATAATAGATGTATCTATAAACCAAAAGAATAAAAGAAAAAAGCACCGCGATGGTGCTTTTCTTTTTGCTTATTTTATAAGTTATTTTTGAACTGTTCTGCAATAGCAGGAAGATTAAGTCCTTTGGAATTATCTTTCATACTAATCTCGAAGCCTTCGCCATCTCCATAACGAGGGATAACGTGGACGTGGAAGTGCATAACGGATTGTCCCGCTTCCTTATAGCAGTTAGATAGAATATTAACTCCCTTAGCGCCCAAAAGCTTAATTGACACTTGTCCAATTCTTTGAGCGACATCCATAACTTTGTGCATCACTTCTTGTGGAGTGCTTAAGAAATTCTCGTAGTGTTTCTTAGAAATTACTAAAGCGTGTCCTTTAGTCACTTGAGAAATATCAAGAAATGCTAAGACATCATCGTCTTCATATAATTTATAGCAAGGTATTTCTCCATCAACGATTTTGCAAAATACATCTTTTTCGTGCATAGTATCACCTCTAATATCTTATTTATATATATTATATAAAGGAAAAAGGAGGTTGTTTAGACCTCCTGACAATTTTTCCTATAAAAGATTAATCGAATAATTCTGGATAGTTATCTTTGAAGTATTCGTAAATCTTTGTATCGTGATACTTAATCGCTGCTTGTTCTAACCAATGTTTGGTAGATAAGGTTTGATACGTATCTTTACTTGCGACAACACGTGCCACTTCGTTGATGATTTCTTGTTTTCTATCTGGGTTAGCTTCGTCTCTTTCATAAATGTCAGAGTCTTTGGCTAATTTAGAACCGGAAACAGCTTCTTCAATTTGGATGATGTAATATTTGCCATCAACCTTGAATAAGATATCATCTTCTGGTTGAGCACCGGATTCCTTACTAGCAACCTTGAGGTAGAATTTACCATTGATCTTGGCCACTAATTTGGAAGTATCGACAGACGCATCATATTGTTGACCAGCTGGTTTAGAAGCATCCCAACGATCTGCGTAATCGCTATCTAAGACGTTAGCAACACCGATGTTGAATAATCTGGATTTAATGGTATCTGGTAAATCACCTAAACCATTAGACTCACTGTACCAACCATCAACTGTGTAGTCTTTGGTTTTGATTTCGTTCTTTTTCTTTTCTAAACCTTTAGAAGCATCCCATGTGTAACTATTTGTGAAGTCACTTTCGACTGCGGAATCAGTTAAGTTGATATCCTTTTTAATCTTTTCGAAGTTCTTCATCATGTCACCGTAATCGGTGCCATTGTAATAGTTATATGTTTTGCCATCATAACCAGTGAATGTTTTGTATTCGAATGCACCCGCATATTGTGGGTAGTTAGTATTGATGTCTTCGAGCATAGTGTTGACATCGTTATCTTCTAATGTTGAGACACTCTTGGCATCAAAGATACCTTTCATCGCATTGGAGACTTGTTTGAAATCTTCTAATGTGATTTGTTCGCCTTTAGAGATTTTTTCTCTAACGAAGTATTTCATTAAGTAGTTAGCAGCGGTATCACTGTTAGAGTTATCGCTGATGGCTAAGACATTGATCTTTCTAGCGGAGCTACGACCTAAGTTGTTATAGGATTCTTCCACTAAGTATTGTTCAACTAATAATGTTCTATAAGTTGCTGGAACGATTTCATCTTCGATGTAGGTGTAACCTTTTTCTTTATCTTGGAAGAATTCTCTATGTAAGTAACCACCGTCTTCAACCCAAACGTTTTCTTCATCAACATCTGGTGTGATAACGACTTCGTCATCTTCTGTGGTTGCGCCTGTGAATGCGGCATCATAGGCATCTGCGACTTTATAGAGGTTACCTCTTAAGTCTTTTAAGTATTTAACTTCAGAGAAATATCCGAAGTCATTATTGAAGCTTCCGCCCTTGATTTCGGAGTATAAGGATCTAGAAATTCTATCTTCGATAGTTTGCCATTTAGCAGTAATTCTTCTGAATTCTGCATCATCGGCTTTTCTTTCGCCTTCGTCATCAAGTGTCCAATAAGCTTTATGTTTTTCTAAGAATTTTTTAGCAACTGTCGCGTTGGCTAAGTCGGCACTGTGTGCTTCGACGTCGGCTGCGGCTTCTTCTAATGTGACATCATCTTCTGCTGGTGCAGGTGTGACGGCACGGTTGTATGCACCAAACACGCTGTTTGCGTAGACATAAAGGATTTTGTCTAAGACCGCGCTGGCGAGTGTGCCATCACGATATGCATCATCAATAATACTGACTAAGTTGTTGTAAACTTCGTCGCCTTCTTCAGTAAATGTAATAATTGGTTCGTTGTAGTTGGTTGGCTTTGCTTGGATTTTATCGTTACAAGCCACTAAACCCATTGCAGAAAGGAGAGCAACTGCTAAGACTTTTTTAATACTCTTATTTGACATAGCATCTTCCTCCTTCTTCGTAAGCTGCTTTTTCGGCTTCTGTTAAGGTTGATTTTGTAAATGCAATCTTACAGCCTTCAGGAATGATACGCTCTAATTCGTGTCTATAGAATTTTTGTGTTTCGAGTAAGTCGACATATGTTTGCCAAACTTCTTGCATTCCTTCTTCTTGAGCATCTTCGTTCTTTGTTCTTTGAAGATCGATATAATCTTCGATTAATTCTAAGACTTCTTTTGTGGTTTCGTTGTTTCTATCAACACCTGAAGCCGCGACGAGGTCTTCGTATAAACGATAGTCATATGTGCTATCAAAGCCTTTAATTTTACTTCTCACGTCATCTGCACGTGTTTTGTAATCTGTTGTTTTAACGGTATTGATGAAGTTGACATATGTATTTAAATCATTGCCATCTGCATCTTGTGGATATTTACCGTCTTTACTGCCGGGAACTGCAGTTGTGTAATATTGTTCCAATGTTGGAAGTGTTTGATTAAATTCATAAATGGATTTTTGAACGATCATTAAGTGGATACCGAATTCAGAACGGACACCAATGATAACGTTGCCTTGTTCATCAGCTAAGACTTTCTTCTTACCGGTGATAAATCCATCTTTAACTTTGAGGTTACTTCTATTGAAACCTTGTAATGAAATATTGTCGTTTTCATCTTTGCCATAATTGATTGCTTTTGTGGAGCCATCTTTTAATGTAACGGTTTCGCTGTCATAGTATTCACCAGAGTTGACATCGATTTCTTCAACACCTGAAGAGCCTGCGTTAACGATGTTACCGCGTTCACTGTTTGTTATAACAAAGATGCCATGGTTATTTAAGTATCTATTCCATAATAAGTTTCTTGGATAGATAGCGGCTTTGCCATCTTCAACTGGTAAACCAGTTACTTCGTTATTTTCTAAATCAGCGACATCACCTAATTCCACGAAAACGGAATATGGGATTTCTTGAATTGCACCATCAAAGTAATTTTCGACTGACCATTCATCGCCATCTTTATCTTTAACATTTCTATCTAATCCTAAGCCTTTAGCGAGGATTGTTGGCTTCGCATCTGCTCCAGTATTTAAAGCAGTGTGATAGTTAATGGCGTCGTATGCGTAGATACCTAATTGGAATTCATTGACCATGCCTAATTTTCCACTGGAAATAGCATTTGTCATGATACCGACATCACCATAAGAACTACCTGAGGAGTCTTCACTCTTCATAGCAGCGACTTCACCGAAGGATAATGTTCCTTGAGCTAATAATTCAACTGTCTTTGAGATAGCTTTAGCTTGATCAGCAGAGATTGTACCACGGACATAATCATTAGAACCGTCTTCAACTTTAATTAAGATATGACGGACGTGATATGGGAATCTGGAAGAAACTTTATCTTTTGTGGCTGTGCCATCAGCGGCAACGCCTAAGTATTCTTTTTTGATTTCTTCTTCGTGATTGTCGAAGTACCAATCTTCGATTTCTTCTTTTTCTAATTTATAAATGAAGTATTGGAGAAGTTCTTCTTCGTCCTTAACTCCCTTTTCGGCCAAGACGGCTTTCCATTCTGTGGAATAGTTGGTACCGTTGGTTTTTGCGTTTTCTTTCGCAACATCCTTTTGGCCTTTAACACTGTCTCTCGCTTCACTGAGAATCTTGTTGTAATTCTTCTTTAATTTAATGCCTTTTCCAAAATACTCACCTGTTCCCGTTTTGTCTTTTTGGAAAGCATTACGAATTAAGACTTCTAAGACTTGATCGTAGTATTTAGAAATACCACTGGAGGACTTCATATAATCTTTATAGATTTCATCAATAGAGATTGCTAAATCGGTCTCTCCGTCATACGCTTTGAAGTTCACTAAATCTGTATCACTTTTTGTGACTTTAGCACCACAAGCGGATAACGCCATAGAAGCAATGAAACTAGTAACTAATGCAATTTTTAGTTTACTTTTTTTCATGTTTTTTCGTACTCCTTTTACTGAAATATAGCGTTAATATTCTAAATATTATTGATTTTTAATGCAACAACTAATTAAGACTTTTACTTAGTAAGCACCCAATTGAGGTTTTTGAGGTAATTTCTTTATCGTATTTGTTGCATTGTTATTTCTTACTTTGTAGAATAGGTGCGATTTGAGGTAAAGAGTTATGTCAAAACTTGTTATTAAAAACCTACACGCCGAAGTTGAGGGTAAGGAAATTCTCAAAGGAATCGACTTAGTTATCAATGAAGGCGAAACCGTCGCGGTTCTCGGACCTAACGGACACGGTAAATCTACTTTATTAAATGTTATTATGGGACATCCCAAATATATCGTCACAGAAGGCAGTATCTTTTTAGATGATGAAAATCTTCTTGAGATGACCACTGATGAAAGAGCGAGAAAAGGCTTATTCCTCGGTATGCAAAACCCAAGTGAAATTCCTGGTGTTATCAACAGTGATTTCTTACGCGCTGCAGTCAATTCAAGGAACGAAAAACCAGTGAGTACTTATAAATTTTATAAGTCACTTGATGGCGCTACAAAAGAATTAAAGATGCCTTTTGACTTAGCTACTAGATCCCTAAATGAAGGCTTTTCTGGTGGTGAAAAGAAGAGAAATGAAATCCTTCAACTCTTACTCTTAAATCCAAAAATCGCTATGCTTGATGAAATCGATTCTGGCTTAGATGTTGACGCTATCCAAGTGGTCGCTGACACCATCAAAAAATTACAAGCTACAGGTATGGGATTTATGGTCATTTCTCACTACGCCAGATTGTTCGATTTAATTCAACCTACAAGAGCGGTTGTCATAGTGAACGGAAAAGTGGCCATTGATGGTGATCCAAAATACATCAAACGCATCGACCAAACAGGGTATGAATTCATCAAAACTGAACTCGGTATCGAAATTACAAAAGATGAAAATAATATGAACACAGTTTCTATTGGAACTTGTGGTGTGAAGGAAGCAATTAAATAATGGAAAGAATCGTTCCTAATTACGATAAAAACCTTAATAGATATTTAGTCTTGGAATCTTCTTCCAAATATTTCTTATTGGATTTAAAAGAGAAGACAGGAAAAATCGAGATTGCTATTCAAGATGGCTTAGATTTTGATTTTCTTTTGATTAATTACGAGAATGTCGAAGAAGTTCATTTTGATGTTCCGGAAAACGTGAATGTCAATGTTGCTTCATTGATGCATTTTGACAAAAAAGACCTAAAAATTACCGCAGATGTTGCTAAAAATAGTACATTTACTACATATTTTGCGGATTTTATCACATCTGATTGTAAGGGAGATATCACCGTTAATCTTAATGGAGAAGGTGCAATCTGCAGATGGCATTTAGCCTCCTTAACTGAAAAGAATGAACATAAAGAGTTCGCAGTGAATATTTATCACAACGCTCTTAATACATATTCAAAGATGGATAACTATGGCGTTGTTCGTGATGAAGCCAAACTCGTGTTCGCAGGTATTGGAAAAATCTCCAATGGAATGCACGGATCTAAAGCTCACCAAAACGCTAAGATTATGGTCTTTGATAAGAACTCAAATGGTATTGCTAAACCAGTTTTAAAAATCGACGAAAACGATGTTGAAGCAAGCCATGCCGCAGTGGTCGGAAAAATAAATGATGAACACATCTTTTATTTAACCTCACGCGGCTTAACTGAAGATGAAGCAAAACGCCTCATTACCTTTGGTTATTTAAAACCAATTATTAAAGGTTTTGAAGACGAAGAATATAAAGAAGAAATCATTAATTTGATCGAGGGGAAAATGTAATATGTACGATGTTAAAAAAATACGTGAACAATTCCCAATGCTAAATGGCAAAATCATGCAAGGTCATCCACTTGTATATTTGGACAATGCTTCCACAACATTAAAACCACAATGTGTGATTGATGCTATTAACAATTACTTATGTAATGAAACCGCAAACAGCCATAGAGGAGACTATGATTTACTCTTCAATATGGATATGAAAGTTTTAGAAACTAGAAAAGTCGTTGCTAAGCTCGTTAATTCTGAACCTAACGAAGTAGTCTTTACTTCTGGTGACACAATGTCTTTAAACCTTATTGCTATGTCATATGGTTTCCAATTCTTAAAGAAAGATGATGAAATCATTGTTTCAGAAGCGGAACATGCTTCCAATTTATTACCTTGGTATGAAATAAGCCATTTAACAGGCGCGGTTATTAAATTCATTCCTTTAGATAAAGAAGGAAGATTAACAGTTGAGAATCTTCAAAAAGTAATTACCAAAAAAACAAAAATCGTTTCTATTGCTCAAGTCAGTAATGTTTTAGGCAATGTTGTTGATGTTAAATCATTTGCTAAAGTTGCTCATGAAAATGGCGCAGTCCTGGTTGTGGATGGAGCTCAATCTGTTCCACATATGCCAATCGACTTTAAAGATAGCGACATTGATTTCTTAACATTCTCTTCTCACAAAATGTGTGGTCCAACCGGTGTTGGTTGCTTGGTGGGTAAATATGAATTGCTCAAACAAATGTGGCCATATTTTGTTGGAGGAGGAATGAATGTTTCCTTTAATAAAAATATCGAAATGGTACCATACGAACCACCGATGAGATTTGAAGCTGGAACCCTCAATCTTGAAGGTATTTGTGGCTTTAAAGCGGCGGTCGAATTTTTACTCGAAATTGGTATCGAAAATATCCATAAACATGATCAAGAATTATGCGATTATGCGATTTCAAAACTTGAAAAATGTGATGATATAGTTATTTATAATAAAAATTCAAGAAATGGCATCATTGCTTTCAACAAAAAAGGTGTTTTTGCCCAAGATGAAGCGACCCTTTTAAACAGCAAAGGAATCGCGATCAGAAGTGGCCAACATTGTGCCAAAATTTTGAACGATTTTTTAGGCACTCCTGCGACATGTAGAATGTCCACATATTTATATACAACTAAAGAAGACATCGATGCCTTTGTCGATGCTCTTATTAACGGAGGAGATATCTTAGATGCTTACTTTAACTAATGATATGATGCGTTCAATTATCATGGATCATTACAGCAATCCTTTGAATAAGCATCAACCAACTTCTGATAAATTTACTCAAATCCACATGCACTCCGACAATTGCATTGATGATTTAAATATTTTCTTATTGATTGAAAATGATGTCGTCACTGATGCCTGCTTTGACGGCGTCGCTTGTACCATCTCTACTGCTAGTACAGATATTATGTGTGATTTGTTAAAAGGCAAGAAAACTGATGAAGCCAAAAACATCATCAAACAATATGACAATATGATTCACGAACAACCATTCGATGAAGAAGTTTTAGAGGAAGCTATTGTTTTCATCAATACTTCTAAACAAGCCGCAAGAATTAGATGCGCCACTATTGGATGGAATGCCGCGGATGCTATTTTGAAAGGAAAATAATATGAGTCCAAAAGATATTAAATTCCAAGATGATTATAAATACGGCTTTAAAGATAAAGATGTCTCTATCGTTAAAACTCCAAAAGGTTTAAACGAAGATGTCGTAAGAGAGATTTCTCGTCTAAAAAACGAGCCTGAATGGATGCTTGAATTTAGACTTAAAGCCTTAAAAGCATTCAAGGCTATGCCTATGCCAAAGTATGGACCAGATCTTTCCTTTATGGATTTTGATTCTTTTACTTATTTCCATCGTGTGGCACAAGGTGAAACACAAAGCTGGGATGAAGTTCCAGAAACTATCAAAAATACATTTACAAAATTAGGTATTCCAGAAGCAGAACAAAAATATCTTTCTGGTGTCACTACACAATATGAATCTGAAGTTGTCTACCATAACATGCTCAAAGAGATTGAAGAAAAAGGTGTTATCTTCTTATCTACAGATATGGGATTAAAGCTTTACCCAGAATTATTTAAAAAATACTTTGGCACAGTGGTCCCTATCGCTGATAACAAATTCTCCGCTTTAAATGGAGCTTGTTGGTCAGGTGGATCATTTATCTATGTTCCTAAAGGAGTTCACTTAGATAAGCCACTTCAAAGTTACTTCCGTATCAATAATGAAAAGTCCGGTCAATTTGAAAGAACTTTAATTATTGTTGATGAAGGAGCAGATATCCATTATGTCGAAGGATGTACCGCTCCAGCATATAGCAAAGAATCATTACACTCCGGTGTTGTTGAAATCGTTGTTTTAAAAGGCGCTAAGTGCCGTTATTCAACAATTCAAAACTGGTCTACCAACATCATTAATTTAGTCACCCAAAGGGCTGTTTGCTATGAAAACGCCACTATGGAATGGGTTGATGGTAACATCGGTAGCATGATGAATATGAAATATCCAGCCTGTATCTTAAAAGGTAGAGGCGCTAAAGGTACATGTATTTCTATCGCGGTATCTGGAAAGAATCAATTTCAAGATGCTGGTAGCCGTATGATTCACGAAGCACCAGATACGACTAGTACAATTATTTCAAAATCAATCGTGAAGAATGGAGGCGTCGCTAATTACCGCGGCACAGTCAGACATACAGAAAATGCTACTAACTGTAAGAGCCACGTTGAATGTGACACATTGATCTTAGATAACATGTCTAAGAGCGACACTATTCCTACTAATGAAGTGAGAAATAATACTAGCTTTATCGAACATGAAGCTACAGTTAGTAAAATCAGTGAAGAACAACTCTTCTATTTAATGAGCCGTGGCATCAGTGAAAAAGAAGCTACGCAAATGATTATTATGGGATTCATTGAACCATTCGCTAAAGAACTCCCAATGGAATATGCAGTTGAATTAAATCAACTTATTAAAATGGACATGGAAGGTAGTGTCGGTTAATGGATTACGAAGTAATAGTAGTTGGTGGTGGACATGCTGGCTTAGAAGCCGCATTCGCTTGTGCTCATATGGGTCATAAGACTCTTTTGTGCACCATTAACATTAAGAAAATGGGCAATATGCCATGTAATCCATCAATCGGTGGATCCGCAAAAGGTATTGTCGTTAGAGAAATCGATGCTTTAGGCGGTATGATGGGCAAAGCTGCTGACCACCATTATTTACAAATGAAAATGTTAAATACTGGTAAGGGTCCTGGTGTCCAATGTTTACGCGCGCAACAAGATAAATTAGAATACCCAGATTATTTACAACAATTAGCGTTAAATACTGAAAACTTAACTGTTAAAGAAGAAACAGTTGTTTCCCTATTACATGATGATAAACATGTTTTTGGTGTTAAGACTGAACTCGGAAACGAATACACTGCTCAAGCAGTCATCTTAACAACAGGAACATATATGGAGAGTAAAATCTTCCGTGGAAAT
>JAFZRR010000021.1 GCA_017619815.1 Bacilli bacterium | reverse complement strand
TATGCTACGCGATGAACTCGAAGCGAAATATCCTCAACTTTCAACATTAGATATCAAACCATTCATCACATCCTTAAGAATGGTCAAATCTCAATTTGAAATTGAACAAATTAAAGACGCCATTGCGGCGACAAACTTAGGCATTAATAAATTAATCCTCTCATTACGTCCAGGATTAATGGAATATGAACTCGCTGATGAATTTGAATTCTTCGGAAGAAGTCAAAATAGAAGCAAATTAGCATTCTCCACAATTATTGCGTCAGGTAAGAATGCGACATGCTTACATTACCCAACACAAAACTGTGCGGTGAGAAGTGGTGATTTAATCCTCTTTGATCTCGGATATAAGAGCAATGGTTATTGCGCTGATATTTCCCGTACCTTCCCAGTCGATGGTGTATTTACCGGTAAAGGAAAACAAATTTACGAAGCTGTTCTTAACTGCAACAAAGCGGTTATTGAATACGCTCACGCTGGTTTAACCATCGCTGATTTACAAGAATATGCAAAAACATTCTTAAAGAATGAATGTGTCCGTTTAGATTTATTAGATGAAGATGATGATATCATCAAAGTCTATTTCCATAACGTTAGTCACCATCTCGGTTTAGACACTCACGATGCTTCTAATAGAGAAAAACCACTAGAAGAAGGCAACGTTATTACTGTTGAACCAGGTTTATACTTCGCTGATTTAGGAATCGGTGTCCGCATCGAAGATGATGTTTTAATTCACGAATCTTCCGCAGAAGTATTATCAATCGAAATTCCAAAGGAAATTGAAGATATCGAAAGATTATTCCGTACGAAAGGAAAATAATATGAAAAAGTACATTCTTTCTATTGACCAAGGTACCACATCAAGCCGTGCGATTCTTTTTGACTATGATGGACATATTTGTTCCATTGCTCAAAGAGAAATCGAATGCTTATTCCCTCATAGAGGTTGGGTGGAACTAGATGCGTTAGGCATCTGGGTTTCCGTCATTGATGTCGTTAACGAAGTTTTGGTTAAAGCGAACGTGACGATGGAAAGCGTTGATTCTATCGGAATCACCAACCAAAGAGAAACTGCGATTGTTTGGGATAAGAAAACTGGTTTACCAGTTTATCACGCAGTCGTATGGCAATCACGTCAATCCGCGGACATCTGTGATAGATTCGAGGACAAGAAAGAATTGATCCACAAGAAAACTGGCTTATTAATTAATCCATATTTCTCCGCATCCAAAGTGAGATTCATTTTGGACCACGTTCCAAATGGACAAGCACGCGCAGAAGCAGGTGAATTATTATTTGGCACAGTGGACTCCTGGCTCATCTTTAAGATGACAAAAGGCAAAGTTCACGCTACTGATGTCACAAATGCCAGTAGAACAATGTTATATAACATCAATACAAATAAATGGGATGATGAATTATTAAAATTATTCAACGTTCCAAAATCCATGTTACCAAAGGTCTGCCCATCATCTTATCAATACGGTGTGGCAACATTCTTCTCTAACAAAGTGAAAATCTGTGGTGTAGCCGGTGACCAACAAGCCGCATTATTCGGTCAAACATGCTTCGAACCAGGTGAAAGTAAGAACACATATGGCACAGGTTGCTTTATGCTTTTAAATACCGGAAATAAGCCAGTTTTATCGAAGAGTGGTTTATTAACCACTGTCGCATGGCAAATCGGTGATAAAGTCACATATGCCTTAGAAGGTTCCGTCTTCGTAGGCGGCGCAGTTGTCCAATGGTTACGAGATCAAATGAGAATGCTTCATGACGCTGCAGAAAGTGAAAAATTTGCTGCGGAAGTTAAAGATACAAATGGTATGTATTTCGTTCCAGCTTTCGTTGGTTTAGGAACTCCATACTGGGATGATGATGCAAGAGGCTCTGCCTTTGGCATTACCCGTGGCACAACCAAAAACCATTTCATTAGAGCGTGTTTAGAAGCTATTGCTTATCAATGCAAAGACGTCTTTGAAATTATGAAAAAAGAAACCAACGGTTCCTTAAAGAATCTCAAAGTCGATGGCGGCGCCACAAAGAACAAATTATTAATGCAATTCCAATCCGATATTTTAAATACTGATATCATGCTTCCAACTTGCTTAGAAACAACAGCCTTAGGCGTTGCTTATTTAGCGGGTTTAGCCAGTGGTTTCTACAAAGATTTAGCGGAGATTAAATCCATCCATTCATATCAAGCAATCTTCAAACCACAAATGTCCACAGAGAAGATTAACGAGAAATATTCTGGCTGGTTAAAAGCCGTCCAAGCCACGAGGATGTTCAAATAATAGGTTAACCTACCTATACCAGGAGGTGAAATAGTATGGCAAACTTTACTATTTTAAGTAGACAACAGTTCGATGCCGTCATCCAAGCACTCAGTAATTCTGAGAATATTAACCGCGATGTTGTCTATCAAATCTATGAAACCGCAAACGAGGGAATTCAAGGTCTCATCGAAAGCGGTCTTTTCCCACGCCTTGGAAACGTTAATCCATTCGAAATCATTTACTATTGTGTTGGCGAATACGCCTACACAAACCAAGGCAAAACCGAAGAAGAAAAAGCTGCGATGGCGGGTGACGAAAAATACATCACTTCTATGGCCTCGGTGGTCAGTGATAAATATCTCAGTTTATCCATGTTCAACCACGCCGAAAGAAAGCTCGCGAACAAGTTCATTCCACCGGTGTCTTCATTGAACCTATATTTGAACTTTATGCTCAATATTCTTTCAACCTACGAAAAGAACGACCCAAAGCAGACACTAGTGACCGATTTGCTCATCAAATCCGTTTCTATTTCCCGTTGTATTTTACAACTTATTACCGAGGGTTATGAGACTGAAGCTTTCTCAAATTGGAGAACTCTTCATGAATGTGAATGTACACTTTTGCTTTTAGACAAGTATAAAGATCCTCTCATCAATCGTTATCTCATTCATATGCAATACGGTATTGTCTTTAAAAACGGTGATACAGAAGATGAAAAAGGAACACGCATTTTTAACGCGATGAAGGAAGAAATGCGCCTTCTTAACTTAAAGAGTAAAGACATTAAAAAATACATTGAATACGGCTGGTTATACGATATTCCAGGCGTCAAAGAAGATGAAAGTTTCAAACTCAACTTTAGAGATGGCTTAGAAAAACTTGCTGGTTTATCGATGTATGCTTCTAGATACGAAATGTCGAGTGAAATCATTCATAGCACTCCAATGCTTATTTATTCTAATAAGGAATATTTCTTCTTTATTACCTTGCTCTCTTTATATGAATCCTTCTTCCGTTTAGAAAAAGTCTTCTTATCTTTATTTGCGAAGAATATGAGCGAAGAACAAATGAAGAGATATCTAGATATGAGAAGTGTCTATTACGCACAACTCGTTAATATCCATAAAAGAGAAGTTGCCCAATTCAAACAATGGCAGCAAAGAAAGAAATAATTATTTTATAAATAAAATAAAAGTGCAACTTGATGTTGCACTTTTTTCTTTTACTTAACGATTAGTCTTCGTAGCAGCTTCCACCGATAAATTCACGGATAATGGAGTTGCATGGGACCCATTCATCTGGAAGATCATCGAAGAATTTGAGCATTCTGATTAATCTTTCAGCAACTGGGAAGTATTCGTTTTCAGTATCGATGTTTTCAAGTAATGGCATTGCATATTTCTTTTCCGCACATAATTCGAATGCGGAGAAGGAATTGTAGACATAGTTTGCGCCTTCTTGTGTGTTGTAGATAGATTTGAATTCACCTCTACGAACACTGGCCCACATACTGATGGTGTCGACTGCGGAAGCATTACGTGTACGATAGTCACGAATAATTCTTCTTAATAAACGTAAGTCTGTTAAGGATAATGGGTTATGATTATCGATATTCACTTGCGCTTGTGGAGCAATGAAGATCTTGAACTTTTGGTGACTTGGAATTGAGGAAGTCATCTTTTCATTTAAGGCATGAATGCCTTCAATGATGATTGGTTGTTCACTTGGTACTGTTAATGTTCTACCTGGAACACGGTGTCCGAGTTTGAAATCGAATTTTGGAAGTTGGACTGTTTCACCAGCGATGAGGTCCGCCATATTTTCGTTAAATAATTTGATGTCTAACGCATTGACGTCTTCTAAGTCTGGATTGCCATCTTCATCTTTTGGAGCTTGATCTCTTGGTAAGTAGTAATCATCCATAGAAATACGGATTGGATTGAGACCACGAGATAAGAGTTCAATTCTTAATCTGTTAGCAAATGTTGTCTTACCAGAGGAAGAAGGACCAGCGATACAAATTAAACGGATGTTTTCTTTGTCTTCTTCAATCATTTGTCCTAATTCACAAAGTTGACGATTGTGTTTTTGTTCACATAATGTGATGAAATCGATTGGACCATCTGTTTCAATTCTCTTGTTAATACCATAAATGGTATCGCATCCTGTTGATTTCGCCCAAAGGTGCGCTGTCTTAAGTGTTTTACCAAAGGTTGGAGCATCTTCGAATGGTGGGATTTCGCCACCGACTTCTGGACGTGGATATTGAATGATGATGCCTGGGTGATAGAACTTGAGATTCCATTTTGTAATATAGCCTGTGGATGGAACCATACGGTTATACATATAGTTCTTGTAGCTACCGCATGTGTAGATGTGTGCGGTCTTTTCAGGACGATATTGTAAGATGTTAACTTTGTCTTGGAAGCCTTCTTTTGTGAAGATTCTTGCAGCTTCTTCTTTGTTGACGATATTTCTTACTAATGGTAAATCCGCAGCAACGATTTTCTTCATTTCTTCTTCGAGGTCTCTGACCATTTGCATATTACTATGCATATTTGGTGTTAAGATTTGCATGAAGATAGAACGGGAAATGTTATAAGAGAAACGGATTTCTAAATCTGGTCTGATATTGTGCATTGCCATAGCCACTAAGAAACGAAGGGATGCTTCGTATGATGGTTTGGCGTCACGATCTTTACATGTAAGTGGGACAACCTCGGAATCCTTATCAATGACATATGTTAATTCACGAACACGTCTATTAACGTATGCACAGATAATGTCCTTATCATTACCAACTATCTCTAAAACGGATACTGGCTTGTCGTAAGTTTTTGTTTCCTTGTTAAAAGTAACATTGAATGACATATTGTTCTCCTTTCAATTGAGCATTATGATTTTACGATACCCTTGATATTATATCAAACAAAAAATGAGAATTATATTTAATTAGATGAAATCTCATTATTTTGGGATTATTTTAAATGGCTGAAAAAACGTTGAATTTTCACCAATCAAAAACAATTAGAGTAGGTTATTTCTTAAATACGTAAATTTTCATCGCAAAAATGATGGAAAGTTCGATTCGGCCTGTTTTTATTGAATATTCAAAAGAATATTGAGATAATTATTTTGGTTTAAAAAGGAGCTTTTTAATATGAAAAACATGGTTTATATCCAATCAGGTGGACCAACTTCCGTAATTAATACCTCATTTTATGGTGCCATTAAGGAAGCTAAAAGACATCCTGACGAGATTACCCACATCTACGGTTCTGTCCATGGAATCGAAGGTCTTATCGATGACGATCTAATCGACATCGGTCAAGAAGATGAAGAACAAATCGAATTGTTACTTCAAACACCAGGTAGCATCTTAGGTACTACAAGAAGAAAACTTCCTAAGGACATTAATGATCCACTTTACGCCAAGATTATTGAGAACTTACAAAAACACGAAATTAAATACGTTTTCGTCAATGGCGGTAATGACTCAATGGATACTTGTTACAAGTTATCATTACTCGTCAAACAATTAGGTTTAGACATCGTTGTCGTCGGTGTTCCAAAAACAATTGATAACGACTTAGCGGCGACAGACCACTCCTTAGGTTTCCCAAGCTGTGCAAAATTTGTCATCAACACAGTCAACGCCTTAATTAAAGACGCTTGCTGCTTCAAAGTTGGCAAAGTCCACATTGTGGAAATTATGGGTCGTGACGCTGGTTGGTTAACAGCAGCACCAGACGTTTTACCAGAAAACAACAGACCACACTTATTCTACTTACCAGAAAATAAGTTCGATTTAGATCAATTCCTCGCGGATGTCAAAGCCGTTTATGAACGTGAAGGCTATGCGATGATTTGTATCTCCGAAGGTTTACAAATTCCACGCGACATGTCCAACGTCCGTGTTGACGGATTCGGACACGCACAATTAGGTGGTGCGGCTACAGAATTATGCCACATCGTCGAAGACAAATTAAATCTTCCAACACGTGCAGTCGAATTATCACTCACGCAACGTGCTTGCCCAGTATTCATCTCCAAGGTTGACCGTGAAGAAGCCATCAAAACTGGTGAAATCGCTGTCAGAACCGCATTAAATGGCGAAACGGGTAAGATGATCGTCTTTAAGAGAACAAGCAATAAGCCTTATATGATTTCCTTCGAACTCGAAGACTTATCTAAGGTCGCTAACGCTGTTAGCTTAATCCCACAATCCATGATGAAAGACGCGACTAGAATGGATGAATCATTCCGTCAATACATCCGTCCATTAATCAATGGTGAAGTGACACTCAAATGCAAAGATGGTATTGCCTTAGTGTCTAACTTCAAATACGTCAAAGTGAAATAGTTTTTTATGAAAAATTGGTATGCACAGTTACGACTTGAGTATCAAGTTGCTCTTTGGTCCGCGATTGTTGTTCTCGGATTATTTGTCTTGTGCATACCATTCTATTTCTTCTCACTTATGGAAATTCCACAAGGAATTCTACTCGGTGGGACATTATCTATTCTTATTTATATAGTCTTAGGACTAGTAAATAACGAAGAAAAAGCCAAACAATCATTGGTTTTAACCATAGTTGTCATCGCCATTAAGATGCTTTTAATCGCTGGATTATTGTTTCTTGTTGGTTGGCTATATTACGGAAAGGGTGTTAAACCTTTCAATTTGTTTGCAGTAGCGGGTGGCTATTTCATTCCCTTAGTCATCCACGTTTCTTTATCGATAAGGAGGAAAGATGGACATTGTTAGTCAATTAAAATCCACTAACTTAGCCGGTGGCGTTGTTAGTTCGTTAATCGTGATGTTAATCATGATTCTTTTAGCTATCTACATCGGTATCAGAGCCCATTTCCAAGACCCTTTAAAGAAACCTAAAGGAATGCTTTTAGTTGCGGAAATCGGAGTGACTTTCTTTGAAAACTTCGCTGAAGGTTTGTTGGGAAAGAGATTCAGAATGTTCGGTGGTTATATTATGGCTATCGCCGTCTATCTCTTCTTGGCATTTATCTTTGGCTTAACCGGTTTACCTGCACCTATGACCACATTATCTGTCCCATTATCTCTCGGTTTATCAACCTTTATCTTGATACATGCGACAGCGGTCAAATATAACAAAATTCGTTACTTCAAACGCTACGTGGAGCCACTTCCATTTTTCTTACCAATTAACTTGATTTCGATGTGGGCTCCATTATTATCCTTAACGCTCCGTTTATTCGGTAACGCGTTATCAGGATTCGTCATAATGAACATCGTTTATTATGGCTTACAAAATTTATCCGCAATGGTGTTTGCGAGTATTGATTCAGCTTGGAACGAAGTATTCTTCGCTCCATTCATCGCTTGGATCTTACACCTTTACTTCGACCTCTTCTCTGGGTTCATTCAAACCACAGTTTTCATATCCTTAACTGCGATATATGTAGGTCAAGAAGCACCAGAGGAATATCTCGAATAAAAATCATTAAAGAAAGGAGAATAAATTATGACAGCAGAAGCTATGAAATTCTTAGCCATCGCAATTACCATGTTAGCCGTTATGCCAAGTGCTATCGGTGAAGGCTTTGTCGTCAGTCACGCCGTGGATGGTATTGCTCGTAATCCAGATGTCTATAGCAAACTTCGTACAACAATGATCTTAGGCTGTTCCTTAGTTGAAACAACCGCTATTTACGCATTGTTAATCGCGATTTTGTTAATCTTCGTCGCAAAATAGTTATTTAAAAGGAGGTAGCACATGTTTAACCTAGTCACACTAGCGGATATGAATGTTGGTGATTACATTAGAGAAAACCTAATTCCAAATTGGGTGTCTTTCGTCTGCCAACTCGGTGCCCTCATTGTGATGATTCTTGTCATCTTCTTTGTCGCTTATAAACCAGTGCGTAAAATGCTCCAAAAGCGCGCTGATTATGTCGAAGAAAACATTAGACAAGCAGAGGAAGCAAAAGCGCAAGCTTTAAAGAATGCTTCACAAAGTGAAGAAACAATCATTGCTAGCAAGAAAGAAGCCGCCAATATTATCGCCGAAGCGAAATTAGCAGCGGATAACAATTCACGCGCAATGCTTGAAGAAACACGATTAGAAATTAACAAGATGAAATCACTAGCGGAGGAAGATATCGCTAGAAGTAAAGAAGAAGCTAAGGAAGAAATCCGTCAAGAGATGGTTTCAGTTGCTTTAGCGGCTTCAGAAGAAGTTTTGAAACGAGAAGTTAATGAAAAAGATAACGCTCGTATCGTTAAGGACTTCATAAAGGAAATGGATAAATAATAATGGAAAACGTCGCTTCACGTTACGGTTTAGCTTTATATTCTTTAGCCTTAGAAGAAAAGAAAATTGATTCTTGGCAAGAAGAAGTAAAGACATTAAAGAGTATTTTTGAAGAAAATACTGATTTTATCATGATCCTTGGAAGTTCCTTTATATCTCTAGAAGAAAGAATAGAGATTTTAGAAAAGACATTGAAAGGTGTCGACAAAAACATTGTCGCGCTTATCGATGTGGTCATGGAAAATAACCGTATTGATTTGATCTTCGATGTATTCGATAGCTTTAACAGTTATTGCAATCAATATCGCGGAGTGAGTGAAGGACTTATCTATAGTACTTTAAGACTAGAACAATCAGTTATCGACCAAATTGAAGAAAAAATTTCAAAGATAGAACAAAATAAAGTGGAACTTAAGAATGTCGTTGATCCATCTTTAATCGGTGG
Organism: Bacilli bacterium; assembly: GCA_017619815.1. GTDB lineage: Bacteria > Bacillota_I > Bacilli_A > RFN20 > CAG-826 > RUG13091. The sequence goes on along the minus strand of JAFZRR010000021.1, from coordinate 24,915 downwards.
CATCAAGATTGTCATTAAAGACCACATCTATGATGGTTCTATCAAACACAGCATTGAAATGATGAAGAAAGACCTTTTGAAATAAGGAGGCTATAAGTATGAAAATTAACGCGAATGAAATCAGCGCTCTCATCAAAGAGCAGATTAAAAACTATCACGCGAAAATCGATTCCAGCGATGTCGGAACAGTCGTCACTGTGGGTGATGGCATTGCTTTAATCTATGGTTTAACCGATGCTATGTTAGGCGAATTACTCTTATTCCCTAATGATGTTTATGGTATGGTTATGAACCTTGAAGAAAGCCATGTTGGTGCGGTTTTGTTAGGCGATGACACTTTAATTAAAGAAGGTGACACCGTGAAACGTACCAAACAAGTTATGGAAGTTCCAGTCGGTGATGAATTATTAGGGCGTGTTGTGAACGCTCTTGGACAACCAATCGATGGACTTGGTGAAATTAAAACCAAGAAATCTCGTCCAATCGAAAGAATTGCTCCTGGTGTTATCACCCGTAAAAGCGTTAATACTCCTTTGGAGACAGGCATTACTGCGATTGATGCAATGACACCAATCGGTAGAGGACAACGTGAACTTATTATCGGTGATAGACAAACCGGTAAAACAGCGATTGCGATTGATGCGATTATCAATCAAAAAGGCAAAAACGTTCTCTGTATCTATGTCGCTATCGGACAAAAGAATTCCACAGTGGCACAAATCGTTGATAAATTAAAAACTCACGGTGCTATGGAATACACTTTAGTAATGGCCGCAACCGCCAGTGAACCAGCCCCAATGCTCTATGTCGCTCCATATGCTGGATGCGCTATGGCTGAAGAGTGGATGGAACAAGGTAAAGATGTTTTAATCATCTATGATGATTTATCTAAACACGCCGTTGCTTATCGTGCCTTATCCTTATTACTTAAACGTAGCCCAGGTAGAGAAGCCTATCCTGGTGATGTCTTCTACTTACATTCCCGTTTATTAGAAAGATCTTGCAAACTCTCTGATGAATATGGCGGTGGTTCAATTACCGCATTACCAATTGTCGAGACACAATCTGGTGATATTTCCGCTTATATTCCAACAAACGTCATTTCTATTACCGATGGTCAAATCTTCTTAACCACAGATTTATTCAACGCTGGTCAAAGACCTGCCATCGACAGTGGCTTATCCGTATCCCGTGTTGGTGGTGCGGCACAATATAAAGCCACAAAGCAAGTTGCGAGAAGTTTAAAGATTGATTTAGCAAGTTTCTTAGAAATGAAATCATTCTCCCAATTCGGAAGTGATTTAGACAAATCAACTTTAGCGATTTTAAAACACGGTGAAGTTTTACTTCAAGTTTTAAGACAAGAACAATATAAAGTCCGTTCTTTATCTAACCAAGTATTCGGTTTATATCTCGCTAAGAGTATGAAACTTGATGAACTACCAACAAACGAAGTTTCTAAAACATTAGAAGAAGCTTATGAATACGTATTAAATAACCATCCAAATGTCTTAAAAGACATTGATGAAAAGAAAGAAATTACTGAAGAAAACGAAAAGGCTCTTAATAAAGCCATCGACGATTTCTTCCAAATCAATAAGAAATAATGTCACAAGAAGTTACTAAAATTAAAAAGAGAATATCTTCTGTTAGTGGTGCTTTAAAAGTCACTAGCGCGATGAAGCTTGTTTCCACGGTCAAATTAAAGAAGTGGAAAAACAAAATGATGAGCAATCGCGATTATGCGAACGAATTAGCGGACGCCACTAATACGGTTTTATCCTTTGCTAGAAAAGCAAAGACTCCTTTTAACGTTGCTAATAATGACACTGATAAGAACTTATATATCATTGTTTCTTCAACACTAGGTTTATGTGGTTCTTACAATAACAACATCTTCAAATTAGCGGACGTGACATTAAAGGAAAAAGATGATGCCGTCATTTTAGGTAACAAAGGACTTGTCCATTATGAAAGTGGTGAATTTACCAAAGTGGAAGGATTTGAAGAATATAGTTCCATTGAAAATTCTTCTTTAATCAATTCACTCATCTCATATTTAACCAGTGAGTATATCAAGGGCAAATATCACGAGATACACTTGATATATTCGGAATACAAGAACTCCTTGGTATTTATACCAAAAGACTTCAAGATTCTCCCACTTCACGAAGTGGAGACTGACGATAATGGAATCGCTCCTATTTTAGAACCAGATGAGAAATCACTTGTCGAAGAAATAGTGCCGATTTATATCAAAACAATCGTTTATAGCAAGCTTTTAGAAAGCGAAGTCTGTGAACAAGCCGCGCGTTGTAACGCGATGGAAAACGCCACAAATAACGCGAAAGACTTGCTTGAACAACTCAAAATTGAATTTAACAAAGCTCGTCAGAGTGCGATTACCCAAGAAATTACGGAAATTGTCTCGGCAGCTAATGCTGTATAGGAGGAATAGTTATGAAAGATTTAACTACCAAAGGAAAGATTATTCAAGTTGTTGGTCCAATTGTCGATGTCAGATTTAAAGATCAACATTTACCTGAACTTCTTACCGCTTTAGAAATCCCTTTAAAAGATGATAAGAAATTAACCGTAGAAGTTGCTCAACATATCGGTGATGATGTGGTGAGATGTGTTTCTATGGGTCCAACCGAAGGTCTCGTGCGTGGTATGGACGTCATTTCTTTAGAACATCCAATTTCTGTTCCAGTAGGAAGAGAAACATTAGGAAGAATGTTCAATGTTTTGGGTGAACCTATTGATGGCAAAGAAGAAGTCAAAGACGCAAAAAGACTTTCTATTCATAGAAATCCTCCAAAATTTAAAGACCAATCCGTGAAGAAAGAAATCTTCGAAACCGGTATTAAAGTCATCGACCTCTTATGCCTATACGTGAGAGGTGGCAAGATTGGCTTATTCGGTGGCGCTGGTGTGGGTAAAACCGTCTTAATTCAAGAATTAATGAATAATATCGCTAATGAAAAAGGTGGTATTTCCGTCTTTGCTGGTGTCGGTGAAAGAAGCCGTGAAGGTAATGACTTATATTACGAAATGAAACAATCCGGTGTTTTAAGTAAAACCGCATTAGTATTTGGTCAAATGAATGAGCCACCAGGAGCGAGAATGAGAGTTGCTCTTAGTGGTTTAACGATGGCGGAATATTTCCGTGATCAAGAAAAGAGCGATGTCTTATTATTCATCGATAACATTTTCCGTTTCACTCAAGCTGGTAGTGAAGTTTCCGCTTTGTTAGGTAGAATGCCTTCCGCTGTTGGTTATCAACCAACACTTGCAACAGAAATGGGCCAACTTCAAGAAAGAATTACATCCACAAAAGATGGTTCTATTACATCCGTGCAAGCGATTTACGTGCCTGCAGATGACTTAACTGACCCAGCACCTGCCACTGCATTCTCACACTTGGACGCTAAGACCGTTTTAGACCGTGGTACAGCGGCGTTAGGTATTTATCCAGCTGTTGATCCACTTAACTCCTCTTCAACCGCTCTTGAGCCTGCTATCGTTGGCGAAGAACACTATCGTGTTGCTAGAAGAGTTATTGAAATCCTCGAAAGATATAAAGAACTTTCCGATATCATCGCCATTTTAGGTATGGACGAATTATCTGAAGAAGATAAGAAAGTCGTGGAAAGAGCCAGAAAGATAAGAAATTTCTTATCTCAACCATTCCATGTCGCATCTCAGTTCAATGGTATCCCAGGTATTTATGTGAAAGTTCAAGATACAGTAAGAAGCTTCAAAGCCATCTTAGATGGTGAAGCAGATGACTTACCAGAAGTGGCCTTCTTGTATGTCGGCACAATTGAAGAAGCAAGAAAGAAAGCGGAATCCTTAAAGTAATATGGCAAACCAAACATTTCATTTAAGTATTCTCACTCCATACGGTCATTACTTTGATGGTGATGTCGAATTTTTAGAAGTGCATTCAAGTGAATATAATCTTGGTATCTTACCGGGTCACGCGCCTCTTATTTCTACAGTCGCAATTAGTAAGATGAGAATCAAAGCTCATGGTAGGGAAATGCTTTACGCTGTCGGTGGTGGAGTTATCACTATTAACTCAGAAAAAACGACGCTTGTTTTAGACTCCATTGAACGCGCTGATGAGATTGATTTAGAGAGAGCCAAAGAAGCAAAGCAACGTGCTGAAGAGAGGTTAAGTACCGCAGAAAAAGAAAACGCGGTTGACGTGAACCGCGCTAGACTTGCTTTAATGAAAGCTATCAATAGAATTGAAGTTGGTTCTAAACACTAGCAATTAACTTATTTAATTCAGTACCATCGTCTGTACTCCAGTCGATGGTTTTTATTATCTCATTGTTTTGCACCAATGAAGCAAAGGCGTAATAATCAACACCATATTTTGTATATAAGAAATTTAAGTTACCTGTATAATTAATGAAATTAATTAAGAGAATTGGTTTCTTAGCTTTTGCAATTTCATTAGTAATTAAATATTGAGCGGCTAAAGATGAAGATTTGGCATCGCTTTGATCATACATGAAAACGAGATAATTCTTATTGGAAGTAACGTATGTGTTATAGTCTTCTTCAGTTTGAACCATGGTGATCTTAGAAGAGAAGAAATGCTTATCCATAATGCTCTTTAATCCATAGTAAGATTCAAACTTAGTGGGATTAACTTCGAAGGTTAACTTTCCTTCGTTGATATATTGAATTCTTGGAACGTAATAATCTGTGAAAATATCTGGATATGGTGTTTGGTAATATTCTTCAAATTCTTCTTCACTTAACCCATACATATTGCAGGTATAAATTGTCTTCTTTTTCTCCTTTGCATACTTCTCAAGTTTTGGCCTTAAGTCAGTACAGTGTGAGCACTTTGGAGAATATTGTTCAAAAACAAATTGTTGTTTGCTTTCTAAAAGGTTTAATAATTCAGCTTTACTAATCTCCACCAAGCCGTTTCCACCGATACTATTAATCGCGACAATACTATGTTTAGTATCTTGGCAAGCGCTTAGCGTGGGAGCTAGTACGAATAAAATTGAGAATACGTAATATTTTTTCATGCGATTAGTATAACACAATTTCGTAATGTAATACGAAACACTTTGTGATAAAGTATTTAGTGATATAGGAGGACTGATTATGCATTGTTGGCATGACGTTAAACCCACCAGAATTACACCTGAGAATTTCCTATCTTTGATAGAAATTTCTAAAGGCAGCAAAAATAAATATGAATTAGATAAAGAAACAGGCCACTTAATTCTCGACCGTGTTTTATTTACATCTACTATTTATCCACAAAACTATGGTTTTATTCCAAGAACATTCGCACGTGACTATGACCCACTTGATGTTTTAGTTCTTTGTAGTGAATCCATTCTTCCAATGAGTTTTGTGAGATGTTCTCCTATTGGCGTTCTCATTATGACTGATAATGGTTTGCCAGATGAAAAGATCATTGCTGTTTGTAATGATGACCCATTCTATAGAGACTTCAAAGATATCAAAGATATTCCTGATCACGTTATGGCGGAAATTAAGCACTTCTTTACCGTCTATAAATCACTTGAAGATAAAGATACCGCAGTTGATGAAGTCTATGGAAGAGAAGAAGCTATTAGAGTTATTAAAGAATGTTTAGCCTCTTATAAACGTAACATTCAACCAAAGGTTGTTGCGGAAAGAAAAGCACGTGGTTATTAATGATTAACGTTGTTTTATATAGACCTGAAAAACCCCAGAATACTGGTAATATTATGAGAACTTGCGTGGCCACCCACGCAGTTTTACATATTATTGGACCTCTCACTTTTTCTATTGATTCCAAAGATCTCAAAAGAGTGGGGATGGACTATATTGACGATTTAAAAATGTTTTATTATCCAACATATGAAGATTTCTTAAAGAAATATAAAAACCAAGAAATTTACTATGTAACAAGATATTCTCAAACCGTTTATTCTTCATTTGATTTCTCTAATCCAGTGAAAGATGTCTTTGTGATGTTTGGTAGAGAATCGACAGGCATTCCTCATGATATTCTTAGAGAACATCCTGATCACCTTTTAAGAATTCCGATGGTTCCTGAAGCAAGAAGTCTTAATTTAAGTAACTGCGTGGCGATTTTGGTCTATGAAATATTGAGACAACAAGGATTTGGAAATTTAAGCACTAGCGAAGCTATTAAAGGCGAAGATTTCTTAGAAAAGGAGGCCAAATAAATGAAAAAAGTATTAACCGTTTTATTTATTCTCCCATTCTTATTAGCGTGCAAAGAAAAACCATATGATGGTCCAAAAATCACTGTCGAAAAAGATGACAGTGGTGCGCTTACAGAAGTTGAACCAATCACTATGTTTGAAGTGGCTTTCACAAACAAAATTGATTCGATATTTTATATCGGCGATGATAGCTGTTCTGCTTGCCAAAAATTAAAGCCTCAATTAGAAGCCTGGGTTCAAGTGTATAAAGGTAAGATTTATTACATTCCTTTTCAAAGCATTACCAGCGAAAATGTCCAATACATTTATGACTCAACAGTAGGATATTATCAATGGGGGGAAGATTCTTCTATTCCCGCGACTTATTTCTTCATGCAAGGTGAAGTCATAATTAAAGGATCATCAGATAACACGATGAACTTTATTAAGAAGTATGTCGCTGTTCAAGAATAAATTTATTTATTTAACAAACGTTTGGTTTTCGTTCTAATCAACTTAATAATATAGGATTTATAGGAAGTTAAAATGGCTTGTCCTTCAAAACTTCCTTTTTTAATATTTTTCACTTCAGTGGCTTGGACTTCACCATCTTCTTTTCCTGATAGAAGTAGGGCAATTTCACAAGCGGTTAAAATCACTTCATTACTCGGGTTATTACTTGAGACAATAACGTGACTTCCGTGTTCGTCTTTGATATGTAAAAACAAATCAGATTTATTGGCTTTTTTGAATGTTAATTGTTCGTTTTGTTTAGCGTTCTTTCCGTAGTAGATTTTGACTCCTTCCACGGTGACTTCACCAGGTTTAGATTCAACCTTCTTTTTGTTTCCGAGTTTGAACTTATTTGGGAAGAGTAAAACCGCGAGTTCTTGGATATCATCTTCATTCATATATTTGGATTGGGCTAAACAGTCTTCATAATAAGCGATTTCATCCGCGGTTTTTGCGAGTTCTTTTTCATCCATTTTCACGGTTCTTTTGGCTTTCTTATATTTTTGGAAATACTTGTTCGCGTTGAGACCTGGATTTAATGAATTATCATAGTCAATATTGTTTTCTTTAACATAGTTAATTAGTTCATTTTCGTCATAGGCATATGTCAAAATCATCGTGCCAATTTCTTGGTAGATAAAATGAGATTTTGCTTCTTCAATTTCTTTATTGAGAACTTTAATTTTCGTCTTTAAAGTTTTGATTCTCGATTTGATATGTGTGAGAACCGGTTTGAACTGTTCTTGAAGTCTCTTTCTTTTTGCATCCACAAAGTAGCTCGATGCATCTTCTTTGAACTCATCTAAATTGAAATTATCTTCTGGTAATTCCAAATTACTGTTTTCTGGGAGAACATATTTTAGTCCTTTTAATATTGGTCTTTCATTTGCGATATCGGTTTGGTGTGTCGCAAAAAGAATAGTGTTTTCTTCATTTAGAACAATGAAATTTGGTCTATGAGGAATGAGCTCAATGATGATAAAACGGTCTTCTTTATCAAAATATTCATTAGTTCTGTTGTAGTGAATCTTCACAATACGATCGTTATTTAGTGTTTCAACATCTAATAAAAATCCATCTTTTATTTCTTTTCTCATGTAATCGTTTAACATACCGATTTTTGTACCGCATGGATTATCGATGGACACGAGACACACAAAAGGATGTTGAGGATTTAAAGAGATGAAAAGCTTTTCCTTTCTATACATAGAAAAGGAGAAGAAAATATCATAAGAATTGATGATTGTCACATTTGAAATGTGATTGAATTTGATCTTCTCTTTTAAATCGTTAACGATAATTTGTAAGTCTTTTGATGTGATTTTTAGATTATTCATAGACGTAATTTATTATATAAATGTTTGACCGAAACAAAAATGATTAATATAATACTTCATATCTTATGAAAAAAGGATTACTCATTATTCTAAGCGGACCATCTGGCGTAGGCAAAAACTGCGTGAGACAGGAAATTATGTCTAAGTATAAGCTCGACTTAACTTATTCTATTTCCATGACTACAAGAGAAAAGCGCGCGAAAGAAACCGATGGTGTTGATTATTACTTCGTCAGTGAAGAAGAATTCCAAAGAAATATTGACGAAGGTAACTTTTTAGAATGGGCCGCCTTTGTGGGCCATAGATATGGCACACCTAAAGATAAGGTTGAAGCTTTGAGAAACGCTGGTAAGAACGTGTTCTTAGAAATTGAAATCAATGGTGCTTCTCAAGTGATGAGTAAAGTCCATGATGATCGTGTTATTTCCTTCTTCTTAATGCCTCCATCAATTAATGCTTTAGAAAAACGCATTAGAAAGAGAAAGACAGAAACAGAAGAAATCATTCAAGAAAGACTTGAAAAAGGTCGTAAGGAAATGACCATGACTGATAATTACGATCACATCATTATCAATGATAAGGTTGAAAGAGCCGCACAAGAAATCGTTGATATTATCAAAGCCAAAATGAAAAAGAGATAAGACGGAAGAGCAATAATGAAGATAGTAGAAGTACTCATAGAATACGCTAATTATTCACTCGACCGTCCTTTTTCTTATTGCTATAAAGGTAATAAACCACTCGATGTCGGATATCGTGTTTTATTAAAATTCAATAACCGTGAACTAGTGGGATATGTTACCAAATGTTACGAAACGGACAAGAATATCGAAAACTTAGAAAAAGAGTTTGGTTTTTCGATTGGTGAAGTTATTGATGTCATTGATAGCTCCGCATTATTAAGCGAAGACTTACTCCAATTAGCGGATGAAGTAGCAGACTATTATATCGCTCCAAAAATAGCCGTTTTACAGTCCATGCTTCCACCAAGTTTATCTCCGAGAAAATCATCCTTAAAAGCGCCAAAAATCGCCTATGACATTTATGTCAAAGCAGTGGATACCGACGAAAGTGGACTCACCGATAAACAAATCGAATTACTAAGACTTATTGCTTCAGTGGATTCCGCATTAAAAAGAGAAATTAAACAGGTTTCCATTTTAAAGAAACTTGTGGAATATGGAAGAGTTGCAGAGTTTAAGGTCGAGAAAAGAAGATTAGAAATTCCTGACTTTGAATATGTTGCTCCTCCAGAACTCACTAATGAACAAAAAGGTGTCATTCAAGAATTCAATGAATCGAAAGATGAGGTCTATTTACTTGAAGGTGTTACTGGTAGTGGAAAGACTGAAGTTTATTTAACTTTATCTGAACAAGTTCTTAAAGAAGGTAAGTCCGTTTTAATGCTTGTTCCAGAAATATCTTTGACACCGATGATGGTGGAATATTACCTCAGAAGATTTAAGGGTGATGTTGCTATTCTACATAGTCAATTAACTCCCGCCGAGAAGTATGATGAATACCGCAAAATCGCTAATGGAGATTGCCATATTGTCGTCGGTGCACGTAGTGCAATCTTTGCGCCACTCAAAAATATAGGACTTATCATTTTAGATGAAGAACACGTGGAATCTTATAAGCAAGACACCGTTCCTTTCTATCATGCTAGAGAAGTAGCGATTATGCGCGGAAAGATGCATAACGCAAAGATTATTTTAGGTAGTGCCACTCCATCATTAGAATCTAGAGCGAGAGCCCAAAAGAATGTTTATCATCTCTTACTTTTAAATAATCGTGTTAACAATAAAGAATTACCAGAAACCACAATTGTGAATATGTCTGATTATCACAATATTGATCGCGATTCCTATATCTTTTCTAGAAGACTTAGAAACGAAATTAGTGGTGTTCTTTCAAGACACGAACAAGCCATTCTTTTAATCAATAGAAGAGGCTTTTCCACATCCGTTTCTTGTCGTAAATGTGGTCATATTTTTAAGTGTCCAACATGCGATATTGCTTTAACCTATCATAAGAGCGATAACATGCTTAAATGTCACCATTGTGATTATGTCATGACGATGCCTGAAGAGTGCCCAGAATGCGGCAGTAAATACATTATGAAAACTGGCTTTGGAACAGAAAGAATTGAAGAAGAAGTCAATCGCTTGTTCCCTGAAGCTAGAACTTTAAGATTGGATAGCGATTCGGCGAAGATTAGAACAAAAATACCTTCAATAATTGAAGATTTTCGTCAAAAACGCGCAGATATATTAATTGGAACACAGATGATTGCGAAAGGTCATGACTTCCCAGATGTGACTTTAGTGGGTGTCGTTTTAGCGGATATTGGTTTATCCATGCCTTCCTATCGATCTAACGAAAGAGCGTTCCAACTCATCACTCAAGCTGTCGGTAGAAGTGGACGCAAAGATAAAAAAGGCATCGCTATTATTCAAACCTACATGCCGAACAATTACGCCATCACAATGAGCGCCAGACAAAACTATGAATTGTTCTATCGTAAAGAGATGGAATTTAGAAGACTTCAAAGCTATCCTCCATACTCTTATTTAGCAAGCGTAACAGTCGCGGGCAAGAACGAAGAACATGTCATTGAGGGTATGGTTTCTCTTATCGAATTCTTAAATCACGAATTTGGTGATGAAGGACAAATCTTAGGGCCAACAACACCATACGTTCCATACGAAGGTGACAATCATTTAAGAACCGCACTTATCAAATATAAGAACCCAAAACTAGCTCGTGAAATATTGAAGAAAGCCATTTCTATTTATTCATCTAAGAGTCAGTTCCATCTTTCTATTAATATCGATCCATACAATTTTTAGTATAAAAATGTATAGTCTTGCATTATAATAATTCGCGAGGACTATACAATGATTACTATTACAATTTACGGTCTTGATCAATTTGTGGTCGGACAAATATCTAGAGATTTAACACCTCTCGTGGCTAAGCTTTACGAAGTCAGCGAAGAAGATGTTATTTTTATTGCACCTGAAGCCATGGTTTTCCATAAAGGTACAGAACAAACTTCCTGGAACATTTTAATTAAAGTTAACGCTCCTAAGAAAGTATCTGTCTTACAAGATCAAATGGCCCAACTCATGATGCACGGCATTGGTGAAGTGGCTATCCATGTCACTGTGCAATTTGAATATTATTCACAAGACGATAGACATCAAAAGATTAACGATAGCTATCCAAGATTCTTAAGTGAAGAAAACCTCGTCGATGTGGAGGGTGATGAATACCCAGAAGACATCGAAGAAGGTGAAGAAGAAGATCAAATCTTTACAGGTGATATTTTTGAAGGATTAAACAATAAATAGTTTATGGGACGATTTGAATACGCAGCAAAAATACTTAATGATGTCATCAACAATAATCTCTCTTTTAAAGCCGCGAGCAAAGTGGCGTTTAAAAAAGAAGATGATGAAATCGTTAAACAAGAAGTCGCCGCTGTGGTCGGCTGTGCATTAAGACATTATTATGTCTTTAACGAACTCGCAAAGAGACAATATCCAGATATAAGTGACGATGCATTTAATATGCTTTCTTTAGGCTTAGCTAATCACTTATTCGCTAAAAAGTTTGATGAAGAATCTTTCAATAAATACGTTGAAAGTGAATCTAAACTTAAAGGCGCCGCGGAATATATTAATTCCGTGAATGATCCAAAAGCTTTAATTCCAACCGATATTGAATTTGGCAGCAAGAAGTTTAATGCTCTTAGATACAATTTGCCAATGTGGATTGTTAATCTTTGGGAAAAGAACTGTGGTCCTTTCTTAGCTAAAAAGCAATTCCGTTCTTTATCTAGCAAGAATTTAAATAGTGCTTTAAGAATTAATACTTACGCAATTAGCGATGAACAATTCTTCGCTAAATATAACGATGTTGTTCCATGTGATATTGCTCATGTCGCAGTGGCACAATACGAAAACACAAATTTAAAAGGTCACCAATCAATTAAGAAAGGTGATGCTTTCCTTTATCCTTTAGGATACAAATTAATGTGTGAAGATTTAGATATCGACCCATTACGTGGTATTGCCATTTATAATGGCTGTTCTAATCATATCTTAAAAGAACTCTATGCCATCTTAGGTCCATTCTTCAAAGCGGATGTCTTATGTAATAATCAATCCACACTCATCGAAGCGGAGAATATTAAAAAGAGATACCATCTTGAAGGATTATCTTTATATGAATGTCCTCATACAGCGATGCTTACTTGCATCTCTAAACCAGTACATACCATGTTTGTTTCTCCAGAAAACTCTCATTTCCAATCTTTGATTGATTTGCCAGAATATTTCTTAAGATGCAAGCAAGAAGACTTAGATAGATTTATTGAAATTGAAAAAGAAAGCTTATTAGAAGCTTCCAAACAAGTAGAAAACGGTGGAGACCTCATCTACTTTGTTCCAACATTATGCAAAAACGAAACTAAACGTGTGGTTCGTAGTTTCTTAGAAGAACACAAGAACTTTACTTTAGTAAATGAAAAACAATTATTTACATTCGATCCTTATAAATCGATTTTGTATTTTGCCATTATTAGAAAAGAGGAATCACATGATTAATCTTTACGGAATGGAAATGAAAAAACTCCAAGACCTGATGGTCAGCGAAGGCCAAAAACCATATCGCGCGATTCAGCTATACACTTGGATGTATGAAAAGAACGCTCGATCATTCGATGAAATGACCGATATTTCTTTGAAATTCCGTGAAGTCTTAAAAGAGAAATATTGCTTAACTCTTCCGACGATTTACAAAAAACAAGTCAGTAGTGATGGCACAATCAAACTTCTTCTAGAATTAGAAGACCACATGAAAGTGGAATGTGTCCTCATGCGTTACAATTACGGATGCGCGGTGTGTGTATCTAGCCAAGTTGGCTGTAATATGGCGTGCTCATTCTGTTCCTCTGGTATCTTAGGAAAACAAAGAAACTTAAGACCAGAAGAAATGACTGGGCAAGTGATGGTCATAAATGACCTCCTACGCGAAGAGGGCAAGGGCATGCATGTCACACACGTTGTGGTGATGGGCACAGGTGAACCATTCGACAACTACGATAATGTCATGGATTTCATCCGTATCGTGAACGCCCAAAAGGGATTAGCGATTGGCGCTAGACACATTACCGTATCAACATGTGGACTTATTGAAGGTATTAAAAAATACGCTAGAGAAGGTCTTCAAACTAACTTAGCCATCTCGTTACACGCACCTAACAATGAACTTAGAAACCAATTAATGAAAATTAACAAGGCTTATCCATTAGAAGTATTAATGCCTGTTATTAAAGAATATGAAGAGGTAAGTGGCCGAAGAGTCACTTATGAGTACCTTCTTTTAGAAGGTATCAATGATACAAAAGAACACGCTGAACAATTAATCAAACTAATTAAAGGAACTATGGGATATGTGAATTTAATTCCATATAACGAAACCAATAAGAATGATTATAAAAGAAGCAGCGGAAACCGCGTTCACGCCTTCCTTGATTATCTCACCAAAGGTGGAGTGACAGCGACAATTAGAAAAGAATTCGGCAGCGACATCGACGCTGCTTGTGGACAATTAAAAGCGAAAAGTGAGGGAACCTTATGACACCAAAGAAGTACTTATATGGGCGTTACGCCACAAAGACTGATATCGGTAAAGTTCGTATGAACAACGAAGATAGAGTCACCGCCTTAACCAACAGTAGAGGCAATATTTTACTCGTTGTCTGTGATGGTATGGGCGGAGCCAATAAAGGTGATTTAGCATCGACAACCGCGGTGGAAGTCGTGACCCAAGCTTTCCAAGAAAAAGATCGATTCATCAACAAATTCTTTGCGAAGAGTTGGGTGAGCAATGTCATTAGAAAAGCAAACTCTGAAATCTTCTCTCAAGCCAGCCATAATCAAAAATATCAAGGTATGGGTACCACAATTACATTAGTCTTAATCGTTAACGATTACATGGTTGTGGCACAAGCTGGTGACTCAAGAGCATATTCCTATAGGAATAGAAACTTAGAACAAATCACAGAAGATCAAACCTATGTCCAATACTTGTATCGTATTGGTGAAATTACCAAAGAAGAAATTGAAACCCATCCAAAGCGTCACGTTTTGATGAATGCTTTAGGTATTTACCCAAGCTTAGACTTAGATATCAAAGTTCGTCCATATATGGGCGATACCATCTTAGTCTGTAGCGATGGTTTATATAATAACGTTCCTTATAAAGATCTTTTAAGCATCATGAAAGGAACAGATACGCCAGATCAAAAAGTTAATGAACTCGTTTCATTAGCTAACGCCAATGGCGGTTCAGATAATATTGCAGTTGCAATTTGGGAGGCGCAGGAATAATGCCACTTAAAATTGGTTCTCTTGTTGAAAACCGTTATCGCGTTACTGCGCGTATAGGCCATGGTGGTATGGCGGAAGTTTATGAAGGCAATGATATTATCGGTAAGAAAACCGTTGCTATTAAACTCATCCGTAAAGATGTTATGGCTAACCCAGTGAACTTGATACGATTTACAAATGAAGCGACAATTGCCGCATCTTTAAATCACCCTAACATAGTTAAGGTTTATAACCACGGAACCGTTGATGGGGTTCCATATATCGCTAATGAATTTATTAAAGGGCAAAACTTGAAACAAGTTTTAGACTTCCGTTCTTCCGTCCCAATTGAAGAAGCGGTCGACTACATGATTCAACTTGCGTCCGCGCTTGATTATGCGCATAGTCATGGCATCGTGCATAGAGACGTTAAACCAGACAATCTTTATGTCATGGGTGACGGCACGATTAAATTAGGCGACTTCGGTATCGCACAAACCGATGCGACTAGCGAACTCACAAATAAAAATAGTGAAATAGTGGGCTCTGTCCATTATTTAGCGCCAGAAATTACTTCTGGAAAACCAGCGACAGGACAATCTGATATTTATAGCGCAGGTGTCACATTCTTTGAACTCATTACTGGACACGTTCCATATATCAAGAATAGTGCGATTGATATCGCTGTGGCACACGTTAAAGAGAAGTTCCCTTCTCCAAAGAAATATCTACCAAACTGTCCAAAAGAAATTGAACGCATTATCTTTAAGTGCGTGAAAAAGAATCCAAAAGAACGCTACGCGACTGCTAAAGAATTACACGATGACTTAGTGGCCCTTAAAGGCGAAAAAGGATTAAAAGAAAAGAAAGGCTTCTTTAGAAGATTGTTCGGATTTAAATAATGAGAGGTCGTATAGTTTCTTCTAGTTGTGGCGTTTATTCCATTGATGTTGATGGGATTATTTATAACGCACCAGCAAGAGGACTATTTAGAAATAAGGGAGTCAAACCAACCGTCGGAGATGATGTTGAGATTAGCGAAGGACAATTCGTTATCCAACAAGTCTACGATAGAGTGAGTTTTTTAAAACGTCCACCGATTGCAAATATCGATCAAATGCTTATAGTGGAGAGTTTAAAAGAACCAGAATTCTCTTATTTACTAGCCTTCAAATATTTAACCTATTCAAATATGAATGGCATCAAGGCAAAAATCATCCTCACAAAAAGTGATAAAGAGGAAGATAAAAAGCTTATTGATGAGATTATTAATAACTTTAAAATGATGAATATCGATACTTATGTGGTCTCAAATAAGACCATGGAAGGACTTGAAGAAGTGAAGAAATTATTTGCTAATCACGTTACTTGTTTAATTGGACAAAGTGGTGTGGGTAAAAGTTCACTTATCAATTCGATAGACAAAGATTTTGAAAGAAAAGTTGGCGAATATTCCTACGCTTTAGGTCGTGGAAAACACCAAACCAAAGAAGTGATTTTACTTCCATATGAAGGTGGATATATCGCTGATACTCCTGGGTTTTCTTCCTTAGAACTCGATCTTTATAAGGAAGATTTAGCGCAATTTTTCCCAGGATTCAATGAACTATATACTAAGTGTTATTTCTCAAATTGCTTACATATTACTGAAAGTAAATGTTTAGTCAAAGAACAATTCGAAAATAAAACTTATCCAAAAATTGCTTATGAGTGTTATCTCAAATTATCAGAACAAAGTATTTATAAAACTAAGAGGTATGAAAGATGAAAAGAATTATTGTTGCTCCTTCAATCTTAAGCGCTGATTTTAATTATTTAAAACAAGAAATCGAAACCGTGGAAAAAGCTGGTGCGGAATGGCTCCACTTTGATGTTATGGATGGTCACTTCGTTCCAAACATTTCTTTCGGTATTCCAGTACTTAAATGTATCGCTCATAGCCATAACATGGTAAACGATGTTCATATCATGATTTCTGATCCTCTCAAATACGCTGAAGAATTTATCAAATCCGGTGCGGAATATTTA
The DNA here is from genome assembly GCA_017619815.1 of Bacilli bacterium. Taxonomy (GTDB): domain Bacteria; phylum Bacillota_I; class Bacilli_A; order RFN20; family CAG-826; genus RUG13091. The sequence continues at coordinate 8,460 of JAFZRR010000021.1, read as the reverse complement.
ACCTTCCATTACGAAGCTTATAAGAATGATAAAGAAGTGAAAAAAGTCATCGATATCATTCACACAAATGGTGGTAAAGCTGGTTTATCCATTAAACCAAAAACCGATGTTAAAGTTTTAGATAAATTCTTACCTGATTTAGATTTAGTTTTAGTGATGTCCGTTGAACCAGGTTTTGGTGGACAATCATTTATGTTTGACGCTCTTAATAAAATTAAATACTTAAGAGATGAAATTGATGCCAAAGAATATAACTGTTTAATTGAAGTTGATGGTGGCATCAATCAAGATACCGGAAAACTCTGCGTTGATAACGGTGTTGACGTTTTAGTCGCTGGTTCATATTTATTTGGACATGACGACATTAAAGAAAGAATTGATGGATTAAAGAATGCCTAATATTCATTATGCTTGGTTCATCGGCTTAGCGGGTGGATCAATTCTTTTATTTCTTTGCTATTACTTCTTATCTTCTTTTAATTATAAAAAGAGATTTGAAAACCAATATGATGTCAGAAACTGTTTTCCTTATGAATTCAATTTCGAATCGAAGTTCACTGACAATATCCTTGGGAATGTCGCATTGATTTTATCAATGGTTTTCTCCATGGGACTATTTGCTCTCGGATTAGCGTATTTTAAGACAAACGGCTATTTAGTGGCTTCAATTATCGCTGGGATAGTTTATTCCATCTTGGTATTAGGAATTAACTTCACGCCTCTTAAATTGCTAAGAGTACATTTTGTAGTCATGGTTTTGTTATTTGCCGCATCATTCTTCACACCGATGGCAGTGGGTTTAACTTCCTTTAATATTTATCAAGGAACTAAAAATCCATTTGTTTTAGCTCTTATGATTGCTTGCTTTGTTGTGGGATTAGTGATGTTTGTCTTCATTATGAATCCAAGGTTATCCTTTAATATCAAAATGCAAGTCGCGGTGGACGAAGAAGGAAACGAAAAATACATCCGTCCAAAGTTCATTCCCGTAGCTTTTACGGAATGGCTCATGGTACTTCTTGTTCCAATAAATCAAATATTATTTACCTTATTAGTTATCGCTTTAGCGGTAAACGGGTAACAAAAAAACGACCTCGATGGTCGCTTTTTTATTATCAGGAATTTGTTTATCTCTCTTTATATTGTTTGTTGAGACTGCGATAGGCTCTGGTGGACATGCGGACGCGCATTTCTTTTCCATCGACCACAACAGTTCTGGTTTGGAGATTGCAGTTCCATCTACGGCGTGTCGCTCTTAATGAGTGAGAACGGTTATTACCGCTGACTGGTCCTTTTCCTGTAACTGGGCATACTCTTGACATATCGTAGTCCTCCTAATTCACTTTGAAAATCTTACCACAAGGTAAAGATTGTTGCAACAAGGATTTATAAAATATTTTTCAAAAGAAAAGTTCCAAGATTTTATATGGAACTCAACTCATATTTTTATCGGATTATAATTTAACCTTCGGATATCTACTTTCGAATTCTTCTTTACTCAAGCGATCCTTGCAGTTTGCGAGCATTACTTTATATAAGACTCCTTTGGAATCAAACATTAAGTATCTTGCATGACCTTGTCTAGTATAGAAACAGACCATCTTTTTCTTCACAGATTGCTCTTCATCGATATATACTACATCGCTATAGTTATAAACGAGCTTTTGCGCGCCTTTATGAACGATGACATATCTTTTCTCAACCTCGTAATAAGAGCCGAGTAAAGCGGCCACAATTAAGAAAGCGGAAATCACAAACCAGATGGCGATAATCGCATATGGTTGCCATCCCCATTCTTTGATTGGTTTAAGGAACATATTAAATGTAAATCCAAAAACTACACCCGCACCAAAGATAATGACTACGAGAAGGATTAATAATAAACGCCAAGCAGGAACTCTTACTTTCATGGTAAATATCATATAACTTTGTAAAGATTTGAAAAAGAGTATTGTTTTCAATACCCATATACGCGTGTGCTTGATATAATGGTAAATGGCAAAAGGAGATTTAACTATGTCTAAAAAAGTAGTAGCCATGATTCTTGCTGGCGGTAAAGGCACTAGACTTGAAGCCTTAACAAAGAAAACCGCAAAGCCTGCTGTATCTTTTGCAGCAAAATATCGTATCATTGATTTTCCTCTTAGCAACTGCGCTAATAGTGGAATCAATACCGTTGGTGTTTTAACTCAATATGAATCCACCGATCTTGATGCCTATGTTGGCAATGGTGAGAAGTGGGGTCTTAATGGTGTTCACGCCCTCTTAACTTCGTTAGCTCCAAGACAAACTGAAGAAGGTGCTAACTGGTACAAGGGAACCGCGGATGCTATTACACAAAACTTAGATTTCCTTGATGAAAATGATCCAGAATACGTTTTAATCCTTTCTGGTGACCATATTTATAAAACTTTATATAACGATATGATCGATCTTCACATCGACACCGAAGCCGATGCGACAATTTCCGTTATCGAAGTCGATCCAAAAGAAGCCAGCCGTTTCGGTATTATGGCCGTGGATAAAAACGACCGTATCGTTGAATTCCAAGAAAAACCAAAACAGCCAAAGAGCAATCTCGCATCTATGGGTGTGTATGTGTTCACATGGAAAGTTCTCCGCAAATACTTAGTGGAAGATGCTGCTGATCCAAAATCTGAACATGACTTTGGTAATAACATCATTCCAAAGATGCTCAATGATGGCTTAAAGATGCAAGCCTATAGATTTAAAGGTTATTGGAGAGATGTTGGTACCTTAGCCTCATTACATCAAGCCAACATGGATATCGCTTTAGACGATGGCATGCTTGACTTATATGATGTCGATAGAACAACAAGAATTTATACACAAGACACTTATAGTGTCCCTCAATATATTGGACCAGTTGGTTCCATTACCAGAAGTATTGCTAACCAAGGCGCAATCATTTTAGGCAAAGTTGATAGCTGTGTCATTTCTAGTGATGCAGTTATTGAAGAAGATGCTGAATGTACAAGATGCGTCATTATGAGAGGCGCACGCATTAAAGTGGGCGCGAAAGTGAACAATGCCATTATCGCTCCAGACGTGGTCGTGGAAGCGGGCGAGGAAATAAACCTCGGCAAAGATGAAATTGTTCTTATTTCTAATGGAGGTAAATAAAAATGAGTAAAGTATTAGGCATTTGCAATTTGCACGACACTCCAAGCATGGGTCAATTAACCAAAACCAGACCCCTTGGTTCTTTATCATTCTTAAGCCGTTATGGCCTTATGGACTTCACATTAAGCAATTTCTCTAACTCTGAAATTGATAGAATGGTCATCCTTGCGGAAAATAACATCTCCGCGATTAGAAACCATACTTTAGATGGTAATATTTGGATCAACAATACAAGAACTGGTTTCTTACGTATCTTGTTAAATGAACCATTACTCGATAGACCAAAATTCAATACCGATATCGCAAATATCCAAGAACATTATTCCATTATCGAAGATAATAATCCTGATTATATCATTCTCGCTCCAACATTCTTCTTGATGTCATTTGACTTTAGAAAGCTCATTGAATTCCATGAAGAAAATGGTGCGGAAATCACCTGTGTCTACACAAAGACAAATCGCGGTGATAAGGAATACTTAAACTGCGATTCATTAGAAATCGCCAAGAACAACGTTATTACACATTCTCGCGCAAACGTTGGTGAAGGCAAGAAACAAAACATTTCTTTAGAAACCTTCATCTTCACACGTGAAGCATTCGATAAAGTTTTAGCGTTATCCGGTAAAGTTTCATCCTTATACGGATTTAGAAAGATGGTTAGTTATGTCATTAACCATCACCGTATTCCAGTTTATGCTTATGAATTTGATGGCTATGTCGTTCCAATTCTTTCTTCTTACGACTACGCTGATAAATCATTCGAATTATTAAAATACGAAAATCGTCAAAAACTATTCTTGGAGAATTGGCCAATTTATACAACCAGCCACAATACCCCTCCAGCACTTTATGGTCCAAAGGCGAAAGTGAAAAACTCCTTTGTCGCTAATGGTGCAATTATTAAAGGTGAAGTGGAAAATTGTATCATTTCTCGTGATGTTATCGTCGAAGAAGGTGCTGTTTTAAAGAACTGTATCTTATTCTATGGTTCTTACGTTGGTAAGAATAAGAAATTAGAATACGTCTTAGTCGATAAAAAAGCCCGTGTTTCTGAAGTGAAAAACTTAGCGGGTTCTAAAGAGAAAATTCTCATTATTAAACAAGGAGAAAAGATTTAATGAAAATAGCAATGGTAGCTAGCGAATCGCGTCCATTTTGTAAAACGGGCGGATTAGCGGACGTCGTTTATTCTCTTTCTAAAGAACTTACTGTGATTGGTGAAGAAGTGATGGTCATCATCCCATTTTATCAATCAGTGAAAAATACAATCAAAACTCCAGTGAAGTTTATCGATTCCTTTGTCGTCAATATGTCTTGGAGACATCATGAGGCAAAAGTATATTGCACATACGCGGATGGAATCACATATTACTTCATTGAACACTGGTATTTTGAACGCAACCACCTTTATGGTGACGGTGATGATGGTGAAAGATTTGCTTTCTTCGCATTAGCCGCAAGAGAGTTCTTGGCCAGACAAAAGAAAGTTCCTGATATCGTACACGTGCATGACTGGCAAGCAGGCATGCTCCCATGCTTATGTAGGGAAGATGAATGGTACCGTCCAGGATTTAAAAATACAAAGTTTGTCATGACAATCCATAATCCAGCATTCCAAGGAATGCTTGATAGAGATGCCTTAGGCGATTTATATAACTTACCATTATCTTTATTCGATGATGGCAAAGTGAGACTTATGGATCGCGTATCCACACTTAAAGCGGGCATTGTGTATGCGGATAAGATTACCACCGTTTCTCCAACACATAGACAAGAATTATTAACTCCAGAAGGTGGTATGCACCTCGATGGTGTTCTTAATCTAAGAGAATGGGATTTCTGCGGAATCTTAAATGGTATCGACTATTTAGAATTTGATCCCGAACATGACCCATTTATCGCCGCACCTTTTGGACCAACAAACTTCTGGTCTAAAAAGCAACTTAACAAAAAAGCATTATTTGAAGAGCTACATATCAATGACTACGATAGACCACTTTATTCCATCGTTAGTCGACTTACATGGCAAAAGGGTTTAGATATCTTATTCCCCGCAGTGGAAGAACTCCTCAATCGTGGATGTAACGTTGTTGTCTTAGGAAGTGGAGAAAGACAATACGAAGTCAAACTCGAAGAGTTAAGAGCGAGATTCCCAAATAATATGGCTATCTATATCGGGTATAACGATGCGCTTGCGCATAGAATATACGCGGCGAGTGACTTCTTCATGATGCCGAGTTTATTCGAACCATGCGGTTTAGGACAAATGATTGCCCAACGTTATGCCACGTTACCAATCGTGAGAAGAACTGGTGGATTAAAAGATAGTGTTATTAACTTCGATTCCGGAAATGAAAATACATCCAATGGTTTCGGATTTGATAATTATCATCCAGACGATATGAAATATACCTGTATCTATGCGTACGATACATGGTTCAATAAACCACTCATTAAGAAATTAATGAAAAACGCAATTACCACAGATAATTCCTGGGCCAAGTCCGCAGCGAACTATCTCGGTGTCTACAAAGAATTAGTAAATAGAAAGTAACTTGAGGTTAGCTTATGAGCTACGACTACAAAAATATAGAGAAAAAATGGCAAAAATATTGGGACGAACATCAGACTTTTAAGACTGATGTTTGGGATTTCTCTAAACCAAAATTTTACGCGCTTGATATGTTCCCATACCCATCAGGCGTAGGCCTCCACGCAGGTCACCCAGAAGGATATACCGCAACTGATATCGTTTCCCGTATGAAAAGAATGCAAGGATATAACGTCCTTCACCCAATGGGATACGATTCCTTTGGCTTGCCCGCAGAACAATATGCGATTCAAACCGGTAACCATCCTGAAGGTTTTACCAAGAAAAACATCGAAACATTCACCCATCAATTAAAAGAACTCGGTTTTGACTATGACTGGGATAAAGTGATTTCCACAAGTGATCCAAGTTTCTATAAATGGACACAATGGATTTTTAAAGGTTTATTCCTCAATGGCTATGCCAAATATATCGACATGCCAGTGAACTGGTGTGAAGAACTTGGTACCGTCTTATCAAATGACGAAGTCATTGATGGTAAGAGTGAAAGAGGTGGATACCCAGTTATCCGTAAGAACTTAAAACAATGGGTTATCGACCAAGCCCAATTCGGTGAAGAATTATTAGAAGGTCTTAATAGAATTGATTGGCCAGAATCTACAAAAGAAATCCAAAGAAACTGGATTGGTAAATCAATCGGTGCATTAGTGGATTTTAAAGTCGCCGATAGTAATGAAAAGTTCACAGTCTTTACCACAAGATGTGACACACTTTTCGGTGCGACTTATTGCGTACTTGCGCCTGAACACGAACTCGTGAAGAAGATTGCGAGTAAAGAGCAACTCGAAGCGGTCAATAAATATATTGAAGAAGCCGCGAGAAAGAGTGAACTCGAAAGAACTTCTTTAAATAAAGAAAAGACTGGTGTCTTCACTGGTGCTTATGCGATTAATCCCGCAAACGGAAAGAAGATTCCAATCTATATTTCTGACTATGTCTTATCCACTTATGGTACTGGCGCCATTATGGCGGTCCCAGCCCATGATAGCAGAGACTATGCTTTCGCTAAGAAATTTGGATTAGATATCATTCAAGTCCTTGAAGGTGGAGATATTTCTAAAGAAGCTTATGAAGATGATGGTCTCCATATCAACTCTGAATTCTTAAATGGACTTAATAAAGAAGACGCTATTAATAAGATGCTCGATTTCTTAAAAGAAAAAGGCATCGGTGAAAAGAAAATAAATTATAAATTTAGAGAATGGATTTTTGCCCGTCAAAGATATTGGGGTGAACCAGTACCTGTCGTCCATATGGAAGATGGAACCATCCATGCTTTAGATGATAAAGAATTACCATTAGTCTTACCTGTCCTTGATGATTATAAGGGCCATAACGGCAAGGCTCCGCTTGAAAATGCTTCCGAATGGAAGAAATATCAACTTAATGGTAAAAACGGCTTAAGAGAGACATCTACAATGCCTGGTAGTGCAGGTAGTAGCTGGTACTTCTTAAGATACGTTGATCCACATAATGAAAATGCATTCTGCGATAAGAAACTTGCTGATCACTGGTTACCTGTCGATTTATATATCGGTGGACCAGAACACGCAGTCGGTCACTTAATCTATTCTCGTATTTGGACCAAATACCTTTATAAGAAAGGCTATATTTCCTTTGATGAACCATTTAAGAAACTCGTTCACCAAGGAATGATTTTAGGCGCAAACGGCATCAAGATGGGCAAGAGATTCCCAGAATATGTCGTTAATCCAAGTGACATCGTTCGCGATTATGGCGCAGATACATTACGCTTATACGAAATGTTCATGGGCCCACTTGAAGCGAGTAAACCTTGGAGTGAACAAGGCGTTGAAGGTGCACATAGATTCTTAGAAAGAGTCTGGAGAGCCATCTTAGAAAGCGACTTTGTCGTAGATAACGAAGTCCCAGAACTCGATTTGGTTTATAACCAAACAGTGAAGAAAGTCACTGAAGATTATGAAATCTTAGCGTTCAACACTGCAATTAGCCAAATGATGATTTTCATCAATGAAGTTTATCGTGTTGGTAAATTACCAAGAAGATATGCAGAAGGTTTTGTGAAACTCATCTCTTGTATCACACCACATATTGGTGAAGAGATGTGGGAAAAACTCGGACATAATAACACAATCGCATTTGAATCTTGGCCAACATTTGATCCAAATAAACTCGAAGCTAATACAGTGAAAATCGCTGTCTCAGTGAATGGCAAACTTAGAGCCACAATTGAGATTGAAAAAGATAGCGATGACGAAAAGACCAAAGAAATTGCTCTTTCTCAAGAAAACGTCATCAAATTCGTGGAAGGTCACGAAATTAAAAAAATCATTGTTGTTAAAAACAAAATTGTTAATATAGTAGTTGCTTAGTTTAAATAGCACGATACCCATTTGGGATTGTAGCGGAGGTAAATATGAACTTATGCATTGATGTGGGTAATACCACAATCGGAGTGGGGTTCTTCAAAGAAGAACAACTACTCAAGAGACTGTCATATACAGTCGACACAACCAAGACAAGTGACGAATATATATCCGTCATTAAAAGAACACTCAAGGATAATGGTTTTGATGCGAATGAAATACAACGCATTATTTTTTCTAGTGTTGTTCCAAGCGTAAATGATGAACTCATTCTCGCTTTAAAATCACTTTTCGGTGTTGAACCATTACTCATCGCTCCTGGAGTTAAAACCGGACTTCCAATCCACGTTGATA
>JAFZRR010000020.1 GCA_017619815.1 Bacilli bacterium | reverse complement strand
TTGAAGAAACGTTTGTCTTCTTTGCTGTAATAATAAGCGCTTCTTGGAATGAAAACGGTGGATAAACCAGCGATTATTCCCACGATAATATCAATACCTTTAATACCAACAGAATAGCTTGCTACTTCATTCTTACTGTTATCGATAAAGCCAAGGATAAATGTATCCGTTTGGTTATAAAGTGAGATTACGAGTGATAACGTACACAATATGAACAGTGGTTTCACATACTCTTTGAAAGAATATGGCATTGTCTTTTTAAAGGATATGAACTTACGGACATAGAATAAGTTGCTGATGGTGGTGATGATAGTGACACTGACAGCGATAAGAGAATAAATATAAATATCACTTGGATTTGTCACTAAAGCGATAACCAAAATAGCACATAATGTCAAAGCAACGATGCTTCTAACGGACATATAGAATTGTTTTTCTAAGGCGATAAATACCCATTCAAAGGAAAACGCTCCTACGATGAAGTTGATGGATAAGATAAAGATTAAGGCACTTGAACTTCTTAATGCTGGTACGGAGAAGACCACCATACACATTAAGCCAAATGATAACATTGTGGCGATTAATTGAAGTAAGAAGAAACCTTGCACTTTATTGGATAACTTTTCTTTGTCATCTCTCACCTTGACACATTCTCTAACTGCAAGATTAGGAATACCAATCTTTGCGAGAATTAAGAAATAGGCCACAAAAGTATTGGCCCAAGTATAGGCACCCACCATGGAATCACCAAGATAACGGCAGATCCAAGGGAAAGTGATAAAAGATAATAAGGTCAAAACTAATGTCCTTATTATGTTGACGATAACGTTAATTCTGGTGTCATTATTCATGCACATATAATCATATACATTTTTTGGCTTCGATTAAATTAATATTTAAAAATTGCTAAAAGTGGAAAAATGAACAAATGACATATTATTTGTGGAAAAAGAAACGTGCACTCTATAAAATAGAGAGCATGAAGATATTAGCGGTTTGCCAATACTATTATCCTGAAAATATTGTTTTCACTAACATCTGTGAAGAACTAGTTAAACAAGGTCATGATGTGACCGTTTTAACTGGTAAACCTAATTATGGATATGGTTATATCATCCCAGAATATAAGAATGTAAAGTTTGAAATCATCAATGGTGTGAAAGTCCATAGAGTGAACTTAAAACCAAGAAAACATTCTCGTTTATCAATTATCAATAACTATCTTTCTTTCTGGTCCTCTTCTAAGAGATGGGTTAGACATTGCAAAGAGAAATTTGATATTGTCTATTCCATGTCTTTATCCCCTGTGACAATTTTGTCCGCAGGAAACTTATATAAAAAGAAACATCATGTTAAACATGTTGTTCACTGTGTCGATCTATGGCCAGAAAGTGTTTTGGTGACCCACGCAGTGAGAAAGAATTCTTTAACATATAAGATTCTTTATAAATGGTCTAAGAACCTTTACGAGAAAGTGGATCACGTCATCTTTGGTTCTCCATCTTATGGTGAATATTTTAAGGACGTTTTGAAGCTAAATAAGAAATCTTCATTTGCCGCTTTACCATCTTTAGTGGAAAAACGTGAGGTTGAACCAGTCGAATTAGATGGAAAAGTTAATATTCTTTACTGTGGTAATTTAGGAACTATTCAGTTAATTAATCTCATCCCTGAATCCATGTCTTTAGTGGAAGATAAAGATATTAAATTCCACGTTATTGGTATGGGACCAAAAACCGAAGAACTCAAATCATTAATTAAACAGTACGGTTTAGAAGATAGAGTTATCTATCATGGACCAATCCCAGCGAAACGCGCTGCCGCATACTTTGATGCCGCGGATATTTTGTACGTTTCCTTAAAAGGTGATGGTTATGTCGGCAAGACCATTCCAAATAAATTAGCGATGTCGATGGCTTTTGGAAAACCAATCATCGGTGTTCTTGAAGGCGATGGCAAAAACGTTCTTAATGAATCCAAAGGTGGATTTGTTTCTCAACCAGATAAAACATCCATTTCTGTCGCAATTAACAAAATGGCGAAATTATCGCCTGAAGAAAGAAAAAGACTCGGAGATCTTAACCGAGCCTATTATCAAGACCATTTCTCCATTGAGAAGACAGGTCAATTAGTCAGTGATATTTTACTTCAAGAAGTTAAGTAAGAAACTTTGTATATTTTTACCAACTGATTCTATGGAATAGAGTGCGACCACTCTATTTTTTGCATCTTCACCAAAGTTCTCTCTTTCAACTTCGGTCATATCTAAGACTTTATTAATACCGTTTTTAATATCTTTGGCTGATGAAGAAGGAATCCAGATAATTTCTTCTGGGAACTTATTCTTAAGGATAGTGTTTCTCACGGAAATGACTGGTCTAGCCATAGCCATATATTCTAGCGTTTTGCTTGGAATGGAGAATCGATCTAAGTCTTCAGAGAACGGTCGTGGATTAACTAAACATAAAGCATTTTGTTCATATTCCATAACTTTATTCACTGGTAATAAACCTAATAGTTTAATGTTATTGTTGCCTTTGCTGACTTCTTTGAGTTTTCGATTATCACCATGATGGCCACAAATCCAAAGTTCTAAATCTTTATTATTGAGTTCTTTAAAAGCTTCGATGAGATTATAGACACCATATTTTTCCATTAAAGCACCGCCGAAGAAGATATATGGTTTTTTAGGTTCTTTATATTCAATCTTTTTATTTTCCACAAGACCTTCAAAGATATAACTCGGTTTACTTTGAGGATTAAATAAACCATTAAGTCCATCGGTTAAGGAGATATAACCATCTAAATCTTTAGTGTGGTTCAAAAGATATAAAGTATAGGAACGTTTGGTGCCTGAAATGTTACTTGGTGAATCTGTGCAAATACCAATTGTTGGTCTCTTATATTTGGCTTTTATTTTATAAACCGCTTTAACGATTGCTCTATTAATTGTGTCGGTAATGAAGATGGAGTCAGTTAAATCAATAGATTTAAGCGTGCTCATGATTTGAGAAGTGGTAACTAAAGTTCTCCAAATCTTATGACCATTTCTTTTGACGTAGTGCCAAGTGATATTTCCATCCGTTTTGACTTCTTTTTCGAGTTTTGTCACTTTCATATTGCTTCTAGAAAATGGACGAACGGAAATAACATGAACTTCATTATTCACCGAAAGAGCACGGATAAACTTGTTATGGAAATTCTGGTTACTTGGGTTTAAAGAAATCTTCCAATCATTGATGAATGAACGGAAATCTTTCTCATCTTGAGCAGTAGTGAAATAAATAATCTTCATAACTATTTCTTAACTAAATCATGGAGCCTTTTGGCGGAACATTCAATAGTGTTTCTCTTCGCTGTTTCGATGGCTTTTTCGGAACTCAAATTCTTAGCGTTTTCAATTGCTTTGATAATTTGTTTCTCGTTTTTGATATCGACAAGATAGCCGTTTTCACCATTAACGATAATATCTTTTGAAGAAACGACACGATCAGAAGAGATGACTGGTAAACCATTCGCCATAGCTTCTAATGTGGTATGACCAAAGATATCTTCCGCGGAAAGAGTGATGAAACAATCACCGCATTTTAAGACTTCAAAGAGTTCTTTCTTTTTTAAGAAGTCCATAATGATGATGTTTTTAATATTGTGCTGCTTGATATATTCAACGTATTTATCTTTTTCTTTGCCAGAACCGATTAATAACAATGTTTCTTCTCTATCCTTAAATAAGGAAATGAGTTCCATATTATTCTTTCTTTCAATGAATTGAGAAGCATTGATGAATAATGGACCTTTTGGAAGTTTGTATTTTTCTCTAATGACATTCTTTTGTTCTTCTGTTAATGGTTTAGAGATAATTTCTTTTTTAAAGTAGTTTCCATACGGGTAGTGGAAAATAGCGTCTTTATTCGCACCGTAATGAATTAAATATTTATCCGCTTCAGTACATGGAGAGAACCATTTAAAGGCATTAGAAATGAAATATGTCTTCAAGTTTCTTTTAAATGGGTTATCTTTTTTGACAATTCCACCGTTTATTTGTAGGACATATGGAATATGGTGTCTAATCATATATCTAATCGCTTTCATTTCAGCGATTGTGCTATAACCATTCATGACGATAAGGTCGTATTTTTGATGG
>JAFZRR010000019.1 GCA_017619815.1 Bacilli bacterium | reverse complement strand
CACGAAGAAATATGTGACATTCGTGTCTAGTACACAGAGTGTCATTTTCTTTTAATACACAAGTATTAAGTTGACCTCATCAAATTATCAAAATATGTGACAGTGTCACGCAAAATAAGGAGGAAAAAACCGTGGTGATGAAAGAATCTACAATTATTAAAGAATACTGTTTAGCCAATCAAGGCGGTGTCTTCGATGTTGGCTATTTAGCAGAAAACGTATTTAAAGATATTTCATATGATAATGTCCGACAGATCGTTAGGAGACTAGCAAAATCCGGTCTTTTAAGACAATACTCAAAAGGAATGTACCTTATTGGTGAATCAGATAAAACCGACGAAGAAAGACTTTTAAATTATTATTTGTTCGAAGGCGAAATTAGAGTTGGCATGCTAAGAGGTGAATCATTGTTCTATGAACTCGGTCTCTTAGATAAGAAACCCGAAACTATTGTTGTAAGAACAGCAAGAGCTAGCCGTGAAGAACATGTGGGACCTTTCTTAGTTACTTTTAACTTTACTCATTATGGAAGTGGTTCTTTAGGCTCATATGAGATATGTGTAGCTTTAGAATTAATCGTGAATCGACGTCTAGTTGATCTCAAACATTTAGAAAAATATAACGAACTTTTAGAGAAGTACGCCAGCGCATACACAGATTTAGGAATGAAGTGCATCAAAGGCGGATATTCAGGAAATGACGTAGTAAGACTTGCAGATCTACTCGAAGATATGGATATATCTAATAGAGCAGTAGATATTTATGTGGAAACACGTCACCTCTTGTAGAATTTATAAAACATTCCTTTCATTCAAAAGATACGTTAAAACGTATAGGTCAGTAGTTCATGTTGTGTTTAACGGCATGGAACATGGCTACTATCGACACAAACCCGAAGAATATCTAGCGTACAGAAAGTTCCTTCTTGCTGATGCTAGATTTTTTAGTTTGCTTACTTTAAAAGAAAGATCTGCAATTGAGTTGATGGTCGATGATTATGATTTAAAACAATATGATAATGAATACTTGCGTTCCGCTTATGCTAAATATGTTCAAGTTTTCTTTGATGAACAAATTATAAAAGGCCATATCGATAAGGTAATCCTCGGCATATTGTTAGAAACAATTAGAAAAAAGAATTTAACATCGAAGGTGGAGTTATCTAAAACAATAAAAGTCAGCACTCGAACAATTCAAAGAATTGAAAAAGGTGAAATCGTACCATCAATTGAATATTTGTATTTATTTTGCAAAATCTTTGATAGAAGTGTTGATGACATTCTAAAATTTGTGACAAAAGATTGAATCTAGATTGATTTTTATTATAATAATCTCAAGCAGTCTAGAATGCTTCGAAGGTGTTCCAAAGTTATCGCGGAACCGAGTTTAGCGTCGTGCCTTGGGCTCGTTAAAAGGAAGAGCACATTCGACTACGGAAACAGTAGTTAGCATGCCTCCAGCGAAATGGAGGTTTTTCTTATTAAATAGATTTTTAAGAAAAAAACTTTATGCTATTATTTACATAATGACATATATTTGCTTTTAAACGAGGTATCGCTATGGCAACAGCAAAAATAGAAAGACATACAGAAAAAATAACTGAAGAAGAGATGAAAATTGCTCAATATGGCGAAAATGAATTTGGTTTTGTTTATGTTCAAGGCGAGCATACTCCTAATTCAAACATTAATAAAGCTTTGCAGAAAGCTGGTGGAAAGCCTGATGAATGTGAACTGACGGATTATTCGCTTGGTGGAACGGGCCACGCAAAGCCAGAATACATAATTACTTTAAAAAGCGATTTAAACACCATCATTGTGGTTGAGTGTAAAAAGACGACAAGCAAGCATTCATCACCTTCTTTTAATAAACCAAAAGATTATGCTGTCGATGGTGCATTGTATTATGCAAAATTCCTTTCCCAATTCTTTAATGTTGTGGCTGTTGGTATATCAGGTTCAAAGAAAAACGAAATGCTTGTTGATGCTTTTTACTGGGTAAAAAATCAAGCCGCTCCAATGGAACTTAAAAAAGCCAAAAATATTATTTTAGAACCTGAAAATTATCTCAAATTAGTTAAGGGCAGCAAAGTCCAAAAACAATATAGTTTGGGCGAGGTGCAACAAACAGCTGCTGAAATACATGATTCTCTGAGAATCAATAAGATGACAGAAAAACAAAAACCACTTTTTATTGCTGGCGTTTTGATTGCGTTACAAGATGATAGTTTCAGCAATGATTATGTAAATATGACAAGCTTCGATACTTTATTGGATCAATGTTGTTCTGCCATTAAACGAGTGTTAAATGATGGCGAAATAGACAACGACAAAATTAATGAAATTGTTACAAAGTTTAACGATATTAAGTCTGTAATTAAATTAAAAGAAACCCCACTTTCTGATGATAATTCTTTACGCTGGTACATTAATCAATTGGAAATGAAAATTAAACCGATGATGGATTATGTTGGAAATACAATCGATGCTTTAGGCGTGTTTTATCATGAATTTATTAGTTATTCTTCGGGCGATGGAAACAGCCTTGGAATTGTTTTAACTCCACAGCATTTAACTGAGTTCATGGCAGATTTGATTAATATTGATAAGAATTCTAAAGTTGTTGATATTTGCTGTGGATCTGGTGCTTTCTTAGTAACAGCCATGGGAAAAATGTTTAAACAGGCATCGACTCCTGAGGAAATTGAATATATTAGAAAAAACAATCTTTATGGCATTGAACAGGATTCAGATATTCATACTTTAGCGTTAGCAAATATGATTATTCGAAAGGATGGTAAATCTCATATTATTCATGGCGATTGTTTTGACGATAAAACCATTAATAGACTAAAAAATCTTAAAGATACAAAAGGAAATAATATAGCTTTAAATAAAGGTTTGCTAAATCCTCCATACTCTCAAAAGGATCATGTTGAATTAGCTTTCTTAGAGCAGGAACTTTCTCTTTTAGAGCAAGGCGGAGAAGTTGCAATTGTTTGTCCAATGAGTAGTGCTATTGGTACCAAATTTAAAGATGTTAGAAAGAGATTGTTTGAACATCACACATTAGAAGCAGTTTTCTCAATGCCGAAAGATATCTTTTATGGTCAAGGTGCCGGAACAAATGTTTGCGTTATGATTTGGAAAGCGAAAGTTCCACACAACAGCTCCGTTTCTACTTTCTTTGGTTATTACAAAGACGACGGATTCGTCAAGAGAAAAAAACTTGGCAGAATTGATGCTTTTAATAAATGGGATGCCATTAAAGCAGAATGGTTAAGACTTTATAGAGAAAAAGAAGTTAAAGAAGGCTTGACGATAAAACAATGTGTCAAAGATACTGATGAATGGTTGTGCGAAGCATATATGGACACCGACTATTCAAAACTCAATCAACAGGATTTCCAAGATACTATTAATGAATATCTTGCTCATTTAATTATTAAAGGAGACGTTCATGAATCCTAATATATCTCAATGGCAAAACTTCGTGATCAAAGACGTTTTTAACGTTTCAATTGCGAAATCGGAAGATTTAGGCAATTTGAATTCTGGAAATATTCAATTTGTTGGAAGAAGTGACTACAATAACGGCGTCCTTGGACATGTCGATAGTGAAACGGTAACACAAAAAAACTGTATAACTATCGGTATGGTTGGCACCTATTTTCCTGCATGGCAGGAAGAAGATTTTGTTGCCAGTCAAAATATTTTAGTTTTAAGAAATGAGTTTTTGAATCAATACAATGCTATGTTCGTTTGTAGTATTTTGAAAAAAATGCTTGAACAAAAGTATTGTTATGGAAGACCAATTCAAAAAAATAAATTTGTTTTGGAAAAAATTCTTTTACCTGAAAAAAATGGAAAGCCTGATTTCCAAGCTATGGAAGACTATGTAAAAACATTCCATCATAAACAAATTAGCACGCATAATAAAAAAGAATCTCAAAAAATCGACTTTAATAATTGGCAAACTTTCCGAGTTTCAGATGTATTCAAACCATTTATAAATGGTAAAGGGTTAACACAACAGGAAATTGATGATAACCCTGGCGATTTGATTGCGGTTCAAAGTAGCTCGGAAAAAAACGCTGTTATGGGTTATATTTCTCGTGAGTTTTGCGAGGAACAAAAATATAAAATAATAAATCAACCATGTCTTACTGTTGCAAGAAGCGGTTCTGCTGGATTTGTTTCGTTTCAAAATGATGGTTGCGTTATTGGGGACTCTGCAAAAGCATTAATTTTGAAAAACGATTCAGCAAATAAATTTCATTATCTTTTTCTACGCACAATTTTAATGGCTAATTTTTACAAATTTGCATATGGAAGAAAAGTGAAGGTTGATCAATATATGAAAATGAAAATTATGCTGCCTGCAAAAAATGGTGAACCGGATTGGGATTATATGGAACAATTTATTAAATCTCTTCCATATTCTGATAGAATTTAAGTACAATTATTGAACGAGTTACTTTGTCACGTAAAAAGTTACTTTGTCACGTAAAAAGTTACTTGTATCAAATGTTGTGTACTTAGACAATAGCCAATAAAGTACATCCTAAGGATGTGCTTTTTATTTTAGCTGTCCTCAATTTGTGGACAACTGAAATCTTCATATTATTAATAATGACAAAGTAGCATATAATAATTGCATGACCGAACGCGCAAAAGAAATAATTAAAGATGTTAACGCGACAATGTCTTTAGAAGGGATGCCTTTAACTGATTTTGACATCGAACTAATCTCAAAAGTTATTGATGGTGAAATTACTCGAGAAGAAGCTTTTGCAATCTTCAATAAAAGCATGGGCATTAATGGATAGAATATGAAAAAGACATTGCTTAACGTCATTGTTATTAATCTAGTCATCTTATTAATCTACCTCATCGTTGGATTAACTCAATTTTCTATCGACTTAGTAAATAGCAAACTTATCGTTTCTGCTTTTATCTTTATTTTCTTATCTATTTTATTACTTTTATATTTCGTCATTCACATCTCTTATTCCAAACAAAAGGTGTGCCTTATTACCATTGCCTCGTTAATGATTTTATTAATGGTATTTAGAGCCCTTAAGTATGGTGGATTCTCACAAATAGATATCGTCTCTAGACACTTATGGTATCTATATTATTTACCTGTTTTATTTATTCCTTATTTCTTATTAGTGACATCATTATCTAACTATTATGAAACACATAAGAAGGGCGTCTTAATTTCTTGCATTATTACAGGAACAATATCTTTGATATTAGCGGTCTTTATTTCCCTTAACGATTTCCATCAAACCGCATTTAAATTTAATGAAGGATTTGTGGATTGGGATAGCGATTATAGCCATGGTATTACCTACTATATCGTTTTAGTCTATGTTGCCCTTTTATACATTGCTTCATTCGTCATTTTCTTCCGTCAATGTCAAATCGCTAAAGGTAAACGTTATTCCTATTTATCGCTTATTCCTTTAGCCTTAGGTTTTACATACATGATGTTATACATCTTTAATCTCACCCCTAAGTACAAAGGTTTCTCTATCTTATGTGAATTCCCAGAGACATTATGTTTTATGATCGCTGGATATATATTCTCATTAATCAGTCTCAGAATTATCGCCTCCAATAGAAACTATGGCGATGTCTTCTTAAATATGTCATTACCAGCATTTATTACTGACAATTCTAATAAAGTGGTTTACCAAAACACCGATAGTGCACTTATTAAAGATACAAAAGAAGAGCAAGTGGTTATCAATAACTATTTATATCAAAATACCGCAATTCCTGGAGGAAAGATCACTTGGATTAGCGATATTTCTGATTTAAATGTCATCTATCAAGAACTCAGTGAACTTAACGATAGATTAAAAGAAGAAGAACAATTAAACCTTCTCACCAGCAACTTAAAAGAAGAACAATTAGCCATCTTAGAAAAAGACAAACTATATGATGGTATCGCTAAAGATGTCTTTGAAGAATCTTCTAAAATCATGGAGTTATCTAGAGAGATTAAAAAAGACATGTCTTTGTTTAATAAGAACATGCCTATCATCTTACTTTTAAGTATCTATATTAAGAGATTTGCTAACTTAAAGTTATTCTCCGAAGAAAAGGATGAAATAGAACTTAACGAATTATATTTATCCATCAATGAATCACTTCGCTATCTAGAAAAGATTGGAGTGAAGACCGCATTAGTGGGTTCTCCTAACGGAACCTATTCTTCAATTAAGATTTCTGAAGCTTATACATTTGTCGGTAAGACAATCATTAATAATCTCAATAACATCACAGGTGTTACTGTCTTATTTAATGATGCTTATTTATTAAAAATAAATATAGAAGGCAAAGATTTAAAGTTTAATAAGTTTAAGAATGCCTCCATTAGTGTAGAAGATGATGTCTATTACATCAGTGTTAAAAAGGAGGACACAAAATGATTATTAATTGTCCTAAAATAGTGATTGCGCTTATCTTCTCTTGGATTGTCTTATTAGATATGGCTTTTGTATTCTTTGGAATCCGTTATTTCATTATTAAGAAATATGTTATTTCTTCCATATCTTTTGTGTTTGCCCTTATCTGTGCGTTCACTTCACAAGTGATGACTGCCTTTATTAAAGGTGGTAAGGATGTACTTAGTACATTCTTCGCAGAACTTCCTCTTTACGTTTATACCATCGTTTTAGCATTATTCACCATAATCATTCCATTACTTAGTATCTATCTATATAGATATACCAGAACCCACGTTTCATCTAACTCCATTATTCGTGCTTTTAACGCATCTAATGAAGGTTTCTTATATTTCGATAAAGATGGTGCTTGTTTATTAATTAATAAGACGATGGCGAAGATTGCCTCATCTTTAACAAAGACTTACATCATGAATGGCAATGATTTCTTAAAACGTGTTAAGGATCGAACAATCACTTTAGATGATGGTTCTACTTATAAGTTCATTGATAGAGAAATTACAATTTCTAATGCAATCCCATTTGTTAACAAAACTGATTCACAAGTTATTAATGAATTAATCGCTTTAGATGTTACAGAACTCGTAAAGAAGAACGAACTCCTTAAAGAAGATAATGAGAAGTTAGAAGAGATGAACAAAGAACTCGTTTCTTATAATGAAAAGATGCTCGAAGTTATTAGACATAAGGAAATCTTATCTGCGAAAATTAACATCCATAATGAAATGAATACTCTAGTATTACAAAGCAGTTATTTATTAAGTAATGACAATAAAGAAGAGAGAAAGAAACTCTTATCTAAATGGGAAAATAATGCTTTGTTACTTTGTAAAGAAGCTGAAAGTAACAATGATGATTTTGTTAGTGATCTAAAGACTCTCGCAGATGCGATAGGCATTACTATTGAATGCAAAGACTACTCACCAATAATGTCCAATGAGAAGATAACAAGCTTATTTGTGAAAGCCACAAAAGAGTCATTGCTCAATGTTGCTAAACACACCAAAAATAAAAAGATTATAATAAATATTGAACGCGTTAATGGTAGCGTCATTATGTCCTTCATAAATGACAATAACGTGAACACCAAACCAATCATTAAAGGTG
Organism: Bacilli bacterium; assembly: GCA_017619815.1. Classification (GTDB taxonomy): domain Bacteria; phylum Bacillota_I; class Bacilli_A; order RFN20; family CAG-826; genus RUG13091. The sequence goes on along the minus strand of JAFZRR010000019.1, from coordinate 18,159 downwards.
GTGGATTCACTAATATTGAAAAGAGTGTGGAAGAACTTAATGGTAAGATGACTATCATTAACGAAGAACAATTTATTTTAAGAATCGAGGTCAAAGATGCCCTATAAAGTATTAATCGTTGAAGATCAACAAATGCCAAGGCAGTTACTAGAAATCTTTATTTCTTCAAATAAGAACTATGTACACCAAGCTTCTTTAAACGACGCTTCTTTAGCATTAGCGTACTGTCAAAACAAAGAAGTAGATCTCATCTTAATGGATGTTTATACCTTCCAAGGCAATAGTGGTCTTCTCGCTGCGGAAGAGATTAAAAAACAATTCCCAGACATCAAGATTATTATCGTTACTTCTTTACCAGAATATTCTTGGATTAAGAAAGCTAAAGAAATCGGTGTTGATTCTTTCTGGTACAAAGATGAAAACAAAGAAAATATCATTGAGATTATTGATAGAACAATGAAGGGTGAACACATCTATCCAGATGAAACACCTTTGGTGAAACTCGGACAAGTCACAAATCACGACTTAACAGATAGAGAATTAGAAATTTTAAAAGAGATGCTAACAGGCGACTCTAACCAAGAGATTGCGGAACGTTTATTCCTCTCTCCAGGTACAGTTAAAAGACACGTCGAAAACTTGTTATTTAAAACAGGATTCCATACAAGAACCGAACTCGTCGCCGAAGCGGTTAGACTTGGAATTGTTATTAACGAAAAGAAATAAATAATCTTTTCTAAAGAAAAATGTGCTTTACGGCACATTATTTTTTTATATGCGTATGCGACAATGAATACGTTAAAAGAGAGGGAAATGTTATATGAAGAAATTTAACATATTAACTATTGCCGCTTTAAGTATGGTCATTGGTTTACTCGGTGGTTGTGATACTGGCAAGGGAAAAGATGATCCAATCGTCCCACCAGATCCAGAAATCCCTGACGTATTTGAAGAGGCAAGTTATCAAGACTATATGGCAGCTTTAGAAGGCAAATCCCGTGATGATGCTCCATATAGAAAATGTCTCATCAATGGTACAGTCAAAGAATACGGTGAATCGGAAGTATTAGCGTCATTTGCTGATGAACCAGTGAGATTTACAGATGGAATGTCTAGACCACTTCCTAGACCACAATACAGCAAAGATGTAAATACATACGCAATGAGTATTGTTATGTCATTTGCTACTTATTGGTCTTCTGACGAGGAAGGAATAGTTCTCTATTTAAACAAAGGCAATAAAGAAACACCATATATGGTGAAAGCTCAAGAACCTGTTGCCGAAGGCGTGTGGGCTGCAACATCATATGTCTATAACGCATATGGTGTGGCAGTTAGTTTTAAGAGTGTGGTTAATGGAACAGTGGATCCATTAGTGTTTAATGCAGTCGATTACAAAGAAATTAAAGACTTAACATTCACATGGTTAGAAAAAGACATGATTGATAGTTATGAAAATATTGGCTACACAGCTTTCCACGCAAAAGCTCAAGAATTTGAAGCTGCAACCCTTGAATATAAATCAGGTCATGCTAACGGTACAGTCGGTTATTGTAATTCTGAAGAAGTTTTAACTTTAGAAGATGATCTTTTAGTCGCTGGTGGTAGTGAGAGATTTAAATCTCTAAATCACGAATATGATTTAATTGAACTCTTCCACAATCGTGCTTCTTATGAACCTGACTATGCTTCTTATTACTTCTACTATTCAGAAACACTAGATTCTCTTATGGTTATCAGGAACATGTCTTCTGGTGGCTCTGTTTTAGAAAGAGTGGAAGTATGGAACAATAATGGTTTACCAACTAGTGTCAAAGACACTAAATATGGTTCTTGTGAAACATTTAGTTCAATGCGTACGTATAATCTTACCTTGAACTATTCAAAAGATGCCGCAACCGTTAGAGTTACTCTTCTTCCAGGTTTAGGTGCTTGGGAAGATGGCAGTGAAACTAAAACAGTTACTGTTAATGCCGGTACCGCTTTAGGCAATGCAATGAACGATGTTCTTAATCCAACATGTTCAGACTTAACACTCCGCTCTAGTTTCCTTGCAAGACAAGATGGCAAATTGATGCACTATAGTGAACGCTTGCTCGATGATGTGACACTCATGTATGTATTCTATGATGCTAGTGGTGCACCAAACATCTTAACATTCGAGGATCCAAGTTCAATCGTTATGGATATGACTGGCTATACTTCCACAACTCCAATGATTGCTTACACAACTGATGGTAGCAATGAAGGCTTCTATTTTATGTCAGGTGCTAAGCAAACAATTTCTTATACCTTCCAGGAAACCATGGGTTTACCAGTTTCTAAACAATTATATGTCTACGGTGCAAATGTGAGCTTCGGAAACGAAGATGGCCCATTTGTTAAAGGCAACTGCGCATTAGCCTCTGTTACATTAAATGGAAATGCCACAATTGGTGATTATGCATTTGCATATACTTGTGTTGAAACAGTTTCATTCCAAGGTTCTACCTTAGCCTCTATCGGTAGCCATGCATTTGCAAATTGTGAATATCTTGCAAACTTCTATTGTGGAAGAATTACAAGTATTGGCGATCATGCATTTGCACATTCTGGTTTATTAGGATTATTCACATCCGCTATGTATTCCGATGTCATTGGCGAAGCCGCTTTTGATGAGTGCGAAGATTTATATGGCGTTATCGTTGATTACACAAATCTCGAATATAAAGAAGATTATCAATGGAACCGTTTCATTAAGAACAAACAAATTGCTCCTGCTGGATGGGATGCAAATTGGAATGGTGACGCTAAAATCGTCTATAAATTATCAGAAGAAGACTTCTATCATGGTGAAGATGCGATTCCAATTACAGGAGCTGTTGGTGGTCCAAGTGGTGAAGACACAATCGCATTTGTTTATTCATTCCCATATAGCGAAACTGAAACATATAGTCTTTATGTCGCAGCTTATGCAGATAACAAGGTCACATTAATGCAATCTGATCTTACTGTTATTCAAGAAGTTGCTGCACCAAACTATGAACAAACAGTTACTGGTATTCCAGGCGGAGAATACATCATTATCGAAATGTATGGTGCGGAAAGCATAAACTCAAACGAATACCTTATCCATCTATAGTAGATAACAATAAATTATGAAGAGCCTATGTCATAAAAATTGGCATGGGCTTTTTAAATGTGCTTAACGGCACATTAAAAAGATTACGCATTATGCGAGAATTATATTGGTACAAAAGGAGCAGTTATTATGAATAAACTCTCAAAAATATTATTAGCAGGCGCTCTAACTTTAGGCGTAGGCTCCGCAATCATTGCTGGTCAAGCAATTAGCAAGAATAACGTTCAAACCGCAGAAGCTCTTTCGTGGGGTCAACTTGAAAGTGTTTCTATTGATGGTTCGTTTATTACTGATCTTCATAACGACACCGATTCCACACACTATGGCTATGACAGCCTTTGTTGGGCATATTATGGTGGTGGTTCAATTGAGTTTTTTAATTATCATGGTGGACCAATCAATATTAATTTTCAGGGTACCCAACCAGTTGATTATTTTTTGACCTTTAACGGAGAAAACGAGATTATTAACGATTCTGGTTATCAAGCAGGAATTGTCTTTGCTGGTGATTATTGTCAAAAGAATATAAGTATCATTTTTAATGATGGTGCATCTTTAAAAATCAAATCCCCAACAAAAGGCATTGCAGTTAATCCTCAAAAGAATAGGACTGTTGATTCGCAATTATCTTTTGGTAATCGCTTAAATAGAAACACAGTAATAATTGAAAGTGATGATACTGGTATCCAAGCCGACAAAATTCTTTTTGATGGCACAATCGATTGCTTTGTAAAATCAAATAAAGTCGGAATTGCTTCTTTAGTGGATTCCGCTACTCAACAATTAAAGATAACCGCAAACCAATATGCCACCATCACGGCGATAGGTGGTACGAAGGCCATCAATGGTCTTGGTTCGGGTTCAGTTTCTCTTGACACTCCAACAAATGCAGTTTTATTCAACTCCTCAGACTATAAAGCTTTTAATCTTGCTCCAAATGCAAAAACCATGGAAGGCTTCCTTCAATTCGCAGATTCTTTAGGAAGTGCTAGACTCTCTCTTGATGATTCTGAAGTAAGTTGTGCTCTCAACGAAACAAAAGAATTAGCATTTAATAACGTTGCTATTCCATCGCTAGATGGATATACAATTTCTCGAACAGTTTCTGTGAGAAACGCGACAAAGAGCGAAACCTTATATCAAGAATCAAATTCTTTGACTACTCCAATTACATACAGTTTCACTCCAAATGATACAGATACATATTCAACCAACTTTTCATTGCGTTTAAGTAAAAATGGTACCGTTGCTGCTAAAACGGAATATATCTCTTACCTTCCATATGGCTATCACACAATTAGTGAAAGCGTAAATGGACTTAGTGTTGTTCCTGAAAACGGTAGTGATTTTACCGTTAGAACCGGAAATGACTTCGAGTTTTATACTGAATTAGATGATTACTACGATGAAAATCCATCGATGATTCTAGCAACAGAACAGGGTGATGTCACTCATGTTAGTGGTAACCACTACAAAATTGAAAATGTCAAAAACGATTTAAATATTTTTACAACTTCAGGTCCAAAATATTATTCCAATGTTAAGGTTTATGTGGAAGACACAGTTATTGCCTCTGCGAAAGTCAGCAAAGGACAGACATATACTCTTCCAACTTTAGCGGCGGATCAAATTCCTGCGGGTAAAACATTCGACTATTGGAAAGTCGGAAACAAAGCCAATCATTATCTACAAGGTGGTTCCGTTTCATTTAATGAATCTGAACGTGGTGAAATAAGAATTGAAGCTCACTTTACAGGTTTATACAACTTAACAATCACTGATGGTCACTTCTACAGTGACGCAGCTTGTACACAAGTTATTACCCAAGCGGCAGCAGTCAGTGTTGGATCTGGACATTATACATATTTCAAATTCGATTCTCCTATTGGAGAAGTAGTGAACGATAAGATGCTTTATTGGTATCAAAGAACTTCAGAAACAAATGTTGATATTTGGGAAGGCAACAATGACGTCTTTATGTTTGAAATGGTTGCTGGCGATGTTACCATTGAACCAATATATAAATTAGTCGTTCAAGAATTGACAGCGAAGAATGTTGTTATACCTGTTAGCGGTGAAGCATTAATCGAGCGTTCTATTAAAGCTCCAGCAGATGCTTGTTATGCAGTTAACGAATATGGCAATGCATGCTATAAAATCGTGGGTGGAAACAAAACAAGTGTTTACACTTACGACTTAGGTAATCCATACCATTTTGAAAATGGCGCAACATACGAATTCTCATTTGATTTTAGAATTAAAACAGGTGAAAATTACGTCTTCCATCCAGATGGATACCTTAGAAATGGTGGATGCCAAATTAATATTGATGGATTAGAATCCTCTGACTATAATCTCATTTCTGCAGATTTTACAAACTCTTCTAAAGAAAACTTTAAAGTGGTTCTTCAAATTGAAGTAGTCAATAGATATTTAGTTAGTGTCACTAATGGTAGTGCTTCTATTAATAATGAAAGTGTCACACTTGCCGCTGGCGGCGCTAGTGTCTTATTAGTGGCAAATGCCGCTCCAACGGGCCAAGCATTTGACCAATGGGAAGTTAGTGGAATCACTCTTTCTGAAACTGAGTTAAATTCATCAAGATTATTAATTGAAATGCCAAACAATGATGTTGCTGCCGTAGCAACATATAAATCTGTTCCTTATTTCACAATTAGCTTTAACGCTAATGGTGGTACAGGCACAATGAGCGATGATATTTCTTATGGAACATATACATTGCCAGAATGTACATTTACTGCTCCAGCGCATATGTACTTTGTGTATTGGTTAGTAAATGAAGAAGAATGCGATCCATTTGAAACGATTGTTATTGAAGAGAATACAGAAATTAAAGCCGTTTGGGCATATGGCACATGTGCAGTTATGTTTGCACACAGTGAAGGTGCAACAGGTTCAATGCCTCCAGCTAATGTTATGTATGGTGAAAACTACACATTACCAACACCAACATTTACACCAAATGAAGGCTATGAATTTAAATACTGGGCGCTCGACGGAGTGAAAATTGAAACTCCTACAGTCCATGTGACTGATGATATTACATTAACCGCAGTTTATGGCGAAGTAGTGGTATTAGATCACATCACAATTGGTGGAACTCAACCAACAGAATTCACGGTTGGCGATACATTCTCAAGTGAAGGTTTAGTTGTTACTGCTTACTATAGTGATGATACATATCACTTTGTCATGGACTATGTAGTCAGTGGCTATGACATGAATACCGCTGGTGAACAAACTGTAACAGTTAGTTATACAGAAGGTGGAATAACAAAAACTGCTACATATACAATTACTGTTAATGAAAGACATGTCGAACCTCCAGTGGATCCAGAAGAACCAACAAATAATAAAGGTCTTCCAACACCTGTATTAATCGCAATTATTGCTGGTTCCGTCGTCTTAGTGGCAGTAGCAATTGTTCTAATCGTTAAGTTTGCTGGCAAGAAGAAATAAACTTAAATAATTATTTAGAGCCTATGTCATAAAAATGGACATGGGCTTTTTTCTTCTTTTATAAAAGAAAGATATTAAATATAATATTTAACGGAAATAGTAAGCGGGAGTAGCTAAGTCATAAATTCGTCAACACGATAATATATCCGGATTATGACCATGAAAATGCGCGAGACGATTGCTTCCAAAAGGAGTAATTTTTATGTACGAAACCAAAAACGCTAAAGAAACGCTTCAAGAACTTGAAGTGAATCCTGAGACGGGGTTATCGACAGAAGAAGCGGGTAGTAGGATTGCTAAATACGGTCTTAACAAACTCGCGGAAAAGAAAAAGAAACCGCTTATCTTAGTCTTCTTAGGCAACTTTAATGATCCAATGATTTTTATTTTGATTGCCGCTGCATTATTAAGTTTAGCAATTTCTATTTACACATATGTTCGTGACCCAGCTGAAGGATTCGATTTTGCCGACCCTGTTATTATCATGGGTGTTGTTGTTTTAAACGCAATTATCGGTACAATCCAAGAATCTAAGGCTGAAAAATCATTAGAAGCCTTAAAGAAAATGTCTTCTCCAACATGTATCGTGAGAAGAGATGGTGCTTTAGTTGAACTAAAAGCGGAAGAACTCGTTCCTGGTGATATTGTCATCTTAGAAGAAGGTAGAACAGTTCCTGCTGATTTACGTTTAATTGAATCAATTAACTTAAAGACTGATGAATCATCTTTAACTGGTGAATCTTTACCAGTAGAAAAAGACGCAAATATGGTCTTCTCTGATGAAGTTGGTGTCGGTGATAGAGTGAATATCGCCTATATGTCTACACCAGTCGTTTATGGACGTGGTGAAGGTGTTGTTGTCTTAACCGGTATGAAAACCGAAACCGGTAAGATTGCTAAATTATTATCTGAAGGTGAAGAAGATGATACACCTTTACAAAAACAATTAGCCAAATTATCTAAGTTTTTAGGTATTTTAACAATCGCAATCGTGGTCGTCTTATTCCTCGTCCAATTAGCGGATTTAATCTTCTTACAACGCCCAGAAGGACCAGAGGGTTGGATTGATGGATTAATTGAGAACTTTATGTTCGCAATTAGTTTAGGTGTAGCCGCCATTCCTGAAGGCTTACCAGCGGTTGTGACAATTGTCTTAGCCTTAGGTATGCAAAAGATGGTGAGAGCTAATACCATCGTTAGAAAACTCCCTTCTGTTGAAACATTAGGTGCTGTTAGTGTGGTCTGTTCTGATAAGACTGGCACATTAACACAAAATAAGATGACAGTGGTCCGTGCTTATATCGATGAAAAGATGGTGGACCCAGAAGGTATCTTAAACGATAACTGTAAATTCTTATCTATGGGATTATCCCTTTGTAGTAACGCCTCTGTTGATAATGGCGTTTATGGCGATCCAACTGAAATCGCTTTAGTGGAATACGCAAATAAGATGAATCAACACAAAGGTGACTTAGAAAAAGTTGCTCCACGTATTGATGAATATCCATTTGATTCTGTAAGAAAGATGATGAGTACACAACACACCTATGAAGGCAAGAAACTCATCTTCACAAAAGGCGCAATTGACTCAATATTAAAGGTTGCGGATAGAATTCAAATTAACGGTAAAGTAAGAAAAATTACCGAAGAAGATAAAAAGAATATTATGGCCGCAAGTGATGCGATGGCAGTGGATGCCTTACGTGTCCTTGGCTTAGCCTACAATTATAGTGATGAACTCAAAGAAGAAAACCTCATCTTTGTCGGCTTAGTGGGTATGATTGATCCACCAAGACCAGAAGCGAAAAATGCTGTTTCTATCTTTAAGAAAGCTGGCATCACCACAATTATGATTACTGGTGACCACAAAACCACAGCTTTAGCCATCGCTAGAGAACTCGGTATCACCGATGAAAATGGCGAAGCTCTTTCCGGTGATGAGATTGATGCTTTAAGTCCAGAAGAATTACAAGAAAAAGTCAAAACGGTCCATGTATTTGCTCGTGTTTCACCAGAAAATAAGGTGCAAATCGTCACCGCAATTAGAAATAATGGCAATATCGCTGCGATGACTGGTGATGGTGTTAATGACGCTCCATCATTAAAACAAGCAGACATTGGTATCGCTATGGGTATCACTGGTACAGACGTCGCTAAAGGCGCTGCTGATATGGTCTTAACAGATGATAACTTTGCCTCAATTGAAAAAGCCGTCGAAGAAGGCCGTGGCATTTATGCCAACATCAAAAAGACTGTCTTGTTCTTATTAAGTACAAATATCGCTGAAGTTATCGCGATGTTCATCGTCGTGGTGATGGGTTTATTCATGGGTGGTTTGCCAACTCCATTACTCGCAATCCATATCTTATGGGTTAACCTCATTACTGACTCATTACCTGCAGTCGCACTCGGTGCTGATGAAAAAGAAAAAGGTATTATGGACGACCAACCAAGAGATCCAAAAGAATCCTTATTCTCTCGTGGTGGTTATCTCTTAACGTTTGGCTATGGTTTATTAATCACAATTACCACCGTTTTCGCTTTCTTGATGATTCCTGCATTTGAAGGAAACGCTCATTCTCTAAGCGATGTAGCAAAATTATTAAACGATGGTTATGAGGCATTTAAAGCCGGTCAAACCGAATTAGTGGAATGCAAGATTTACATGCAAGCAGTAACCTCAGCATTCTGTGTCTTAGGTTTATCTGAACTCTTCCATATGATTGGTATGACCTCAATCCGTAAATCATTTGTTCATAACTTCTGGAGCAAGAACTGGTTATTATGGGTCGCGTTTATTGTCGGTGTCGGTTTACAAGTCGCAGTTGTCAATATTCCAGGCTTAAATACATTCTTCAAGTGTTATCCATTAGATATTGAACACTGGGGCATCGTATTTGCACTATCCGCTGCTCCATTAGTGGTCCATGAGATTGTTGCTTTAGTCCTTTACATTCGTAAAAAGATTAAAAACAGAAAGCAAACAGTAACTCAATAGAACGAAATATTCATTCTAGTAGAGTTAAAATTATAAAGAGTAGAGCCGGGTTTCCGGCTTTTCTCTTGTTTTAGACAAAAGAAAACTTATAATTTAAGCCATGAATCAAAAAACGATTGTCATTATTGGCGCTGGAGTCAGTGGTTTAGCCGCGGGTATTTATGCCGAGCAAAACGGATTCCATGCGATTATATTAGAAAAGAACCCTTCGGTAGGCGGTCTATGTACTGGTTGGTATAGACAAGGCAGATATATCGATGGTTGTTTACATTGGTTAACCGGAACAAACGAAGGTAACGATTTAAACACCATGTGGAAGAATGTCGGAGCCTTAGATGAAGAAACAAAGATTCTCCAATTAGATAGTTGGGGAACATTTGACTATCAAGGAACAAAAGTCGTGTTTTGGAGAGATCTAGCTCGTGCTGAAAGAGAATGGACAGAAATCTCACCAGTGGATAAAAAACAAATTCACAAGTTCTTTAACATGGTCAAAGACATCATGAGTGTCGATTTACCATTATCCGCTCCGGCAAGTATGCTTGGATTTAAGAAAACGCTCAAATTAGGCTTTGATGTTATTAACGTTTGGCCATCTTATTTAGGCTCAATGAAGATGAGCTGTGAACAATACGCTAAGAAGTTCAAATCTCCTGCTTTAAGATGGGCTTTAACTCATGTTCAACCAGGTGCTGGTAATTTATATTCTATGGTCTTCTGTTATGGCACAGTTGCTAGTGGTAATGGTGGACTTCCAGAAGGTGGTAGCAAACCACTTGTGGAAAGAATGAAGAATAGATTTGAATCTTTAGGTGGCACATTAAAACTCAATAGTGATGTTCTCCGTGTTTTAGTGAGAAAAAGAAAAGTGGTGGGCGTTATCTTAAAAGACGGCACCAAATACTATGGTGATTATGTCGTATCTGCTTTAGATGCAAACTACACAATGGGCCACATATTGTTAAAACAATACAAGATTAATAAATTAGATAAACGCTTTAACGATATGAAGAAACATCCTGCTCCATCGTGTTGCTTATTAGCTTTTGAAGGTAATGATACCGATATTCCCGCTCCATATTCCTTTGAATGTGAACCAATGTATGTCGGTGGTGATCTTATTTCTCATTTAACAATTAGAAACTATAACTACGACAAAGAAACATTCGTGAAAAACGGTAAGACTATCTATACCGTATTAATCGATCAATATTCATCTAACTATTCCTATTGGAATGACCTATACAAAAACGACATCAAAGAGTATAGAAATAAGAAAAACCAATTAGCCCAATCCGTCTTAGGTAGAATTGTAGCTAAATTCCCTCAATTAAAGGGCAATCTAAAGATTTTAGATGTTTCAACACCTAAAACACTTAATAGATACACAAATGCCTCTAGAGGGGCTTATATGGGATTCTTATTTAACCATAGAAGTAATATGTTCACTCATAGTGGATTTGTTCCAGGACTTAAGAACTTTGTTATGGCTGGACAATGGATGCAATGCCCAGGTGGACTTCCTCTCGCTTTAGCGGAAGGTAAATTCGCTATTCAAAGAATATGTAAATTAGAGAAACTTTCTTATGCCTTCTCAGGCACCAAAATTTACGCGAAGAAAAACGCGAATTAAACTATTGCAACTTTTTTATAATTTCATTATTATATTTAAGCGGTTTAGTTGCCGACTTAGCTCAATCTGGCAGAGCAACTGAATCGTAATCAGTAGGTTGTTGGTTCAATTCCGATAGTCGGCACCACATGGGTATTTAGCTCAGCTGGGAGAGCACCTGTTTGACGTACAGGAGGTCGGGGGTTCGATCCCCTCAGTACCCACCAGATTGATTATAAATCCGAGAAATCGGATTTTTTATTTTATCAATCGTGGGTACTGAGTAGGTCTCCCCTTATTGAAAATAAATTAATAATAAGATTTAATATATAGCATGCATCTGTAGTTCAGTGGTAGAACGTCAGCTTCCCAAGCTGAATATACGGGTCCGATTCCCGCCAGGTGCTCCAAATATCAATAACAGTACATAGTACTGTTTTCTTTTTTGTGAAAATTGACAAAACATTATATATTGATATAATTATGATATAAGGAGGTATTTTTATGGCAATTATTAGACCAAGTGCCGATTTAAGAAACCATTATAAGGAAATCAGTGAGCTTTGTAAGTCTTCAAATGAACCTATTTATATAACGGTTAACGGCAAGGAAGATACCGCATTAGTTTCCGCTAGTCTTATTGACGAACTTTACCAAACCATTCGTTTAATGCGAATGATCAACCAAGGTTTGAATGATATACAAGAAGGCCAAACGATGACCTTGGAAGAAGTTAAAAAGCAATTATTATGAATTATAAAATAATCGTTTCAAAACATGCTTTTTTTGATCTGTCTGAAATAAAACAATACATTTCATTAGATAATCCAGTATTAGCAAAAGCCTATATAGAACGAATTCTTTCAAAGGTGGAAGTGCTTCAAGAATTTCCTCGCTGTGGAAAAGCAATAAAGAATTCGATTATGAATTATGCTGATTCTTATTATCTTTTAGCAGTTAATCATATAGTGATTTATCAGATCAATGAATTAGCCAAATGTATTTATATAGTTAGAATCTTATCTCATTTTCAGGATTGGAAAAATATCATCCAAAAAGACATCGTTGGTAGACTATCGCCGATAATCCAAAACGAAAGAATTACACTTTCTAAAATGGATGAAAATATGATTTTCGACATTTGGAAAAATTCACTAGACGAGGATAATAGAAAATACGTTCCAGATGAAGTATTTGAAAGTTTAGAAGAAACAAACGATGTGGTTGACCAAATTATAAAGAACTATGAAGCAAAAGATGGTCCGTTTGTTTACGCAGTTATCAGGAATGAAGATGGCGCAAATCTTGGCTATGTTCAATTGGTTAAGATAGAAGATGGATGGGAAATTGGATATCATATCGCCAAGAGATACACAAACAATGGATACGCAACAGATTCACTAAAACTATTTATTAAATATATAAAAGAAAATACTAAGCTTAATGAATTATATGGAATTGCCTTAGCGGCTAATAAAGCCAGCACCAGAGTTTTGGAAAAATGTGGTTTTGAACTAATCTATAATGGCCCAGGCATATATCAAGGGAAAAAGCGAAACATCGTCAAAACAATTAAAAAAATATAGAAATGCACAAAAAACTTGAAGAAGCTCCTCTTAGAGGAGTTTTTCTTATATGAAAATTTGTTCATATATTAATTGCAAATATGAATAACCGTTCATATAATATTATCGAGGTAAGATATTATGAAACGTTTAATTCCTGATGAAAACACGATATCAAAAATGAGAGACATGCTCTCTATCGCTAGTGATATGACTAGATTAAAAATCATGCTTTCTTTGTTAGATGAAAGTAAATGCGACTGTGGTTGTTCTAACTGCGGTGGCTGTGAATCTCGTCCATGCATGATTGAAAAATGTGTCAGCGAAATAGTGGATGATACCGGTGCTAGCCAATCTTTAATTTCTCACCAATTAAAAGTTTTAAAAGATTTCGACTTGGTGGCCACAAGAAGAGAAGGAACAAAAATTTACTATTCTCTTAAAGACGGACATGTCAAACAACTTATCAGCGTGGCTCTAGAACACGCAATGGAGAAATAGTTATGGTTAAGAAGACATATCATATCTCCGGTTTTGACTGTGGTAACTGTGCTGCTAAAGCAGAGAGACACCTTAATAGTAAGGAATATATCGAAACGGCGACATTAGACTTCGCTGCCAATAAGCTTTACATCACCTATAAAGAAGAACCTTTAACATTAGATGGATTAAAAAAAGTCATTAAAGAAGTTGAAGATGATCCTTTAATTATCTATGAAGAAGGAACAAACAATAAAAAGAAACAAAAACAGCCAATCTTTACCAAACATATGTGGTTCATATTAGGCAGAGTAATATTTGCCACAATTGCGACATTAATTTGTGTCTTCCTTTTAGGAAAAGCAGAATACAATTGGCTGAGATTTGGTATCTATTTAGCGGTCTATGCAGTGATTGGTTATGACATTCTTTGGAAAGTCATCTTACACATTAAAAATAGAACCAATCCACTAGACCATAACTTATTAATTACCATAGCGGCATTAGGCGCATTTACACTATGTGTAATCCAATTCACCAATTGGGAAAAACACAGAGAACACGTTATTCATTATTTAAATAGTGATTACGCAATCGCGATGGATCACGCCATGGATGCGATGATGGTCATCATTCTCTTCCAAATTGGAAGAATTATTGAAGCGGTTGCTACAAATAAGAGTAAAGCCGCAGTTATGTCTGCAGTGGAACTCCGTGTTGATACTGCAAACCTCATTACTGAAGAAGGCATTAAAACGGTCGCACCAGAAGAACTAGAAGTCGGACAAAAGATTTTAGTTAAAGTTGGTGAATTAATCCCTGTTGATGGCCAAGTTATTGATGGTGAAGCACAAGTTGATACATCATCATTAACTGGTGAATTTGTCCCAGTTATCGCTAAAAAAGATGATAACGTCTATAGTGGCTGTTTAATTAAACAAGGACAAATCACTGTTTTAGTTAAGAAGATATACGCTGATAGTACAGTCAGTAAGATTATTGAACTCATTACCAGTGGTGGTGAAAAGAAATCTAAAGCTGATGAATTCATCGCTAAGTTTGGTAGATTATATACTCCTATCGTTGTAGCGGTGGCTATCTTAGTCATGCTTGTCGCTGGATTAGTGAGACAAACAAGCGAAGGATGGATGGATGCTGTCTATGAAGGATTAGAAATCCTTGTTACAGGTTGCCCATGCGCAATTGTCATTTCTGTCCCACTTGCGTATTTCGCCGCGATTGGTCTTTCCAGCAAAAACGGTATTGTTATCAAAGGCGCTTCTTTCTTAGATCAACTATTTAATTTAGGAACAGTAGTTACTGATAAAACAGGTACATTAACCAAAGGTTCATTCTCTATTCAACATATCAAACCAAATGAAGTTGATGAAGAAGAACTCTTAGCGAACCTTTATATCGTTGAATCATTATCTAATCACCCAATCGGCAAAGCTATTTGCCACGGCTTAAATCTTAAAAAGATTGCTTCTGAAGTCACCGATTTCAGTGAAACCGCAGGATTCGGTGTGGAATGTAACTACAAAGGCAAACACATCATCGCGGGTTCATCTAAGATGATGAATAAATATAATGTTTCTTATCAAGAAGCCACAGAAGTGGGCGCGGTTATCTATGTCGCAGTTAATGATAAATACATGGGATACGTCGTCTTATCTGATGAAATAAAAGAAAACGCTCTAGAAATGGTTAAGTTACTCCATAAGGAAAATATTGATGTTGTGTTATTAACTGGTGACCATGATGAGAACGCAATCGATATTTCTAAAAAGCTTGGTATTGATAGATACCATAGTGAACTCTTACCAGAAGAAAAGACTGTTATCTTAGAACAAGAAATCGCTGCATCTAAAAAGACAGTAGCTTTCGTTGGTGATGGTATCAATGACGCGCCAAGTATTATTAGAAGTGACGTCGGTATCGCTATGGGCGGTATCGGTAGTGATATTGCTGTAGAGAACGCTGATATTGTCATTATGAACGATGATCCTGCTAAGATTTATGACGCAGTGAAGATTAGCAAGATTGCCCGTCATACCGCAGTGTTCAATATCATCTTCTCTTTATTCGTGAAGATTGCTGTTGCAGTACTTGTTGTGATGCATGAATTTGTCCCTTCGTTCCCAGAGATTCCAATGTATGTCGCTGTTCTTGCGGATACTGGTCTCACTGTGGTGATGGTTCTCAACTCACTCGCGGTCTTATATCGCAAGATTAGAAGAAAATAATTTATTCATAAATTAATAAGAATTCTACTCAGTAAGTTTAAAACTCTACTAAGACCAACATTGGTTAATAGAGTAATTAAGCTTAAGGGTAGATTTTTTATTATCTACCAAGCCATTAATATATAGCCATGTGTATTGATGATGTCAAAATTCCAAGATATTCTTTAGCGGAGGAATTACTTAACGCGATAAGCCATGGCTTGGGCGCAATTTTTGGTATTGTCACTTTAATACTTATGTTAGTGAAAGTAGCACCAACTGGTGATCCATTTAAGATAACTAGTTCATTAATATATGGAATATCTTTAATTGTTTTATTTACTATTTCTTGTGTTTATCATTCCTTAGCTAAAAACCGCGGCAAAAAGGTTTTAAGAATCTTAGATCATGATGCAATTTATATTCTTATAGCAGGCACATACGCCCCCTATATGCTTGTGGCATTACGTCCACATAATGTTTGGAATATGGGTACTGGGACTTTAGCGTATCTCATGTTTTCTCTTGTGTGGGTGGCATGCATTATTGGGGCCGTTTTCAACTCAATTAACATTCATAAGTACAAAATCTTGTCCATGATTTGTTATTTAGTTGCGGGATGGGTCGTGGTTGTTGCCCTAGTGGTTCTTTGGAATATTATTGGTCCCGCAGGAGTGTTACTCCTTTTAGGAGGAGGAATAGTCTACACAATCGGTTCGGTGATATATGGGATTGGTAAAAAGAAAAAGTATTTCCATAGCATATTCCATTTCTTTGTTCTCATCGGTGCGGTATTGATGTTTATATCCGTATATTGTTTCGTTCTATAAGAAAAGCCACCTCTTACGAGATGGTTCTTTTTATATTAATAAATTAACTATTTAGCAAATCTTTCTGCGGTAGCAATGGCCACACCAATCATTTTGCCTAAGCCTAATTGTCTTTCTTCAGCGGTGGCTTTCTTATCTTTCTTGATGAAGTGGTCTGTGACTGTTAATAAGCATAATGCTTTCTTGTTGAGTCTAGCTGCGTTGCAGTATAAGGCATAGGATTCCATTTCCACACCCATGACACCGAGTTTGGCCCATTTCTTCCATTGATCTGGATCATCATCATAGAAGACGTCTGCGGAAAGAATGTTACCTCCGTGATATGGGATGCCTTGTTTCTTGGCTTCTTCATATGCCGCCATCGCGACTTCGAAGTCTGCGCCTGCGGAGAAGACACCGTTTAAGCCATATTGGCCAGCCCAGTTACTATCTGTACTTGCGGTGGTGCAGATTAAGACATCGAATAAATCGATATCTTCCTTATAGGAACCACATGTTCCAACACGGATAATAACTTCCACTCCATATGAACTATATAATTCATGAGAGTAAATACCGATGGATGGTTGGCCCATACCTGAGGCCATAACTGATACTCTTTTACCATTCTTTGTGTATCCGGTAAAACCGAGGATACCACGAACGTTTGTTACTTCTTTATAATCGTGTAAGAAATTTTCTGCAATCCATTGAGCTCTTTTTGGATCTCCAGGCATTAAAACGACATTCGCAAAATCGCCAGGGTTTGCATTGATATGAGGTGTTCCCATAATATATCTCCTTTTTAAGTCGTTTTTATTTTATCTCAAAAATGAGGTTATTAACAATAAACTTTAGTTTTTACTTATAAACATATAGACTATTAAGGTATGAAAGAACTTCAACTAACAATTACCCATATTAAGATTCTTGATACGATCTCTAATTTGAACAAACAAGGGATGTATCCTCTTAGTGATGGAGTTTATAAAATAGTCGCTGGAGTGGTGGATGAAGAAACCGCAAATCTTAGAGAAGAACCAACATTTGGTACATTAATTTCTTTTAATAGTAAGAAAGTCTGCCGCTACTTATTAGCGCTTCAAAGATATGGATATATCAAAAAGATTTATAACAAATCTAAAGATAACCTCTATTACGCAACCACTGAGCTTGGTGAAGTCACTTTAGTGAAGTTCCATAAAAGACGTAAGAAACCATATATTAAGAAACAAAGAAAATTTAAAGAAACTATTTTAAAAATATAATTTTTATAATCTTTCGTAGGTTGTAAAGAATAGTTAAGATTGATACAATAATTAATTGAAAATTAAGGGAGACGATAAAGAATGATATTAGATGGCGAAGCAGTACCAACAAATACACCTAAATATACTTTTGCTTGGGACTTAGGTATTGTTCCTTTCATTATCACTTTAGTGGTAATTTTCCTTGTTTTTGGTCTTTTAGTATTTGCATTTTTTAAAGTTTGTCGTAGAAAAAGCGCATTCATCATTTTAGGTGTTTCAGGCGTTTTATTCTTAGCGGCTTATCTTTTAAACCTCACATATGTCGCGATGTTTGTTGCTGCAAGCTTTGCCGCAGCGATTGCGATTTGTCTATTTGCTAACTTAGGTGATTTGCGTGCCTTCTTAGCTAATCCATTTAGAAAGACGTCTGCGAAAGCCGCAAACTTTGGCGTCGAAAAGATTTATAACAGAGAACAGCTTTATAAGAAGATTGAAACCGCCGTTTTAGCTTTAAGTAAGAGCAAAACCGGTGCCATTATGACATTCGAAAGAAATACTTCTTTAAAGGATATCATTAAAAACGGTGTTCCTGTGAACGCACCTGTGAGCCCAGAATTAT
>JAFZRR010000018.1 GCA_017619815.1 Bacilli bacterium | reverse complement strand
TAACAGTAAGAATGAAGTAGCAAGCTATTCTGTTGGTATTAAAGGTATTGATATTATCGTGGGAATAATCGCTGGTTTATCCACCGTTTTCATTCCAAGAAGCGCTTATTATTACAGCAAAGAAGACAAACGTTTCTTCAAAAATTTAACAAAATACTCGATGAACATATGTTTCTTTATCGTTATGCCAGCGATTGTCACTATGGCGGTTCTTTCTCGTCCAATTTGTTCTTTAATCTCTGGTAACTTTGACTATACAAGTCCAACTGCTGAATATGTTAACGCCCCATGGGTCTTAGTGATCTTATGTTCCATGATGCTCACCTATTCTTTAGGCGATATCATCTATGGACAAGTCTTATTACCAATGAAGAAAGAGAAATATTATCTCATCGCTATGTTAAGTGGAACATTACTTAATGTCGCCCTTTCTATCATTTTAGGTAAATACGTCGCAGATAAAGTCAGCTGGATGTCACCAGCAATGGGTGTTGCCATCGGCACCGCTGCGACAGACTTATTAATGATTATCTTCTTAGTCTCTATCTCCTGGAAATGGGTCAAAGAAGCGATCTTCAATATGAACACCTTAAAACTATTAATCGCTAATCTCATCATTCTCGGAGTAAGTCTCTTATTAGTGAATCCACTTTATAGTTTATGGTCATTAATGAATCTTTCTGAAACAGTATCCGCAATATTAGAAATGGTTTCTATCGTTGCAATTGATGCAATCATATATCTCGTCTTCTTAGGTCTAACAAAGGAAAACTTAGTTTCATCCTTCTTAAGAAAGAAAAATAAAGTCGAAGAAAACGCATAAAATAGACGTTTTAAGCAAAATTAATAAAACGGACGAGCAATTAACCGTCCGTTTTTTATTTCATTAAAAAAGGCCGTTATTTCTAACGACCAATTTTATTTAGATAACTTCTGGATTGCCGCTGGCATCTGGTTGCCAATATAAACGGCCTTCCACTCTTTCTTCACCCTCTTTTAAGAGATAATATGGTTCGACTGTACCATCGTTCCATCTTGGACCGAAGTTAATCTTTTTGCCACCGACATGTGCTTCATTATAGTTACGAGAGATATAGACAGGCATCTTATCTCCGGCGTTTTGACGGCATTCGGTAAATGCATTATTGAGAACTTCAGTAACAGAAAGTGGAAGAATGACATAGTTTAAGTTATATGTCTTATTGAACGCACCACTCTTAATTGATGTGACTGTTTCTGGAAGTCTAATGCTTTCAATGCTTGGACAATTGTAGAATGTGTCACCATTGATCGCATCAATCTTAAGTTCTTGAAGTTCCACACTATGTAAGCTTTCGCATCCATAGAATGCAGAGTTTTCAATTCTCTTAATAGAATGTGGTAAATCAATTGTCTCTAAGTTAGTACAACCTTTATAAGCACCAGCCTTAATGGTTAACATTTTGCTTAAGTTAAATTGTTGAACGCTAACTTGAGTTAATGATGTAACGTTTTGGAATGCAAATGCACCAACGTGAGCCATATTAGGTGAGAAGACAACTTTTGTTGGACATGTTCCAGCGAAAGTATAGTGATTGGAACTACCTTGAGAAGAACCATCACATCTCACTAAGGAATATGGGAATGTGAATTCGTTGTCATTTCCTTCTGTAACGACATAGCTATCGTTATATAAGTTAATTGTGCTTAATGATGTACAACCATTAAACGCGGCTTCTTTGATGTTTTGAACACCCATGAGTTCTGCACAAGCTTCGCCATCGTGATTGACACATGGAAGACCTGTTGATTCCTCTTCTTCCTCTCCCTCTTCTTCATCAGGATCAACTGGAAGAAGTTCATCATTGAAGTTTCCATATAAAGAAACTCTTTGTAAAGAAGTGCAATCTTCGAATGTGTAGTCGTTAATCATGTAGACATGTTTTGGAACGACGAATTCAGTGAATGCTGTACCTGCGAATGCACCCGCACCAATACTTGTGACGTTATCAATGTTTGCGTTACCAGTTCCCCAAGTAATTGTGCTTAAGGAAGAACAACCATTGAACATATCGTCATAAACGGCATTAAGTGTGTAGTTAACTGATGTCAAATGTGTGCAGTTTGCAAAGACACCACTACCTAATGTTTTAATATTGGATAATTCAGGAATTGCGGAGATTGCGGTACCTGCGAATGCTTCACTACCAATATTGGTTAAAGCTGCTGGTAAATTGATTGTGGCTAAGCTAGAACAGCTTGCGAACGCTCTTTTACCAATAGATGTTAAGGCTGAGTGAGAACCATCAATGGCTTGAAGTTTGTGACAGCCTTCAAATGTGGAATTGGAAATCTCATCAAGTCCTTCTGGTAAATCAATGTAAGTAATCTTTTCATTGTTTCTAAATGCACCAGAACAAATACTCTTAACATTTAATTCAGAGAACTTTTTGAGGTTTGTGACGGAGTAATTAGCTTTGATGTTAGCGATTTCTGCATCGGTTAAAGAGTCAGAAACGATCGCAGTATTGTCATCAAAGTAGTTAACACCAGCGTAGATAAGGATTCCGCTTGGAATATCGTATAATCCTTTATCGTCTTTTAATAAGTTTTCATAGAACTTGGTGCCGCTAAAGGCATCAACACCAATATCTTTTAAATTCTTGCTCCAAGTAAAGGAACTAAGATTTGTACAATCAAGGAATGCGTTTTCACCAATCCATTCGATGGTGTTAGGCATGATAACCTTTTTAATTTCTTCATGTGTAGAGAAGGCATAATCCGCAACACCAACAACCTTATATCCCAAAACGTGTGTTGGAATTCTAAATGTTGCTGGGAATTTTTTATCAGATGGAAGTCTATATAAAACTGCAGTTGCTTCTTCTCCTTCTGCCGCCAAGTTCTTTGGTGTGAAGTAATACATGACGTTTTCAACGTTAGAATAGTCAGATAAGGCGGTATTGCATAAGACGACGGCCGCTGCGGCAACACCAACTAGTAAGAAACCAGAAATGGATAAGCCAATAATGTAGTTTCTTTTCTTTGGTGAAATCTTATTAGCAGGTTTCGGGGTATCGTCAAATACGTCTGCACCTAATTCAGAAATATCACGTGCCATTATTTCTTACCTCCTAATCTTTCTAATTCTTTTGTGTATTGCTCAAGCTCAGGAGTGTTGCAACGGACAAAGTGTCCTGGTTCAACTTCCACGAGTTTTGGAGCATCACTTAATACATAATGATGGAGTTCGTGTGGATTATAAGTAATAATCTTTTTCTTTCTTTCGACTTTTGGATCTGGGAAAGGAACTGCGGACAACAAGGATTTGGTGTATGGGTGAAGAGGAGCTTCAAATAATCTATTCGCTTCAGCAATCTCCACGATATGACCGGCATAAATAACCGCGATACGGTCGGAAATATATCTCACAACAGATAAGTCGTGAGCGATAAATAAGACAGTCATCTTTCTTTCTTGTTGGAATTCTCTAATGAGGTTTAAGACTTGTGCACGGATGGAGACGTCTAACGCAGAAATAGGTTCATCAGCGATGACAAACTCTGGATTCATAATCATACATCTGGCGATACCGATACGTTGTCTTTGACCACCGGAGAATTCGTGTGGGTAACGGTTCAGATATTCTGGACGTAAGCCCACTCTTTGCATCATTTGTTGGACTTTTTGTAAACGATCTTCTTCATCTTTATAGAGTTTGAACGCTCTAAGACCTTCGGAAACGATATAGTCAATATTAGCTCTATCATTTAATGAATCACCTGGGTCTTGGAAGATCATTTGCATTTTGGTTTTTAATAAACGTTCTGTTTTCTTTGGAATCTTTCCAGAGATTTTGACGTTATTAAATGTTATTTCACCACCACTAACTTTATTAATACGGATTAAAGCACGGCCAATTGTGGTTTTACCAGAACCGGATTCACCAACTAAACCTAAAACTTCACCACGTTTAATATCTAAATTAAGGTGATTAATAATAACTCTTTCAATAGAACCGATTTTAAAGGCAATACGGACATCTCTCATTTTGACGATTGTGTCATCATCTTCAGGATGTTCTTTTCTACCTTGTTCAAATAAATCGATTTCTTCAACAGGAGTTTGTTGTTTTTCTTCAACTTTTAATTCTTCTTCATTAATCATCGAAAGCACCCTCCTGTCTCTTTAATTCTTCGGCTGCACGTTTCATTCTTTCGTGTAACTCTTGGATGACTTTTGGTTTCTCCACTTTTGGTGCGCGAGGATCAAGTAACCATGTCTTTGCGCAGTGAGTTGGAGAAATTTGGAACATTGGAGGTTCCTTAACAAAGTCAATATTCATCGCGTATGCATTACGTGGAGCGAAAGCATCACCGATAATTTCACTAGAGAATGAAGGTGGATTACCTTTGATGTAGCTTAATGGTTCATCTTTGCTACCTAATTGTGGTAAGGAAGCAAGTAATGCCCATGTATATGGGTGTGCAGGATTGTAGAAAACGTCTTCAACAGTACCGTATTCGACAATTTGTCCACCATACATAACAGCGATTCTATTTGCGACATTAGCAACGACACCTAAGTCGTGGGTAATGAAGATGGTTGTCCAATGGTATTCTTCTTGTAACTCTTTAATAAGAGCGATGATTTGCGCTTGCACGGTAACGTCCAAAGCGGTTGTTGGTTCGTCACAGATTAAGATTTCTGGACGGCACGCTAATGCGATAGCGATAACAACTCTTTGTCTCATACCACCGGAATATTGGAATGGGTAGTCATCATAACGCGCTTCAGCGTTAGGAATACGAACCTTTTTAAGTAATTTAATGGCTTCTTCTTTGGCTTCTTGTTTACTGAGTCCGTGATGGAGTCTTAAAACTTCACTAATTTGGAATCCAATTGTTAATAATGGATTTAAAGAAGTCATTGGGTCTTGGAAAATAGTCGCAATTCTTTTACCGCGGATTGGTCTCCAATCATCATCGGTTTTGAATTTCGCTAAGTTCATGCCATCGAACATAATGGAGCCACTGGTGACCATACCATTCTTTTCGAGCATACCAGTAAATGTTTTTGTGGTGACTGATTTACCTGAACCAGATTCACCAACGATTGCGAGTGTTTCACCTTTGTAGACTTTGAAGGAAATGTTACGAATAACATTGATCTTCTTACCACGAACGGTAAAACCAACGCTTAAGTTTTGAACATCGATAACCACTTCTGGTTCTTGGGCTACAGGTGTTTCTTCTAAGATTTTTTCTTCTTTTTTAGACATACCTTAAACCTCCTATCGATGTGTTTTTGGGTCGGTAGCATCGGCAAGAGCAAGTCCTAAATAGAAGAACGTGATCGTTAACGGTGCCATGACCATCATTGGAGCTACTAACAGATATGGATATTGCATCCAGTCTGTTGTTTTAACAACCGCTGTTAAGATTTGACCTAAAGTAATTTGGTTATAAGAAATGTCGAACGACAAACCGAAGTAAGAGAGGCCAACTTCAGCGGAAATAGCTTCAGGAATTGCGGTAGAAACGACTGTGATGATAACAGAAACCAAGTAAGGTAATAAGTTATGTGTAATCATCGCTGTAGATGAACTACCGAGTGTTTGTGATGCAATGTTATATTCACGGTTACGGATGATGATGATTTGGTTACGGATAAATCCAGCTAAACCAACCCAACCTAACGCGGTTAATAAGAAGACAATAATCAAGAAGGAGAATTGCTTCATATATGGTTTTAAGATTTGCATCAACAAGATATCTAATAATAATGTTGGAAGGTTATTAACAAAGTTACGGAATTCAATAAGGATAGGATCTAACCATTTGAAGTAACCCCATAAACTACCAACAACGATACCGACGATGGTATCAATTAAAGCAACGACAACACCTAAAATTAAGGAGAGTTGGCTGCCTTTCCAAACAAGCCACCATAAGTCGCCACCTTGCATTAAACCAGTTGCACCTGGATAGAAGACACCAAACCAGTGTTCGGCATTCGGTGGAATAACTTCTTTCCAGTTATATTTGGTATTGCCATAAGCTGCACCGTTTAATTGTAAAAGTGGATAATTCCTCATTAATGGTCCAAAAATCGTTAAGAAGACCAATATTGCTAAGATAACTAAGCAAATGATGACGAATGGGTTTTTAAATAAGTACTTAAATGTCATTGACCAATAGGAATATGGTGTGGCATCAAGTTTTTCGATTTTTTCATCAGATGTTCCAACGACAGTGAATAATTTTTCAATATCAGTATCGATGGTTTTTTCGACCTCAACAGCATCCGCTAAACGGGGATCGTCATCAATAACTTGGAACAACTTTTCTTCATTGAGTTTATTCTTTTTCATGACAAGTCTCCTTTCTACGATGTGAAGCTGATACGAGGATCAACAATAGCGGTGACAATATCACCGAGTAAATATGAGATAACGGATAAGAAGGCAGTGAACAAAATCAAACCTTGGATTAACCAAACGTTGTTACTATCGTTAGCGATAATAAGTGCACGACCAATACCGTTAATTCCGTACATGTTTTCGAGGTAGTAAGAACCCATCAAAGCACCGATAACAGCGCTTGGGAATGTTCTCACTAATGGAACGACTGCGTTCCTTAAAATGTGAACTGTCATAATACGGTTTTCACTTAAACCTTTACTACGAGCAAATTTCACGTAGTCGGCGTTAAATTCGTCGACCATGTAACGACGGACCCATAAACCGATACCAGAGGCACCAGTGACGCCCATCGTGATGATTGCAGGTAAGTACGATAAGACATTATCTGCGTCATAGACATATGGTAATTTAATTAAATT
Source organism: Bacilli bacterium (assembly GCA_017619815.1). Classification (GTDB taxonomy): domain Bacteria; phylum Bacillota_I; class Bacilli_A; order RFN20; family CAG-826; genus RUG13091. Next base: position 5,495 of record JAFZRR010000018.1, on the reverse strand, counting down.
GCATAATAACGCCATCCAGATGTAGTAATAAGCAACACCAGGAATTGCGTCAATAATCATAATGTAGCCTTTGCCGATTCTATCGAACCAACCATTTTGGTATTTCGCCATTAAGATACCGAATGGATAACCTAATGCGAGTTCTAAGATAACTGCAAAGATGCCAATTTTGAAGGAGATGCCCATTCTGGAGATCATATAATCCGTAACTAACATACCATCGTCAATGCCGGCTAAATCGTAGATTCGACCTAAATCGAAGACGATTGTACGGCAATCAGAAATGAATCCTTTATAAACAGGAGCACCATTGATTGTGGTTAAATCAAATGATGTTTGACAAATTAGTTTTGGGAATGGAATGACAGAATAGAAGAATCTTAATAATTGTTCAAAGATTGAACCGGATAAACCCATAGATTCTTTATAGGCTTTACATTGAAGTTCGATAACTTCAGCAGGTTTCTTAATATCGTTAAATCTTGCGCATAACTCAGAAGGAGATTTGGCAATACGAATTAAGAAGAAAGTCACTAACATCGCTAACGCGATAGAAATTAGTGACGATAAAATTCTTCTAATAGAATAGTGCAAAAGAGGATTGGCAAAAATTCTTTGCATGGCAATTGTGTGGCCAAAGAGGATTTTCTTTTTGACCAGTATGGAAAAAATGATGAACGCTACTACTAAAAATATAAGTGCATATCCAACAATAAATGTAGCCATATTTTTCCTCCTTTTAAGATAGTAAATTAGGGACGGGAGATTTCCTCCCGGAGCCCTAATAAATTAATGTAGATTGATGTGTTTATAGATTAGCCATAGATGTTATAGGCATCGTGTGAGTTAACCCAAGCTTCCTTAGCGGCTTCTTGTTCCGCACGGATGGCTTTACGTTCTTCACTGGTTAATGTGTCTTTTAACACGTACATACCAGTCATTCTGTCGTTAGACAAACCGTAGTTAGAAGTTGGCATTTCGTAACCAGCAGAGTGGCTAATGGATAAGGACCAGCCTTGACCATAGTTAACTTGTGGTTTGTAGATAGCTAATTCTTCGATGAGTTTAACTTCAGCTTGAGCAAATTTGGTGTAACGGTTTGTAAGGTTGAGTGTTTGTTCTTTACCTTCGTCCACTAAATCTGTGTATTCTTCAAGTAATTCAACTGCTTCTAAAGCATCTGTTTCTGGGTTGTGTCTAATGTTCATTGTGGCTTTATTTGTGCCTTTCTTGAAGCCAATGTAAGCGAAGACACTAGACCAGTCACCACCATAGGTGTAGGTGTTCATATATGTTAATGGATCACCGTAGTCAGCACCCCAACCCCATTGAACCACTGAGAAGTCATAAGCGGCGTATTCACCAGCGTTACTACCGGAAACGTCGTTGTAGTTACTCTTTGTGATCTTGTCGGTTGGAACCATTCTGAAGACTGTACAGTCAGAGTAGTCAGCTTTTGGTTCGTGGCTGTCATCCCAGTTGTTGTAACGTCTGTTCATCGCGTTGATGAATTCGTTATCGTAGGTCTTTGTTTCTTGGTCGGCATCCCACATTGAGTAGTATTCAATGTTGACTGGGAATGTGATTTGACCACCATATTCGCTTGCTAATGGAGAATTATTGTATTCTTCGATAGCGGCAACAGCATTATCAACTAAGGCGTTGATTTGTGCTCTTTCACTACCAACTTCGTGTTCGTTTTCGTTATAGTCGACAACTGTATCAGACCAGTCTAATTGACGTGTTTCGTATTGACCTGGCGCGATATATTCTTGTGCGGCTTCTTTGGTAATGCCTTTGTAATCGGATAATGCTTGTGCATAGTATTCTTCAACATATTCATTACCGTTATCGTCCATGACGAATTGTTTTGGAACGTATGTAGAGACGAGTCTTTGAACGCCTAAGATGTCATCCATATCACCGTTAGAATAACGTTCGTAGTATGTTCTGTAGTCGATTGTGGCCATGAGCATTTGTCTGACTTCTTGAAGTCTTAATGCTCTTTCGGTGTTAGCGACTGAAGCTTCATTACCTTTTGAGTAGTAAGAAACTTTTGTTTTGTTGTTCTTTGTACGATCTAAGACGAGGTTAGAACCATAGCAAGAACCAATTGTATCTAACCAACGGCTGTTGACTAAACCGGAATCTGGATTTTCGATTGTACCAGTGCCGTTTGGACCGACAATGTATTTATCCCAACCGATTGCGTCGTTTGGAGATAATGAGAAGCCATCGATGTTACCGGATTCGAATGCGATTCTGGAGTCACCGGATTCGATGCTGCTCTTAACGCTGAAGTGGACTGTGTCAACAAATGCTTGTTTATAACGATTGTTGATAACATCTTGTCTCTTTGCGTAATAAGGATTCTTCTTATATGTGATGTTTGTTTCATCGTGTTTCGCTAAGAGATATGGTCCACAGTAGAGAATAGAATCTGGACTTGCAGTACCGAAGTTGCTCTTCTTTTCGTTATAGAAGTTTTCGTTAACTGGTAAGTATGTGGAATATGTTAATAATGTTGGGAAGTACATTGCGGAATTGAGCAATGAGTATCTCACGGAATTTTCACCTTCCACTTTGACACCTAAACGGGAACCGTTAGCAATATTTGGAATATCAGCAGCGGTTAAAGGTGTACCACCATTATCCGGATTGTATTGTGCGTTATACACGTTTGGATAGTTGTTCTTAATTTCTTTGTAGATGAATTTGAACTTTTTGGTGTCGGTATCGTATTCAGATTGGGAATATGTGCCATCTTGGATACCTTCGATTAATTGTGTGTAGACATAGTACTCGGCTGCGCCTTTAATAAAGTCACGCATTAAGTATCCTGTGTCAGATGCGACTGAGAAGGTGTTAATTAACTTAGCACCAAACACGAAGTCGGCGGCGGTAACTTTTTGAACTTTACCACCATATTTGTATGGTTTGCCTGAGCTTGTGACCCAAACAAGATTTTCATCGTCTCTGATCTTGAAAATGAATTCTTTATAGTCTTGTTCTTGTCTTGCGGATTCAGCAAGGTTGAGTTCAAGAGTACCAAAATCATTATGAGTTAAAAGACCGTCGACGAAGTTCGCAAAGTGTTGTGCGTTTTGGGCCGCGGATGTTTCCATGTAATTGAGTTTACCAATACCAACGGACGCTAAAGCTTCATAACTCTTTTTCGCAACTTTACCATTTAACAACGAATATGGTGCGTTTTCGATTACGTAAGTTTTGCTTCCAGTACATGCGGTGACCATTGCAGCAACTGCGATCATCATTAATGAACTTACTTTGTTTTTCATAGTTGTTTTTTTCCTTCCTTTCTTCGAGTTTAAATAATGATTGTTTTCTACTTTACGCTCATACACGTAAAAAATCAAAACATTTTTTCGCGCATATGCAAAAAGAATGTCTTGATAAAAAGTATATCCAACTACGTAAAAACTAATAATTAATCAGTGGATAGCCACCACTAATCCAATAAACTATTTCAAAAGAAATAAACACCAAAAATACAGTTATCGCGGCGAAATAAAATGGCCAGTGTCTTGTCCAGGCGTTTGTCTTGATGTCTTCAGGTAATTTATCATCCCAATTTTTATTCTTTCTACGCCAATTGGCGACATATAGATCTCCCCATATAAAGCCAATTAATAGGTAGATAGCAGCAAAAAGTCCTAACAAAATTGGATACTCTGCAGTGAAGTTATCAATGAACGCTGAAGTAAGAAAAAATATACCAAAAGAGAGGCCTATTCCACCAACGGACATGATGGCAGCGAAGAGCCATACTTTAGGTTTTTTTAGTGCGTTTTTCATGAGATAAGAATATAACATATGTTTGAATAAAACAATGTTTTGAATATACTTAAAAATAGTAAGCAATATGCCAAATCCAAACCTCAAAGAAAACAAATTAAAAAGAGCGGTATTAGTCCCATTTCGTGGTGTTGTGAAAGCAATCAGTAAAACTTGGTATGTCAAATCACAATATAAATATATTACCCACCACAAATTGAACTTAAAGAACCCAGTGAGATATACGGAAAAACTCCAATATCTCCGTTTATTTGTCTATCCAAAAAATCCTCTCGTCAGTCAGTGCGCTGGTCGAGCGGGAGTACGTGAATATGTGAACAAAAAGGGTTTTGCGGATAAGCTTGTTCCTATCTATGGAATCTATGATTCCTTCAAAGATATCGATTTTGATAAGTTACCAAATCAATTCGTCATGAAGTGCACACACGCCTGCGCTTTCAATTACATATGCAAAAATAAAAAAGAAATTGATATAAAGGCGTTAGAAAAGAAATTCAATAAGTGGTTAAAAACCAATTACGGTAAGAAAACCGTGGAACTCCACTACGCTCCAATTAAACCACAAATCATTATTGAAAAGTATTTAGAAGAAAACGGTAAATTACCAACTGAATATAAGATTCATGTCTTCAACGGCAAAGCCAGAAGTATGTATGTTGTCACCTCTCGTGGCATTGATATTAGATACAACAATTACTACATTGATTGGACACCATTTGATGGCAGTCAATTTAATGGTTGGAAGAAGACTGATTACCCATTAGAAAAGCCAGAACATTGGAATGATATGGTCGAAATGGCGGAGATATTAGCCAAGCCTTTCCCATTCGTTCGCGTGGATTTATACAATATTAATGGAAAAATTTATTTTTCCGAAATGACCTTTACACCCGCAAAAGGCACTTTGATCTTAGACGATGACAAGTGCGATTTTGAAATGGGTGAATGGTTAGATATAAGTGAATTTATTAATGCCAAGTAGTGTGAGGGAAGCTGACCTCATATAACATAACTGAGTGATATTTTTCTTCCCCGTATCCGTCAATATTATCGGATATTTTTTCATATTCAAAGGTAAAGCCAATTAACCTATCTGTATTTAAATTATCAAAGCCAAAGCCAAAGCAAGTATAGGCACTATATCTACCTGAAGTATTAAAGGCATCACCGGAGTTTGTTGGAACACCTGCAAGTGTATATGTAACAGGCACATATGAATATCCGGTCTCATTTTTGTAAATGAGAGAAATGATTAATTTAATTTCGCTTTCACCTCTTCCAAGATCTTGTCTAGTTTCAGTGACTGTCGCGCATTTAAAATTAAGCATCATATATGATGCGTTATCACATTCTTTAGAGAATAAAGCACCAAAGCCATTACCTCTTCCTGGTTTGACTTGTACACGTGCATTCGCGTAATAGCCGTTGCAGAACATTTGACCATCAAAGAGCTTTCCGATGACACCATATCTAAATGAATCATCATAATTTGATAGTTTAACTGCAGGACCATATGGTGTCTTATCAGCGACATCACCTTCTGGTTCCGCAATGTCGTAATAATAAACGTATTGATTGGCGTTTGGCTCGTTATAGTCAAATGTCGCATCATTTACTGAAGTAAATACACTATCAGCGTTTGTTAATTCTCTTTCATCTTCTTGATAGGTGATTTTGTT
>JAFZRR010000017.1 GCA_017619815.1 Bacilli bacterium | reverse complement strand
ATAAATATTGCCCAACCTCAAGAATGTCCAATACATATATTTGCAACGGAAAGAACACACCAGAAGAAATTATTGCTGCAACTAAGTTAGGTTTATACGCAGTTGGTTTCAATGGCGGTTCTGTTGATCCAACCACAGGTGAATTCAACTTCGGTTGTTCAGAAGCTTACATTATCCGCGATGGTAAAATTGCTGAACCAGTCAAAGGTGCAACATTAATCGGACACGGAAATGAAGTTCTCAAAAATATCGATATGGTTGGTAATGACCTCGCATTAGCTGAAGGCATGTGCGGTGCTGCATCAGGTTCAATTAGAACATGTGTCGGTCAACCTACATTAAGAATTAGCGAAATCACAGTTGGTGGTCGCGGAGGAGAATTAAAATAATGAAATACGATAAGTTTTTTGAACTCGCCAAATTAGCGGGTATTGAAGAAGCTGAATTATATGTCGGCGAAAGTTATTCTTTAAACTTCTCTTTATTCCACAGCGAAGTTGATAGTTACTCCTCAAATAAATCCATGACCATCCTTGCAAGAGGTTTAGTTAATGGTAAATTTGGAACCGCAAATTGTGACTCTTGGAGTGCACAAAGAGCAAAATATCTCGTTGATGAAATCGTTGCTAATGCAAAAGTTATTGAAAACGAAGATCCAGCTTTCATCTTTGAAGGTTCCAAGAAATATAAGAAAGTAAATACTTTCAATAAAGAATTAGGATTAATCTCCATCGATAGAAAGATGGAAAAAGCTTTTGAATTAGAAAAATTGATTAAAAATGGTGACCCACGCATCATTGAAGTGGCCAGTGTTGGTTATGAAGAAGAAGCTGCAAGCACCACAATTATGAACTCAAAAGGTTTAAAATTAGTGCAAAAGTCCAATTATTTCGTCTATTGGGCAGAAGCAGTTGCTAAAGAAGGAGAACAAACAAAGTCTGGTTTTGATCTCTATTTGGGTAATGACTTCAATGAATTTAAACCAGAAGAAACCGCCAAAGAAGCTGTTAGAAAAACAGTCAGTCAATTAGGTGGAGAAGCTTGTGAATCTGCAACATATAAAGCGGTCTTAGCACCATCTGTTGTTAAAGACTTTTTACAATTCTATGTCGGCAACGCTGATGCTGAAGAAGTCCAAAAGAGATCTTCCTTATTCATTGGAAAACTTGGACAAAAGATTGCTTCTTCAAAGATCACAATTGAAGACAAACCATTACAAAAGAACGTCTTTGCAAGATGGTTTGATGATGAAGGTGTTGCAACCTACAATAAAGCAATTGTTAAGAGTGGAAAATTACAAACATATCTATACAATTTAACAACCGCCGCAAAGGATAATGTTGAAACCACAGGTAATGCGTCTAGAGGTGGAAGTAAGATGGGAACATCTCCATTCTTCTTGTCCTTAAAACCAGGCAAAAAATCTCAAGATGAATTATTTGAAGATATCCAAGATGGTGTGTACATCACATCTGTTACAGGTTTACATGCTGGCTTAAATCCACAATCCGGTAACTTCTCATTACAATCTAGTGGATTCTTAGTGAAAAATGGCAAAATTGATAGAGCGTTAGATGTCATTACAGTTTCTGGTAACTTAATTGATATTTTCAAAGATGTTGTTGAAGTTGGAAATGACGTTAAAGTCTTCCCGAGCGCAGTTGCCTGTTCTTCATTACAAATAAAAAAGATTGTTGTGTCCGGGAAATAATTAATCTATATACTTTCAAGGGTGGCATTAGCCACCTTTTTTTCGTATAATATAATCTTGGAGCGAAAAATTATGAAGAAACGTGCCTTAACATTCATCCTCACATCAGTACTAGCTGTCGGTTACGCTGCAGTAATCGGTGGTTTTGTTGCTCAAAGCAGACAAGATACAGACAACGTAATCGTTGAAAAAGCAGTTGCTGCCGAAGGCAACTATTATTCTGGAATAAGTGATTCACTATCCGGAACAGATTTATTAAACGCTCTAAATACTTTAAACAATAGCAAAAAAACAAAAGATGTTACCTATAATGGCATGAGACAATTTGCCGCTACTTGCGATGCTGATCCTAATGGTTCTGGCAAAATTGTTGGCTTTTATGACAATGCATTAATCGGGCCATCTTGGGATAGTGGTTCTACATGGAATAGAGAACACGTTTGGCCTAATGTTCGTGGTGGAAGTTATGTTGAAGCTGATGCTCACATGGTTAGACCTGCTGCTACATCAACAAATAGTGATAGAGGTAGTAAAGGTTTTGGTACCGAATCGTTCGATCCAGGTAAATATGTTGCTTATTATAGAGGCGCTGCAGCAAGAATTATTTTCTACGCTGCTATTGCTGATACAAGATTATCAATCGTAGATTTCGCATTTAACTACAACGGTGTTCAAAACGGTAACAGTGGCTATCCAACAACTGCAATGGGTTGTTTAAGTGATATGCTTCAATGGAATTTACAATATTTACCATCTGACACCAGTTTTACTGGTGCTAATGATCTCGCTAGAAGAGTGGAAATTCAAAGAAACGAAAGAATTCAAACCGCTTCAGGTGGCCAAGGTAACAGAAATCCATTTATTGATCATCCAGAATACGCATGCAAAATTTGGGGAAATACAAACGATAAAACAAGACAAATCTGTGCTGGTGCAGTTGCTACTTCAACAGTCACTTTGGATAAAGATTCTTTAACATTAGAAGTTGGGCAAACCGCAACTTTAAAAGCAACATCAAGCAATGGTGGTAATATTTCATGGGTTAGAGGAAGTACCGAACAAGTTACTTTATCAACAACCACAACAGCTTCTGGTTCTACTGTTACAGTTACTGCAATAGCTCCAGGAAACACCACTATTACAGCCAAAAACGCAGACCAATCATCCGCAACATGTTCTGTTACAGTTAATGCACAATCAGTACCATTGAAATTGAATGAAACAAATATTCATTTAGATATTGGCGAAAAAGCAGAACTAATCGCCACAACAAACGATCAATCACCAGTAACATTTACATTTGAAGATGTTGCTTACAAGATATTAGGTTTTGGCTCATCTACCGCAGCAAGTGGTCAACCACTTAAGTTAACAGGTTTAGCAAACGGAACAACCACTATTACAGTTACTTCTACTAACGGAGGAAGCGCAACTTGTGTTGTAACAGTGGGAACAGGCCAATATGTTGAACCTTCAAAACCAAAATCTGGTGATAGAAATAAGAATCTTCCACTCATCATTGGTTTAGGCGGAGGCGGAGGCGCAATTGTTCTTGCAGGACTAATCGTTCTTATAGTCTTATTAGTGAAGAAGAAACCAGTTTAATAGACAAATAAAGCATGGTCATACTTAAATTCGATTTTAGTTAGTGCCATGCTTTTTTCATGGTCTTTAATCAAATAGTTTTTTCAAAGTAATTAATTTATTAATTAATCAAAATGGTGTTTATTAATTTTTCTAAGATTTATTTAAAATCTTCTTTTTTATGTGCGTATATAAGGTTAATATATTGTTTCGCGGTTAGAGATAATAACCGCAAAGATAGTTAAAAACTATTGGAGTCTGTGTATGAAAAAATCATTCAAAATCTTAAGCGCATTAATTCTGAGCTCCACAATGGCATTTGGATTAGGTGCAACAATCATCGCTAATAATAATACGAAGATGCAAGCTACTGAAGCTGTGTATACTCCAGGCACTCATTATGAGGTCTCTGATACAGCTGCTGAATTAGCTTCATACTATAGCAGCATTACCGATTCTATGAGTGGAAGTTCTTTATTATCCGCTCTTCAATCATTAAATAGTTCCAAAAGAAAGAAAACTGTTGGTTATTCAACAATGGGAACCAGTACATCTGGTGCTTTTATCTACACAGACTACGATTTAAATAGCACAGCAACAGATAGCAACGGCCAAACCTATGGTACAAAAGTAGCAAGTTTCTACACAAAAACTGCTTCTACATCTTGGAACCGTGAACACACATGGCCAAACTCTCATGGTGGCAACTTAGTTGAAAATGATATTCATATGACAAGGCCAACAATTACCTCTGAAAACTCTTCACGTGGTAACTCTTTCTATGTCGAAGGTAAAAATAGTAGTTCTGCTGGTTGGGATCCATATACTGCTGGTTATGATGCTCAAATGCGCGGTGAATGTGCAAGAATCATTCTTTACGCTGTTGTCGCAGCACCAACACTTAGTTTAAGTGACGCAGATTCTCACTCAACAAGTAATTCAAACCCAGACTATTTAATGGGTAATATGAATACATTAATTAAATGGCATTTCCAATATTCACCAAACCAATATGAAATTAATCGTAATAACGGTGGTGAATATTTACAAGGTAATAGAAACCCATTTATCGATCACCCAGAATACGTTGCTAGAATTTGGTCCGATTTTAATAGTACAGTTTCTTCATTATGTGATCAAAACGCATCAATGTACGATAACTGGACACCAGGTACATATTCGAGTTACGGCACAAACGATGCCGCTGGCAGCTCCACATCTACTGGAAGTTTAAGTATTTCTAGTACATCAAAAACAATTACTGTTGGAGATACATCAACAATTTATGCTACATCGAGTGATAGTTCTACTATTACTTGGTCAACAAGCGATTCTTCCGTTTGTTCAATTTCAAAAACCACATCCGGTTCTGGCTCAAGCAACGCAATTACATTAACTGCTGAAGGAACCGGCACCGCAACAATTGGTGCATCCGCAACAATTGGTGGAAAACAATATTCAAAAACTTGTAGTGTTACTGTCACCACTTCTGGTGGATCTGGTAGCGGAAGCGGTTCTTCAGGAACAGCAACATATACTGTTGCGTCCACATCATCAGTAACACCAAACGGTGCTCCTAGTGGTTCTTCTGCAACATATTCACAAACATACACTACTACCGCAGGTCAAATTACAAAAGATAATAGCGCTACTTTAACCTTGTCTGGTTATACCGGCTTAAAAATAACTGGTATTACATTATCCATGCATTCAAACGCAAGTAAGGGAACTGGTACTTTTAGTGCTGTTGCCGGCACAACAACATTAGCCTCAATTTCATCCGCAACTGCATTCAATGCTTGGTATAACAATACAAGCTATGGCACAACAGATAGAAACGTCACAGTTACTATGACAAACAACAACTATCAAATCAAATCAAGTGATAGCGTTTTAATAACAATTGCGGCTACTATTAACTCTTTATACATAACTTCATATACAATCACATATGAAGCATCATCCACACCTACAAAAACATTAAGCAGCATTTCTTTGGGAACAAAAACTACATCTTACTATGTTGGTGATGAATTTGTTAAACCAGTAGTTACTGCTCATTACTCTGATAACAGCACTGCAACAGTCACAAACACCGCATCATTCAGTGGTTACAATATGTCTACTGCTGGCAACTATACAGTTACTGTTAGTTACACAGAAGGTTCTGTGACAAAGACAGCTACATATTCAATTACTGTTACAGCAAGAACATTATCAACACTTACTGTGACAGGAACACCTACCACAAAGACCTATTATGAAGGCGAAGGATTCGATCCAACAGGATTAACAGTGACAGCAACATATTCTGATAATAGTACTGTGAATGTTACTTCTGATGTTGTTTGGACACCAGATCCATTAACAGTTGGAACAACTAGTGTTACTGGTACTTATGGCGGCAAAACTGTTACTGTTGGTGGCATCACAGTTAATGCATTAGCCTTATCTTCTATCACTGTTAGCAATGCAACTACAACATACTATGTTGGTGGAACATTTGTTAAGCCAACAGTTACTGCAACATACAACAATGGTTCAACCGCCAACGTTACAAACTCTGCAACATTCAGCGGTTATAACATGTCCACTGCTGGAAACTATACAGTTACTGTAAGCTACACAGAAAATAACGTTACAAAAACTGCAACATATTCAATTAATGTTCAAAATGGTAAATCAAGCATGCAAACAGCTTATGAAGCTGCTGCTGAATTGGCAACAAATGGTGTTACTGATGATTCATACACATTTACCGGCGTTATCGCTGCAACACAAGGTAATTCATTCTTTATTCAAGATGGTGATTACGGTTTATTGGTTTATGGTGGCAAAACAAGTTACGCAACAGCAAGTAATGTTGGTTACAAAGCCACAGTTACAGCTACTCTTCAAAACTATGGCGGTCTATATGAAACAAAAACTATAACATCAGTGAATATTTCATCAGAAGTAGTAACATTAACGCCAAAAGCGGTTACAAGTCACGATTCAATTCAAAATTCCAACCAATCCATTCTTTCAGATTTATCTAGTGGAGTTGTGAAATCCGTTCCAACAGGTGCGGCAACATCCGATATGTCTTTCACAATTACTGTTGGCGGACAAGATATCACAGTGTTCGGAAGCAGACACAACAGCAATGCTAGCGAATTAAATACTGTGTGTACTGGATTATCAATTGGTGATTACATTTCAATTTCAAATATGGAAACCTCAATGCATGACAGTGTTATGCAATTAGCTTTAACAGAACAAACAACTGTTACAAAAGGTTATTCATTGGATGCATTCTGTTTAGAATTTTTAAATAACATCACATGTAATGCACAAGGCACATCTGCCCCAACATATGCAACAGGATATAGCTGGTCACAATTAGCTACTTTATATGGAAAATTAGCTACTGCAGACCAAGAAATGTTAACTGAAGCAACCGCTAACGAAAATGGTGCTACATACGAACAAGTCGCAGCAAGATACGATTATATTGTTGCTAAATATCATTATGACAACTTCATGAATCGTGATGTCACATTATTGTCAAATGGTATGAGAGTTTTCAATAACTCTTCAGCAAATAACTTATTATTAATCTTAGGTTCTATTTCACTTCTCGGTGGACTTACCTACTTGGCGTACTTCTTAAAGAAGAGAAAAGAAGATTAATCAAATAATCAAATTCAAATAAATGAAAAGTAGAACGGATTGACCGCTCTACTTTTTCTTTTTCTTTTCCTTTACAGGTTGTTCAACGTATTCAATGTGATATTCACTTAACTTCCATGTTGGATGTAATTGATCTATCTTATCAATCGCGTCATTGAATAAGTCGGCTTCAACCTTTCTTCTTTGTTTAGGAGTGTTATTGAAGCACTTACCTGCATTATTAATCGCGTATAAACATTCGCTTTTACTGCCATCTAAGAGGCCGGACATGAGGAGATAGGTTCTTATACCTACCATTGATCTATCGTTCGATATATCTCTTCTTTCCGCCATTGGAACTTGTTCATCGTAGAACTTTCTTGCTTCTTCTAATGGTTTGGTAATGATATTGATATAAATCTTTTGGCATCTTGCGCGGATAAATACTTTTTCAGAAACCTTTTCTTTGCCTTCAATAATGATGTCAATTAACTTCTCAGCTTCTTCGAATTCTTTTTTATCTAATAAGACATAAACTTTATTCAAGTTGAGTTCGGCAGTGAAGTTACTGATTTCTGTGAATGTGGCGATTTCCACGTTTTCTTCGCCTTGGCTAATCGCGTATTCCACACGGAGTAATTCATTAAAGGCAATCTTATTTGCGGCGTTCGTAGTCATTCTCATACGATAGCCATCTGTGGTGGCGTCTAATTTAATAGGAAGGATGTTATATAAGAGAATCATACCTCCTAAGACCGCCATAATGAGGAGGAAGTAAGCAATATTCTTTAAAGCTAATGCTTCGCTTTGACTGAATAATGTGAATACAACAATCGCTGCGGTTAATTCAATCATATAGAACAAGGTTCCAAATAATAAATATGGAGATGGATTTGGTTCTTTCTTTGCGTCCTTTTTAGGAAGGATTCTTGTTTCACCAGTTAAACCATCATATCCAGAGAATTTGAATTTTGTTTTTGATTCTTCTTTATACCAAAGTAAACCAAGGATGTTCACAGATACGATTTCATATCTTCCTATTTTCGCACCTGTAATATGTGCCATTTCAAATAATATGGAGTTAAATAAAACACCCGCTAAAATGGCGCCAAAAATGTAAATGATATAAACAAATGTGCCGCCCATATCTTCTGTCACAGCGGTCGCGTGTTCTCTTAAAACAGTAAGACCGAATACGACAGCAACGGCCAATATCAATACATAGACAATGATTCCTGATACATCTTCTTTTCTCATAAGTTACCTTCTTTCTAGAGGCATGAATTATAAATAATCCTCGCCACTTCTCCGTCTAGTGGTTTAACAGGGTGAGCCACTACACGTGTGCCATTATCTGTTAACCTGTTTATTAGACCGTCTATGTCAATCGCACCGACTTTGAATTCCATAAGTCGAGAAGGCATACCGATATAACGGAAAAATTCTTCTGTTAATTTAATACCTTGTAAGGCATTTTCTTTTTTGTCTGGATTCTGTGAATTCCAAACATTTCTCGCATATTGATCAAATTTATCAACATCGAATTGGACATAATATTTTGCCCACGCTGGCCATAATACAGCAAGACCTGCGCCATGAGCAATAGTTTTATACATTCCAGAAAGTCCATGCTCTAATTGATGCACAGGCATACCAAAAGGTTTTCCAATATTGGTTAAACCATTATGAGATAAGCTGGACATGAGCATTAAAACCGCTCTTGAATCATAGTCTTCTGGATTCTTCATGACCTTTTGACCTGCTTTAATAACGGATCTTAATAAAGCTTCTGCGAATCCATCTGCGGGTTCGTTTTCACTTGATGGTTGGAAGTATCTTTCCAAAGTATGCATCATGATATCAGTGATACCACATGCAGTTTGATATGGAGAAACTGAATAGGTAAGTTTTGGATTTTCAATCGCGAATACTGGTCTTACTAAATCAGAATTAAATCCCGCTTTTTTACCTTTGACATCATCTTGGATAACACAGGATGTAGACATTTCACTACCCGCTGCCGAGATTGTTAAAATAACTCCAACTGGTAATGCCTTTGTGGGTTTTGCTTTATGTAAATTGAAATCAAATGGATCGCCGTCGTAATAATAATCACAAGCTAATAGTTTAGCGGTATCAATAACGGATCCACCACCAATAGCTAAGATGAAGTCTGGTTTATAGTTTCTGATTTTGATGAGGTTATCTCTTACAAATTCAATATTTGGATTTGGTCTCACGCCTTCTAAGAGTAAGTAATCAATCTTTTTCTCTTCTATTTTGCCAATAACTTTAGTTAATAGGCCGTTTTTCTTCACGGAACCTTCTCCGACGATAATTAATACTCTATTAACATTTTCGCTTCTTAAAATGTCCCCAATGAGATCTTCTTTATCAGGGCCAAAGTAGATTTTGGTTTTAATACTTAAGTTAAAATCAATCATTTCTGTTTACTCCTAATAATTAACAATCTCGTAATAGCGTCATTGAAAGCGTTGCTGGATTCAAAGACAAAGCAGTTCAATAATCCTTCTAAAGATTTGGCTTTATAAGTTGCTAAATAATAGATGATGGAATGTGAATATGCTAAAGCGTAGAATCTGGCTACTGCTTTTCTATCATTAATATGGATTTTCTTTGAATCTTGAATTTGATTTATGAGTCTTAAGAATGTTTTGTAGCAGACATTATAAATAAATTCTTCCGCTAATTCTTTACCCGCGGAATTAAGTGTGGCATCAATAAATCCTTTGTTCTTTAAATAATATTTATAGATATAGACAAGCGCATCGTTTACATTGTTCGCTTCATCAATATCTGGCACTTCTTCATTTAAGAAAATCAAAGTTAATAAATCATAAATATCGTGGAAGTGATAATAAAAAGTCTGACGATTAACTTTACATTTCTTCGTTAAAGTCGTCACTGAAATAGAGTCCAATGGGACTTCAGACATCATATTCTTAAGAGCTTCCGCTAAACGATATTCGGTTTTCATTATTTGAGTTTACAATACTCCTTGATTATTTCTGAGCCAACTGCGGCGTTATTTAAAACTAATTTAATATTGGATTCTAGTGAATCTCCACCAGTTAATTCGACAATTGTCTTTAATAAGAATGGTGTGGTTTCTTTACCTTTAATACCTTGCTCATTCATCATCTTTAATGCTTTTTCAATTGCGTCATCGATGACTTTCTTATCCATAGAGTATTCTTCTGGAATTGGGTTACAGATCAAGATACCACCTTGGAGATTATTCTTTTCTTTTTCATACATCGCTAAGGCCGCTTCTTTTGCATCTTCTAATTTGTAATCAACTTTGAGTCCACTATGCGCGGTGTAGAAGGCTGGTAATTCTTCTGTCTTATAACCAAGCACTGGAACACCCATAGTTTCTAAATATTCAAGTGTTAATGGTAAATCTAAGATGGCTTTAGCACCGGCACAAACTACTGTAACATTGGTCTTTGCTAATTCTTGTAAATCAGCGGAGATATCCATGGTTTCTTGTGCGCCTCTATGAACGCCACCGATACCACCAGTAACGAATAATTTAATACCGGCTTGGTTTGCGATGATCATTGTGGCAGCCACTGTTGTTGCGGCCCATAATTTCTTCGCATAAACAACTGGTAAATCTCTTCTAGAAACTTTGATAATTCCTTTTCTCTTACCAAATTGTTCAATTTCTTCTGGTGTCATACCAACAATTGCATCACCGTCGATGATGCCAATGGTTGCAGGAACAGCACCATGTTCACGAATGACTCTTTCCACTTCTAAAGCGGTTTGAACATTCTTTGGATATGGCATACCATGGCTAATAATGGTACTTTCTAACGCTACGACAGGTCTATTCTCCTTAATAGCGGATAATACTTCTGGATTAATTTTTAACATCTACATGTTCTCCTTTTAATACTTCAACAACGTAAGAAACAATTAAATATGTGGCTACTGCTAACACTATAATTATAGCAACCGCAAACCAGTTAACTAATGTTAATGTTGGGAAATCAATCGCCACAATTGATTCTTTAACACCAACTTTATAAGACACGATAAACGCAGCTATCAATAAACCAACTTCCACAACTGCCGCACCAGTAAACACTAATGCGCGGTATTTGTTGAATGGTAAACAAATCTTTAACAAAACAATTAAACCAAGGATTGTGAAGACAATAACGCTCATCGTTGTCGCGGTATGCATTTCATATACGCCTGTGTACATAATGTTAGTGTCTTGGAAGATATACATCACATAAATCAAAGTTACAGAAATCAAGATTGTGACAAATCCTGGAACCGCTTTTCTTAATATGCTTCCAATAAAGCTTCCTTTGAGAGGCTCTTGGTTTGGCTCTAACGCTAGGAAGAATGATGATAATCCAATATTTATTAAGCTCCATAATTGGAAGTGTGTAGCTTCAAATGGATAACGAATTCCTAATGTCGCCATTAAGACAAGGAATACTAATGTTGTGGTCACAGAGAACATAGTTTTCACTAAGAATAATGAAGATGTTCTTTGCAAGTTATTAATCACTCTTCTACCTTCCGCAACAACGCTTGGTAAGGAATTAAAATTTGAATCAGTTAAAACAATATGAGAAACGTTTTTCGCAGCTTCTGAACCGGTGTTCATCGCGATACTACAGTCCGCACGCTTGAGAGCTAAAATATCATTTACACCATCACCAGTCATTGCGACTTTTTCGCCTTCGTTCTTTAAGGCTTGGATGATGATTTCTTTTTGATCAGGATTTACTCTACCGAAGATGTTATATAAAGGAGCAATCTTTGCCACTTCTTCATCAGATAATCCCGCAAGAGAAATATATCTTTCTGCGCCTTCAATACCGACTTCAGAAGCAATATGACTAACAGTCTTTGGATCATCACCAGAGATAACTTTGATTTTCACGTTATTCTCTTTAAACCACTTAAATGTTTCAATAGCATTTTCACGAATATGATCTTGTAAAACTATTAATGCGATTGGATGAACTTCATTTTGAACTTTGCCATCTTTAATTGGTTTAGAAGATTTCGCTAAGACCAAAACTCTATCACCGTTGTTTGTATATTCTTCACTTCTTAAAACTAGTGAATTCAAATTGGTAATATTCAAAAATTCTTGAGCGCCCAAGACGTATGTTTCTCCACCTTTAAATGAGGCCGCAGAATACTTATTTTCACTAGTGAAAGGCAATGCTTCCACGACACCTTTTGTGGATTCATAATTGAAATATTTTTTCAAAGCTTGAGCGGTAAGATTGTTGTCTTTTGTAGCGTGTAATAAGTTAGACATGATTTGAGCAATGTCTTCAGTTGTGTATTTATCTGGACCAATAATAAGGACTTTCTTCACATCCATATTTCCATCGGTAATTGTGCCAGTTTTGTCCACGCACAAGACTGTGGTTTTCGCTAACATTTCCACGGAATAGAAATCTTGCACTCTTGCGCCTTTTTTGGAGAGTTTTAAAACTGCGACCGCTAAGGCAACAGAAGACAATAAATATAAACCTGCAGGTATCATGGAAATCATACTTCCAGAAATACCTTTAATTGACTCTTTGAATTCAGCATAGTTGAATGCACCAAAATCATCGGTGAATCCACCTTTGATGTAGTAAATAATACCAATAGCAGTAGCTAAGGTAACAACTGTGCATCCAATAACTCTAAATAAGACAGTTAATGTTTTTAAAATTTCAGACGGTGAGCGTTTGAATTTCTTGGCTTTGGATTGAATGGTTTCGATATAACTATCTTCACCAATCTTTTCAGCGTGCATGCATCCTGTTCCACTGACAACAAAGGAACCAGAGTATAAATAATCACCAGGATTTTTATTAATGTTTTTAGATTCACCAGTTAATGCGGATTCATTAACGATTAAAGATCCACTTAATAATGCTCCATCAACGGAAATTTGATTTCCGCTTTCTAAACAAATGACGTCGTCAAGAACGATATCTTTGCTTTGAACTGTGACTTTTTCTCCATTTCTAATGACAATGTGTTTTGGTTGATTGAGTACTCTTAATTTGCTCATTAAATGACGAGCTTTGATATCTTCATATAAACTAAGCCCAATATTTGGAATCAAAACCACTAAGAAAGTAAGTCCTGTCCAATATTGCGCAGCGATCATTAAACCCGCAACAATGAATAAGAGAATATTAAAGAAACTAAAGACATCAGTGAGGATGATTTCAAAATAAGTTTTGCCAACAACAACTTTAGTTTTATTAACTAAACCTGATTTCTTTCTCTCTTCAACTTGTTCGTTAGTTAAACCATTTGTTAAAGATGGATTTGCTCTTTGTACACTGTCTTGTTTTTTCATATATGTGTGTTTATATAATAAAAAACTTGGACTATTTTGTTAAGTCCAAGTTTGTCATTTGCTTTGCCTTTTTGCTTTGAAGTAGTTGGTAATTATGGATGAACATTCTTCTTTCAACACACCAGATATTACTTCTGGATGGTGATTGATGTTTTGTGCATCAAGGACATTTATTGACGATCCTAGCGCACCACCTTTTGGATCAGAAGCACCGTAATAAACTTTGCTGATTCTTGATTGGATAATTGCGCCACTACACATAATGCATGGTTCTAAAGTGACATAAATGTCACATCCTTCAAGTCTCCAACTATTTAGCTTTTTAGAAGCTTTCTTAATTGCGATGATTTCTGCGTGTCCTGTTGGATCTTGATTTGTCTCTCTTTGATTATGTCCACGAGCGATAATCTTGTCATCTTTAACAATGACACATCCGATAGGAACTTCATCAATCAATTCCGCTTTACGAGCTTCCTTGAGAGCTTCTTTCATGAATTTAATTTCTTTTTCCATAAAAACAAACCACCGCACATGAATAAGATACTTAAGGCTGCTACATTCCTGTCCTGACCTGGTTCATAGATACCCATCGCGATGGCGGTGTAATTATATAACATAGTGCTTTTGTTTATCAATAAAGACAAACAAAAAGACCTCAATTATTTGAGGCCTTGATTGTTTTTTAAGTTATTTAACTGGTTTGAGAACTTTAATACCACCCATGAATGGTTGGAGAACTTCAGGAACTAAGACGGAACCATCTTCTTGTTGATATTGTTCTAATATCGCTGGGAAGATACGGCTTGTCGCTAAGCCAGAAGCATTCAATGTGTGCATATATTTGGTCTTACCAGTAGCTTTGTCTCTATAACGCATCATACCGCGTCTTGCTTGATAATCTCTAGCATTACTTGCGGAGCTGACTTCTTTATAGATTCCAATGCTTGGAATATAAACTTCGATGTCATATGTTCTCGCCATGGAGTGAGAGATGTCGCCTGCGGCCAATTTACTGACTTGGAAATGTAAACCTAATTTTTCCACTAAGGAAACAGCTTTATTCACTAATTCTTGGAAGGCTTCATCGCTACCTTCTTGAGTTGTGTATTGAACCATTTCAACTTTATCGAATTGATAACCACGGATCATACCTCTTTCTTCGGTACGGTAGCTACCAGCTTCTCTTCTATAGCAAGGTGTGTAAGCAAAGAATTTTCTTGGTAAGTCATCTTCAGATAAGATTTCGTTACGATATAGATTCACCAATGCTGTTTCAGCGGTTGGTAACAAGAATCTCTTTGGTTCAAGACCTTCAAGCCAGAAGACATCTTCTTTGAATTTTGGGAATTGACCAGCGACTAATCCGGATTCCTCATTTAATAAATGAGGAGGTAGGATAAATTCATATCCATCTTTGAGGTGTTCGCTAATGAAGAAATTCAAAATTGCCCATTCGAGTCTAGCACCTAAGTTTGTGTAGATCCAGCTACCACGACCAGCAATCTTTCCACCTCTTTCGTAATCAACGAGTCCGAGGGATTCTGCTAATTCGACATGGTCTTTAATTTTGAAACCGAATTCTGGTTTCTTGCCATAGGTATGGATGACTTTGTTGTTTTCTTTTCCACCACCGACGAGATCTTCATCCGGAATGTTTGGAAGAACGATCATAAAGTCATAAATCTTTTGATCTAATTCTTTTAATTTTGCTTCGTTTTCTGCGTTGTTTTTCGCAATTTCTTTGACTTTTGCAAAGATTTTGGAAACATCTTCACCGTTTTTCTTGGCTTGAGGAACGCTTGCGGATAAACGATTCATTTCCGCTTTGTTGCCTTCAACACCTTGAATTAATTGTTTTCTTTGGGCATCCCATTCCAATAATTCTTTGAAATCGGTATCCCACATTTTTCTTTTAAGTAACTCTTTTACTTTTTCAGGATTTTCACGAATTAGATTAATGTCCAACATAATTAATCTCCTTTATTTTGAAACTTTCTTAATATTGATTTGCTCTAAGTAGAACCATCTTAATTGTTCACCAATTGTTTGCAAATTACATTTGCTAGCAAATGTGTAGGCTTCTTCGATCGTAGGTTTTAACTTCCCTGTTAAGTAATCTTTAATGAGAGATGTTAATGTCTCAGAGAATTCACCTAAATAAGCAGTTTTACCATCTTCTAATAAATCAGAATAGACAGCTTGCTTACGAGCAATGATTTGGCATTTGGCTGCCATGGCATCCATTATACTCACAACGCCTGCGGTTTTGTATCCTGGAAGTACAAATACATCTGCGTTTAATAATGCACTGCGATAAATATCGTCAGGAATTATATGGATGAATTTGAGGTTCTTTGGAGCGGAAGAAATGATCTTCTTCACTTTTAATGAATTATAAACTCCTGGTGTAGTTTCACGACCTATATAATAGAACACAACTTCTGGAAGCATTTTTGCGGCGTTTATAAGCGCGTTAATACCTTCCATGTTCACATCATATTCACCTAAGCCAATAACAAGCTTACGTTCGGGATCTTCGCGGAAATAACGATGGAAAATAGTTTTTTCATCTTCTCTTGAGAAATCAAAACGAGACATATTCACTCCAGGAAGAGAAATAGATATATCTGTTGTGACACCATTATTAACCAAGAAATCTCTAACTTTGTTAGAAGGAACAAGAACTAGGTCGGCTTTATTTAAAAATCTTAAAGCCTTGCTTGTTAATTCGGTTGTTCTAACACCATCTTTACTCTTGTGCTCAAGATAGGACGCTAATGGATCGTCTTCGCAATAAAGTGCGCTGACGACAACAGGAATATTATTTTCTTTTGCATCATTAAGCTTGTTTTCATCTTCGGGCGAAATCAAATGAACAACATCGTATTTATCAACAATACTTGTTGTGTATTCAACTCCGACCATTTCGAGGGCGCCTTTAATGGTTTTTCTTAAACGGACACCCTCAAAATCGGAAGCTTTTTTATTTGGTTGAAAACTAACCAAAACTTTCATAATTATTCTTCTGGATTTTCGACTGGTTGTTCACCAGCTTCTTCGCCTTCGACAGGTTCATCAACTTCTTCTGCTGGTTCTTCATGTGGAACGATAGCGATAGAAGAAACTTTTTGTCTGCCTTCAAGGTTCATAATCTTAACACCTTGTGTGTTACGGCTGGCAATACGGATTTGATTTAATGGAGTTCTGATAACAATACCAGCATTGGTAATAACCATTAAGTCATCTTCTAAGTTAACAGCGCGGACCGCGACAAGGTTACCAACTTTTTCAGTGGCCTTTAAGGTAGAAACACCTCTTGTACCACGTTTGGTAATACGGTATGTTGGTTCGCCATCATCATCGATGGTTTTGGTCATCTTACCATAACCTTTATCGGTAACAACTAAGATGTGGTCACCTTCATAGCTTGCGGTAACACCGACAACTCTAGCATCATCGATTAATTCGATACCTTTAACACCAGATGCGCTACGACCCATTGGTCTAACTTCGTTAGTTGGGAAGTTAACCATCTTACCATTAGAAGCGGCAATACCCACTAATAAGTCTTGTGTGTATTCGCCATTTTCGTTAGCAAATTCAGGAAGTTCAATCTTCTCAGAAACTTGTTTAACATCTAATAAGTTGTCACCTTCACGAAGTGTGATGGCAATCTTACCATTTTGACGGATGGATTCGTATTCCTTTAATGGAGTACGTTTAACAATACCTTCGGTTGTGAAGAACATTAAGAAACGATCATCTCTATATTCGTTAACAGCGATGATGGATTTAACATTTTCACCTTTTTCGATGTTGATTAAGTTAATCACTGGGACACCTTTACCGGTTCTTTGATATTC
Source organism: Bacilli bacterium (assembly GCA_017619815.1). GTDB lineage: Bacteria > Bacillota_I > Bacilli_A > RFN20 > CAG-826 > RUG13091. The sequence goes on along the minus strand of JAFZRR010000017.1, from coordinate 83,306 downwards.
AGGAACTTGGTAACCACGGATACGGTAAACCTTACCTAAATCTGTAAAGAATAATAAGTCGGTATGTGTCTTTGTGTAGACCATTAATTCAACGACGTCATTTTCATTTAAGGTTGCACCTCTAACACCACGACCACCTCTGTTTTGTGTTCTGAATGTGTCAGCGGATAATCTCTTAACATAGCCACCTCTACTTAATGTGATGACAATATCTTCTTGTGGAATTAAGTCTTCATCATCGATGGAGGCATCACTATTAGTGATTTCTGTACGTCTTTCATCACCGAATTTATCTTTGATTTCGAGTAATTCTTTAATAACGACTTCGACTTCGTTTTCTCTAGAAGAAAGAATTCTCTTATATTCAGCGATATTCTTTTCAAGTTGCACTCTTTCAGCTTCTAATTTTTCATTTTCAATACCGGTTAATCTACGTAAGTTCATCGCTAAAATAGCTTGGACTTGTGGTTCGGAGAAACCGTATTTTTCCATTAATTTATTAGTCGCATCTTCTGGTGTAGAGCTTGCTTTAATGATATCAACGATATCATCAATGTTATCGTGACATTTAATTAAACCGATAACAATGTGATCACGGAATTCATCTTTTTCAAGTAAGAATTTGGTTCTTCTTTCAATAACTTCGACTTGGAAGTCTAAGTATTGTTGAAGCATAGTTCTTAATGAACACACTTTTGGTGCATTGTCCACTAAGCAGAGGTTGATGATACCAAAGCTTACTTGTAATTGAGTCATCTTATAAAGTTGATTTAATAAGACTTCTGGAATTGCATCTCTTCTCACTTCGATAACAACACGGATACCATCTTTGTTAGATTCATCACGGATGTCGGTAATGCCATCGATAACTTTATCTCTGACTAAGCCTGCCATGTTTTCAATCATGTTGGCTTTGTTGACGCCATATGGAACTTCATCAACAACAATTCTCTTTAATCCACCGTGTTCACCACGATCTTCGATGTGGCATTTGGAACGGATAGCAATGCTGCCTGTACCGGTTTCATAAGCTTCTCTAATACCACCACGACCGAGGATTAAACCACCGGTTGGGAAGTCTGGACCTTTAACATATTCCATTAATTCTTCAGTGGTGATTTCTGGGTTTTTGCTTAAAGCAACAACGCCATCAATAACTTCATTGAGGTTGTGTGGAGGAATGTTTGTGGCCATACCAACAGCGATACCACTACTACCATTAACTAATAAGTTAGGGAATCTGGATGGTAAGACTGATGGTTCTTGGTCAACACCATCGTAGTTATCGACAAAGTCGACAACATCGCATTGGATGTCTCTGACCATTTCAAGAGCCATCTTGGCCATACGAGCTTCAGTATAACGATAAGCAGCTGGTTCGTCGCCATCGATAGAACCGAAGTTACCATGACCTTCGACAAGCATATATCTCATCGCAAATGGTTGCGCTAATCTGACTAATGCGCCATAGATAGCAGCATCACCATGTGGGTGATATTTACCCATAACGTCACCGACGATACGAGCACACTTTTTAAATGGTTTATCAGGAGTGTTTCCTGATTCACTCATAGAATAGACAATTCTTCTATGAACTGGTTTCATACCATCTCTGACATCAGGAATGGCACGAGCAACGATTACGCTCATTGCGTAATCAAGGAACGATTCTTGAACTAATCCAACAGTATCGACATCAGTTAATCCAGCAACAATTCCTGATTCTAATTCTTGAACTTCTTCTTCATTAACTTCATCTTCTTGTTCAGAAGCTTCTTCGTTAACGATTTTTTCTTCATCTTCGAATAACATGAATCTTGTCCTCCTTCATTAGATGTCTAAGTTCTTCACGAACTTCGCGTTAGCGTGAATGAACTCTTTACGTGGATCAACGTCATCACCCATTAAATCGGTAAAGACTTGTTCCGCTTTGATAGCATCATTGAGGGTAACTCTGAGCATCTTACGGTTCTTTGGATCCATTGTGGTTTCAAGTAATTGTTCGGCATCCATTTCACCAAGACCTTTATAACGTTGGAATGGATAACCAGGTTTTAAATTGAGCTTCTTTTTAATAACTTCAAGTTGCTCATCAGAGTATGCATAGTATTGTTTGCCATGATACTCAACTTTATATAGAGGAGGTTGTGCGATATATACGTAGCCTTCTGTAATAAGAGGACGCATAAATCTGTAGAAGAATGTTAATAACAAAATACGAATGTGACTGCCGTCAACATCAGCATCGGTCATAATAACGATCTTGTGGTATCTGATTTTAGAGGTATCAAATTCCGGATCAATGCCACCACCGATAGCGGTAATCATGTTACCAATTTCAGCGTTGGCGAATATTCTCTTAGCTTGTGCTTTTTCGACGTTTAAGATTTTACCACGAAGTGGTAGGATGGCTTGTGTTTCTCTGTTTCTACCATTCTTTGCGGAACCACCAGCGGAATTACCTTCAACGATGAATAATTCGCATTCTTCTGGGTTTTTACTAGAGCAATCTGCGAGTTTACCTGGAAGAGTGGTTAACTCAAGAGAGCCTTTTCTACGGAAATCTTCACGAGCTTTACGAGCCGCCATACGAGCGTTCGCAGCCATGACGATTTTTTCCATAATCATTCTGGCTAAACGTGGATCTTCGAGTAAGAATCTTTGGAATTGTTCACTGACAATACCATTGACGATTTTTCTCACTTCAGAGTTGCCTAATTTAGTCTTTGTTTGTCCTTCAAATTGTGGGTTTGGATGCTTGACTGAGATAACTGCGGTTAAACCTTCAGCAATATCATCATAGGTTAAGTCATCTTCACCATCTTTTAAGAACTTATATTCACGACAGTAGTTGTTGACAACTTTTCTCATGGCTTCTTTGAAGCCTGTTTCGTGCATACCACCTTCATGGGTATGGACGTTGTTACAGAATGAATAGACGTTTGCGCTGTAGCCATCATCATATTGGAAGGCGATTTCAGCATACACGTGAGCGGTGCTACCACTTGCTAATGTGATTGGTACTGAACCTTCACAGTAAATGACGTCATCAAACAATCTTGTTTTGTGGTTGTTGATGAATAAAACGTATTCTTTAATACCACCTTTATAGCAGAAGCTTTCTTTAACTTGTTGTTCGCCTCTGTCATCGATAACGGTGATTCTAATGCCTCTATTTAAGAAGGCTGTTTGTCTCATTCTGTCACGAATTGTGTCGTAGTTATATTCTGTTGTGTCTTGGAAGATAAGTGGATCTGGTTTGAATGTAACTTTGGTACCATTTGCGTTCTTGTCGCATGTACCAATTTTCTTTAAGTGATCGACAATGTGTCCGCCATTTTCGAATTTGATGTAATAGACACCGCCATCTTTATTAACGGTAACTTCACACCATTCTGATAAGGCGTTAACAACTGATGCACCAACACCGTGCAAACCACCAGAAACTTTGTAACCGCCACCTTCACCAAACTTACCACCAGCGTGTAAAACTGTATAAACAGTTTCAACACCGGATAAGCCGCTCTTGGCAACGACGTCAACAGGAATACCACGACCATTGTCTACGACTGTGATTGTGTTTCCTTTGTTAATTGTAACTGTAACTTCTGTACAGAAACCCGCTAAAGCTTCGTCGATAGAGTTATCAACGATTTCCCACACGAGGTGGTGAAGACCAGCAGCGGATGTTGTACCAATGTACATACCTGGTCTTTTTCTAACTGCTTCAAGCCCCTCTAAGACTTGAATGTTGGTCGCTGTGTATTTCGCGTCAGCTTTTTCTAATTGAATTTCTTCCTCATTCATTTCGGAAACTTCCACTTTGATCTCTGGAGCGGGAGTTTCAGCCTTTACTTCTTCAGCAGCAACGACTTTCTTTTCTTCTTCCATTAGAAGACCTCCTTTTGTTCATTTTCTTGTATTTGGTATTGGGAGGCACCCTCTACCTCAAGTTTGGTCGCGGTAATGAAGACCTGATCAAACTTTTTAATAAAATTAATGAGTCTTTGACGATGCGCTAAGTCGAGTTCACTCATCACATCATCAAGCACTATTACCGGTCTCTTATCCTTGTCTTCAATCAAGAAGTAAGGTGAGAGTTTTAAGGCCAGAGCCACAATTCTGTTCTCGCCTTGAGAACCAAATTGGCCGATATCGCGCCCATTTAGACTGACTGAGAAGTCTTCTCTGTGCACCCCTATGCTTGTTGCTTTTTGGTGCAAATCTCTCTCTTCAGCCCGTTTAAACGCTTCTAATGCGTTCTTTTGGAAGTCCTCATCATAATCCACAAATGGTTTGTAGTTGATTTCGAGTTTTCCATTAACGCCCGTGAGCGCGCGCGTTATTTTTATAAGGATATCATTGATATCCTTGACATACATCTGTCTATAACTGACAATTGGACCACTTAATTTGACGAGCATTTCGGTGGTAGTTTCAAGTAAGACAGGATCAACCTTATCGCTTTTTAAGAGTTCGTTTCTCTCTTTCAAAACCTTGTTATAGCGGTTGATATAATCCAGGTACGGTTGGCTCTTTTTAGATAAGTTGATATCTATAAAGTTCCTCCTGGTTTTTGGTGAATCCCTAAACATCAAAACGTCTTTGGGTTCAAATAATAATACATTCATGCAGTTGGACAATTCCGATATCTTTGATATCGCTTTGCCATTAATAAACACGTGTTTACCAGTTTCAGAAATAACGATTTTAACTTTTCTTTTTATTTCTCCTTCTTCGCAAACCGCGGTGATTTCTGCACTTCCTTTGCCTTTTTGAATTAAATCAACATCTTCGGAGGTTCTAAAGCTTCTCGATAATGAGAGATAATAGATCGCTTCCACGACATTGGTTTTGCCCACCGCATTATGACCAGTCAATATGTTCAATTTGGGTGAGAATTCATATGTCAGGTTTGAATGATTTCTGAAGTTCTTGAGGGAAAGTGTCTTGATAATCATGGCCTTATTTGATTACAAACACAGCGTTAGGCAACTGAATTTCGTCTCCGCTGTACAATTTACGACCTCGACGATTTTCGCGCTCTCCATTGACCAAAACCACGGTTTCCGCCAAATATGACTTCACCATTCCTCCGGTGGAAATGGTTGCCGTAATTTTGAGCAAGGATTGAAGCGTGATGTATTCTTCACCTGCGTTTAAAGTAATGATTTTTGGGCCCACAAAAAACTCCTTGAAACAATTATACATTATATAAATAAAAAAGGGAATAAAATATTCCCTCTTCTATTATATTCTCTAAATTGGGCTTTTTTGGCCTAATATGTCCTCACTGGCGTGACAATTTGGATGACGGAATCATCTGAGATGTTTCTGATGACAAATGGCTTCATTTCGCCTACAAATTCAAACTTCACATCTTCGCATCCGAGAGCTTTTACCGCCGCAACGACGAACTCACTATTGAAGGAGACTCTTAATTCTTGACCAACGAATTTGAAGACATCGATCTTTTCAATCGCGGAACCAACTTGTTGGCTCTTTGCGGAGATCTCAACGCCATCTTCGCTCATGGTTAAATCAACGACGTTTTCTCTTTCCACAGATAAGATGTTCGCACGATCAATGGCTTTAATAAAGTCATTGGCGTTAACTTCTAAGTGGTAGTTTGTTACACGTGGAACAATATTCTTTGTATTTGGATATTCGCCTGCGATTAAGCGTGAGGCGACAACTGTTCTGCCTAACAAGAACAAAGCTTTTTTATCACTGAAGGAGACATCAACTGAATCAAGTCCTTCTAATAAATGATCAACTTCCACCATCATCTTAGCTGGAATGTTGGCAACAAAATGTAATTGTGAATCAACAACCACTTCTTTTCTCGCCATACGAGCGGAATCTGTTGCGGTTGCGGTTAACAAACCATTGTTGGCTTCTAAATTCATCGCAGTTAAAACTGGTCTTTGTTCTTTTGTGGATGCTGCAAATGCGGTTTGTGAAACCAAAGCATCAAATGTGGATTTGGCTAAAGTGAGTTGTGTACCTGTTGGTTCTAAATCTAAATCTGGATATTCTTCAGGTCTTACACAATTGAGTTTATATTCGGAACGATTATCACTGACTGTTGCAATTGTGGAATCAATGACATCTAATGTGATTTCTTCAGATTCCATCTTTCTAGCAATCTCGATAATGAGTTTGGAATTGATTAATGTTGCACCTTCTTTGAAGTTTCTAATGATTTCCACACCATTAAATCTATATGGAACTTGTGTTTTGATTGTTAAATCGTAGTTTGATCCAGTAATAAATAAACCATTTTCATTAAGTTCTAATTTTAAATTTGCTAAAACTGGAACTACAGCTTTACTACCTACTGCTCTACCGGCAATTAATAAACCTTTAAGAAATTCTTCTCTTTTGATTGTAAATCTCATGTTAATTTCCTTTCATTTATTATATTAATAATAATTATAATGTGTGTGGATTTTGTGGATAACCTTGTTAATTGGTACAAAATTGTTCACTTGTTTTTATAATACCACACCAGTTAGATATTTGAATATTTTATTTTTAATAAACTAATTATGGTTTTAGGCGTTTTTCAAGTTCGGTGACTGCCTCTTTAAGGGATTCATTAGTTTTCAACTCTTTATCCACTTTAGATATCGCGGACATAACAGTTGTGTGATCTTTACCACCAAACATATCACCAATTTTCTTTAGAGGAACATCTAACATTTGTCTAATCAAGTACATGGCGATGTGTCTAGCTAATGCGATTTGGCCTGTACGGATTTTTCCGGTTAATTGTGATGGTGTGAGGTTGTAATAATCTGCGACAACATTGATGATCTTTTGTTCGTTGAGTTGAGTGGTTAATTGATTTCCACCAACAAGTGATGAAACCGCATCCATCGCATCTTCTAATGTAACCTTGTCTGTTTTCTTGAAATTTGTAGTTACAAAAATTAACCTATTTAATGCGCCTTCAAGCTCTCTAACGTTCTTGTTAAATTTATCAGCATAGAAGTATAAAACATTTTCATCAAATCTATTAACATCTAAACCTAAAGATTCAATTTTCTTTCTTAGAATTTCTACACATGTGTTTTGATCAGGCTCTTCAATCTTAACAACTAGCCCTTGGCTAAATCTTGTTACTAATCTATCTTCGAGTTTGTTGAGTTCTGCTGGTTGACGATCGGATGTAATAACGATTTGTTTGCCGTTATTAATCATGTTTGTATAAATATAGAAGAGCATCTCTTCTGTTTTAACCTTATCCGCCAAGAACTGGACATCGTCGAGAAGGAGGACGTCAACGTCTGCAAAAAAGTCTTTTAATGATTGAGATTCTTTCTCTCCACGGACATATCTGATGTATTCTTCCACGAAATCGTTCGCAGTAATATAAAGTATTTTTGCGTTATGATTCTTTTCCTTAACAATATAATTTCCAATCGCGTGCATTAAGTGCGTTTTACCTAATCCAGATTGAGAGTGAATGAACAACGGGTTGAACATTTTTCCTGGATTGCTGGCAATCAATAATGCCGCTTGAGAAGCTTCGCGATTAAAATGACCAACAACAAAGTTGTCGAAAGTTAAATTTGGATTAATAGAAGCATCTTTAAAATATTGTGGTTTCTTGCTTGCTTGTGCTTCTTGGGTTGGTTGAGATTGTTTGATGTCCGTACTTAAAACAAATTCCAATCTAAAATTAGATTGAGTAATCTCATTAACTACGTTACTAACTAAATCATAATACTTTGTACTAATTAAGTTTTTGGCTAAATAAGTGCTAACAACGACAACAATCGCATTATCTCTAATTTCATAGATGTAACTATCTGCGAAAAACGAATCAAATAGTTGCTTTTCACCTAACTGCTCTTCTATTCTCTTGAGCGATCTGTCCCATAACTGGGCAATTTCTGATATTGAACTAATCATAAAATAAAAAATCCTTTATTTTTGCTGCCATAATTATAGAATAATCCACAGCCGATTTACATGGAAAAACCAAAAAATTAAATTATCCACATTTATTCCGATAAAAATATGACACTATAAGGAGTTTTCCACCAAATCCACAAATTTTCGATGTGGAAAACTTTTTTGAACCATCAACACACATGAATTTTTATGTGAGTAACACATTTGTATAATCAATATTTCGTATATAAAAATAACTATGTTATTATTTAAAGAAAAGTAGTGTAATAGGCTTGTAGTATAAAAATATGTGGAAAACTCAATTTCGCTTCAAATTTTATTAGATTTTTCTATGTGAATTGCGTTTTTTATTCACAGATCGATTTTCCCAAAACTTTTCGTGCGTACCCACACACTTGTTGACATTTATAGATAAATGCACATATAATTTATCACGCTATGTTTAAGGAGGTACACTTAATATGAAACGTACATATCAACCAAGCAAAATCAAACACCAACGCAAAGCTGGTTTCCGTGCCAGAATGAAGAGTGATAAAGGCCGCAACGTGTTGGCACGTCGTAGAGCTAAAGGTCGTAAATCACTTACTGCCTAAGGAGATTAGATGAAAGTCGTTAATCGCATCAAAAAAAGCGATGATTTCGCATTGACGATTAATAAAGGCTTTTCCTACAGGTTACCAAGTTATATTGTGCATGTGAGAAAAACCGACAATAAATTGACGAGAGTCGGAATCTCTGCATCAAAGAAACTTGGATGTGCGGTTGTTCGCAATCGCGCCAAACGTCAAGTGAGAGCAATTTGTGATGAAGTTATTGATTATTCACAAAAATCACTTGATATCGTCATCATTGTTAAAAATAAATTTTTAACCAATTCATTTGATGACAACAAATCACAATTAAGTGATTTAATGAAAGGGCTATAAAATGAAAAAAGGTACAAAATTAGGATTAGGTATTGGTGGACTCCTATTAGGAGCACTACTTTTATCTGGATGTACAAACTCTTTCTGTTCAACAGTAGATAAAGCCCACATTCTTTACGCTATCGATCATGGTGTGTGTCAATACTATGAAACCGAAGACGAAGCGAAAGCAGCATCTGATTCTTATGGACTCGTTCCTGGAACAAATGTTTACTTTGCCGCCAGCTTTGATAACTGCGGTAATCTTAGAAAGATTATTAATTCTGCTACTAAAGAAGGAATCAGCGTTCCATCCCTTAAATACTACATTGCTTTAGACAATGTTGTTTTGGATCATGCCATTCAACAAAAGGCAGCAGATGATAGCAGCAGAACTGCCGATGAAATCAAAGCCAATCTTACAGCCGAAGAAATCGGAAGCGCTAAAGAAACTAATGGATTACTTTATGACTATGGCTATTTGAAGTATTACGGTACAAACGAGAAAGAAAGCAAAAAGCTTTGGGAAAACTGGGTTGCTTTTGATAATGAAGCTAGACTCACATACACAGGCACATTAATTGATAATGTCGCTGAATGCCCAAATACAGACTTCTCAACTTACTATAAGAAACAAATGAGCAACACCATTAACTCATATCGTTCTTGTCTTGCCCTTAAGGGTGGCAACTACGGTAGATATGGTGCTGAAGAAATTGAAGTTCAAATTCAAGCAAAGAGTTATGGTTATGCCTGGAAGAACGGTCCATTATCTGGCTTATTAGTATGGCCAATCGGTGCTTTACTAGATGTCTTTACCGTAGGTATGACAAATGCCGTTGGACAAGGATGGGCTCAATTGTTTGCTATTTTATTTGTGACCTTGATTGTTAGATCTTTAATGTTACTTGTAACATTCAAACAAACAACATCATCCACAAAGATGCAAGAATTACAACCAGAAATCGCTAAGATCCAAGCGAAATATCCAAATTCCAATACAAATCAGTATGAAAAACAACGCTTAGCAATGGAAACGCAAGCTCTTTATAAGAAACACAAGATCAATCCATTAACATCTATTTTGGTTATGATTGTTCAATTCCCAGTCTTCATTTGTGTGTGGGGCGCAATGCAAGGCAGCGCGCAATTATCATCAGGTGAATTCTTGCACTTGAACTTATCAACATCAATTAGTTCAGTCTTGACCACTTGGTCAAACTGGGCACATCCAACTTCAGGTGTGTGGACTGCGCTCGGATTATTCTTACTCATGAGCGCCGCGCAAACAGTCGCTATGTTGTTACCTCAATGGCTTAATGCCGCAAAGAAGAAAAAGATTGCTAAATTAGGTCGTAATCCAGCACAAAAAGAATCTGATAATAAGATGAAATATTTCACTTATATCATGTTAGCCATGATTATCTTCATGGGCTTCTCTTTAGTGTCTGCTTTAGGTGTTTATTGGTTAATCGGTGCTTTGTTCTCCATCGCACAAACACTAATAACACATGCGATTATGAATCGCAAAAAATCCAAATAAGGGAGAAAAACAATGAAATCATATACTGGAAAAACAGTTGACGAAGCATTAGCCGCAGCCAGTGAAGATAGTGGAACTCCTGTTGAAGAACTTATCTATGTTTTAACCGATAAAACAAAAGGTATCTTCGCAAAGAAAGTTGTTGTTGAAGTCTATGACTTATCTGATGTTATTAAATACGCCGAAGACTATGTCTTATCAGTGATTGATAATTTAGGTATTGAAAGCACTGTTAACACAAAATTAGATGATGATATTATTCGTATCATTGTTGATTCCACACACAATCCAATTTTAATTGGAAAGAACGGAAAAACACTTCTCGCGCTCAATGAATTAACCAAACTCGCTGTGTGTAACCACTTCCATAAGAGATTCAGAATCTTGCTTGATGTCAATGGTTATAAAGACAGCAAATATGATCGCCTTGCTCGCATTGCCCGTAAGTGCGCTCATGAGGTTCAAAGAACCAAAGCAACTTATACATTTGATCCAATGCCAGCTGATGAAAGAAGAGCTATTCATAACGCATGCTCTGGAATGCCAAACATTCGTACAGAATCAGTTGATGCCGGCACACGCCGTAGAGTTCAAATCATTTACGTTGATTAATTAAGAATGCGCCCTATTGGGCGCTTTTTTGGAAAGGTATTTATGTTCGAAACAATTGTCGCATTAGCAACACCTCCAATGAAATCTGCTCTTGCCATCATTAGAGTATCTGGTGATGATTGCTTTTCTATTGTTTCTAAATGCTTTTCCAAAGACATTACAGAAATCAAAGAAAGAACCCTTTTGGTTGGGTATATTGTTGATAAAAACAAAAACCAAAAAATCGATGAAGTAGTAGTGGCGGTCTATAAAGGTCCAAAGAGTTTTACAGGTGAAGACCTTGTGGAAATTATTTGCCATGGTAGCATGCTAATTTCCCAACAAATTATCGATATTTTACTCGCTAATGGGGCTAGATTAGCCACAAATGGAGAGTATTCTTCTCGAGCATTCATTCATCAAAGAATCGATTTAATCCAAGCGGAAGCCATTAACGATATCATTAATTCAAGCACCAAAGAATCAAAAGATTTATCAATGCTTTCCTTAACAGGAAAAACAAGCGAATTGTTAAAACCTGTCAAAACCAGATTAGCGGATATCATTTCTTTAATTGAAGTGAATATTGATTACCCAGAATACGAAGATATAGAACAGGCCAATAAACAGCAAGTTATCACCATCTGTGAGGAAATTATCAATATGATCGATAAACTCGTTGATGACGGCGAAAAAGCGCGAATTATTAAAGATGGTATCAAGGTGGCGATTGTCGGAAAACCAAATGTTGGTAAATCGTCATTACTAAATTCTTTAGTAGGAGAAGAAAAAGCCATTGTTACTGATATTGCTGGAACCACAAGAGACGTTGTTGAAGGCGAAGTTAATCTCGGTGGTGTGGTTTTACATCTTTTAGATACCGCAGGAATTAGAGAATCCAACGATGTTGTGGAAAATATCGGTGTTGATAGAGCCAAAAAAGCCGTTGATGACGCTGAATTAGTCATAGTTGTTCTCGATGGCACAAAAGAATTGGATGAAGAAGATGAAAAAATCCTCAAATTAACCGAAAAATCCAATAGAATTATTATTTATAATAAAGCGGATAAAATCGCCGATAAGAACGACGATAAGATCTATGTTTCCGCTTTAACACAAGATATTACGCCATTAATTAAAGAAATCCATCGTGTTGTTGGTTTAGATGAACAAACATTTAGACAACCAGCTTTAGCGAACACAAGACAAATTGGTTTATTAAAACAAGCTAAAAACTCTTTGTTAAAAGCTAAAGAAGATGCTGGAAATGATTTACCAGTGGATTTGGTTTCGATTAACTTAATGGATGCCTATTATGCAATATTAGATATTTTAGGCGAAAGAAATAAAGCAGATTTAAGCAAAGAAATCTTTTCAAGATTTTGCGTTGGAAAATAAATGAGAATATTTGATACACACTGCCATTTAAATCATGAAGATCTATACAATCGTTTAGATGAGGTTTTAGAATCCGCTAAAAAGGTTGGAGTAGAAAAAATCCTAGTTGTTGGTTGGGATAAAGCAAGCTCATTAAAGGCTATTGAATTGGCAGAGCAATACGACTTTATTTATGCTGCAATTGGATTTCATCCAACCGAACTAAACGGGGTCACAGAAGCCGATTTTAATGAATTAATGGCTAATATTGATAATCCAAAGGTAGTGGCGGTTGGTGAAATTGGTTTAGATTATCACTGGGTCAAAGATCCAGAAGAAAGAAAAATCCAAAAAGAATGGTTTATTAAGCAGATAGAATTCGCAAATTTACACAAAAAACCAATCTCGGTTCATAACAGAGAGGCGTTTGAAGATTGCTTAAACATCCTTAAAGAACACCAACCACAATATAGCGGTGTGATGCATTGCTATTCTGGAAGTGTCGAATCTTTAGCGGAAGTTTTAAAGTTAAATATGTACATCGGATTAGATGGTCCTTTAACCTTCACTAACGCAAAGACACCAAAAGAAGTTTGTGAAGAAGTTCCGCTTGAAAGATTGCTTTTAGAAACCGATGCTCCATACCTTGCTCCTCACCCATTAAGAGGCACTGTTAATGAGCCAAAAAATATCGCATTGGTTTTAGATGAAGTTACAAGAATTAAAGGCTTATCAAAGAAGCATATTAGTGATGTGATTTTTGAGAATTCTTGCAAGCTTTTCAATATAGAATTATGAAGTATTATTGCGATGGTGTAATAGTGGTGGAAGGTACTAACGATTCTAGTTACCTCTCCTCATTTATAGAAGCTCTTTATATTGAAACAAACGGCTATGATATTAAAGACGATGATCTCGATTTTTTGATCAATTGTAATAAGAAAATCATTATCTTAACCGATAGCGATATTGCTGGAGAAACAATCAGAAATAGATTAATTGAAAAACTGCCAAAATCATTGAATGTTCGTGTGAATTCAAACTTATGCAATAAGCACGGTAAGCATGGCGTTGCAGAATGTGAAAAACAAGAAATTCTTAATGTTCTAGAAGAACATTTAAGTAGTAGTAAAAAGACCACAAATACAGTTCAACTCAAAGATTTGATTTCCTTGGGTTTTGAGCAAAAAGAAATCAAAAATGCGATTTCAAAATTATTCCATTTAGGAACTACAAAAAACAAAGAAATGTTAAAGAGAATAAATTTTATAGGTATCACCAAACAAGAGTTAGAAAAGGAGGTAAAGAATCTTTATGGAAATAAATAGAAATAACGTCATTGAGATTGTTAAAAAATCTGGATTAGAACCTGATAAGGATTATGGACAGAACTATTTATTGGAACCAAGTATGTGCGAAAAGATTATTTCCTTCTTGCACATTCAACCAAGTGAAAAAGTCCTTGAAATTGGACCTGGAATTGGATCGTTAACTCATTTCATTTCGTTATATAAAGATGCGCAAATTGATCTTGTTGACATCGATGAAAGAATGATTAATTTCCTCAAAATAATATATAAGGAAAATAATATAAAATTAATCTTAAATGATATTAGAAAGCACGACGTTTCTAAGTACGAAAAAATAGTTGGAAATCTACCCTACAATATCACTACTGAAACTGTTACATATTTATTAGAAAATGCAAAAAACGCAAAAAAGATGGTTCTTATGTGCCAAGCGGAAGCCTTCCCTCGTTTCTCTGATTTATCTGGTAAGGAATATGGACCAGTATCAATTCTCATCCATCTATTAGGAAATGTAGCTCGTAAATTAACTGTTAAACCAGGTTCTTTCTACCCAGCTCCTAAATGTTCATCTGTAGTGTTTGAGATCAATTTTAATGAGAATAATGATTTCAATTTGATTTTTTCAATTTTCAATTTTTCAAAACGTATTTTTTCAAATAGAAGAAAGACGATACATAATAACTTGTCTAATTTATTAGACAATAAAGACCTATCAGTTAAAATTTTAAATGATTTAGGAATACCTGCAAACAAAAGACCAGAAGAGATTTCTCCGGACCAATATGTTAGGTTATTCAACGAATTAAAAAAGTATTAGTAAATTGTTTTCTAAGAAAACGTTAGATAAAATAAGAGTGCTTAATGAAAGAGAATAGTATTATATGAAAAGTTTGCTTCTAAAAAGTTACGCCAAAATAAACATTTGTCTTAATGTCGTGGGCAAAAGAAAAGATGGATATCATGAACTCGACATGATCATGCTTCCACTTAAGCTCCATGACTCTATTTTATTTACAGAATTACCGAATGCTAAAGATCACTTTGTCACGATTGATGACTTTTCTTTAGGTTTATTCAAATACAACATTGCTACTACATCCATTGAAAAGATGCAAGCAAAGTACGGATTCTCAAATAAATTTAGAATTACAATTCACAAAGTAATTCCTATGCAATCCGGATTAGGCGGTGGTTCTTCAAACGCTGGTGTTGTTATTAACGCAGTTAATTCATATTTAAAGTTGAATTTACCTTATGAAGAATTAGTTGCTTTATCCACTGGATTAGGCGCCGATATTCCGTTCTTTTTAACAAATAAACCAGCCCGTTGTACTGGCATTGGCGAAAAAGTGGAATTTATTAACGTTAAAAATGATTACTATGTCTTATTAGTTAAACCAGAAGCAGGATGCTCTACTCAAGGCGTTTATGAAGTCTCTGACAAAATGGATTTACCATTAGGAGATGTCGAAAAAGTCAAAGAAGCGCTCGAAACTGGCGATGATGATTTATTAGCAAAATCAATATTTAATGCCTTGGAACAACCGGCCATTTCTTTGGTTCCAGAAATTCAAGTTATCAAAGACAAGCTAAAGCTTGCTGGTTTGAAAATTGTTCAAATGACAGGTTCTGGATCTTGTGTTTTTGCATTAAGCACAGACAAACATTTGATCAATAGTGTGGCCAAACAATTAGAAAATCAATATTTAGTCGAAGTTACTAAAGTTTTAAAGTAACGGGAGGATTTTATGAATAAATACGCAATTATTTTAGCGGCTGGTAAAGGTACCAGAATGCAATCAATTGATCCAAACCACTCAAAGGTTTCATATCCAATTCTTGGTAAACCAATCATTAACTATGTTTTAGACACCTTAAAACCATTAGATTTCAAAAAGGAAGTAGTGGTTGTTGGTTTTGGTGGTGAAATTACCAAATCTTTAGTGGAAAAAGAATGTGATGTTGTTTGGCAAAAAGAAATCTTAGGTACTGGCCATGCGGTTTTACAAGCAGAGTCATTATTAAAAGATTTAGAAGGTGAAACTTTGATTATTTATGGAGACACACCTTTGGTGTCCCCACAAACAATTTCATCTATTATACATATTCACGAAAAAGAAAAGAATGCTTTAACAGTTGTTTCTGCAATCCTTCCAGATGCTACTGGCTATGGCAGAATGATTCGTGAAGAAAAGAGCAATCACCTTTTAGCTATTAGAGAAGAAACAGACTGTTCTGAATATGAATTAGGCATTTCTGAAGCTAATACAGGCATTTGTGTTTTTGATAATAAATTATTATTCAAATATTTAAAGAAAATGGATAACAAGAACACCAGAAAATTGTTCTACTTATCACAATTGGTGGAATTAATGCTTAAAGACAATCTTCCAGTCGGTTCCTACGTAGTAGAGGATATGATTGAAGTATTTGGTATTAATGACCGTATTCAACTCGCTTACGCGGCTAAAATCATGCGTAAACGCATTAACAATAAATTAATGCTTGAAGGCGTTTCTATGGAAGATCCTGATTCTACATATATTTCCCCAACTGTTAAGATTGGAAAAGACACAATTATCTTCCCTAACACAACCTTAATTGGTGATTGTGATTTAGGTAATACAAACGAGATTGGTCCTAATGTTGTGCTTGAAAACGTTAAAGCAGGCAACAACAACAAGATTTCTAATATAACTATTAGAAACAAAACAATTGGTGACAACGAAAAATTAGGTGAATAATCATGTTAATAATTGATTGCTTTGGTCACAATATTTATGTTGATAAAGATTTAATTGGTTATATCCAAGCCAATGAATTAATCATAAGTGGTAGGAAATTTGCCGACATCACAGATGATGGCGTGATTTCTTTTGGAACAAAGCAACTAGGCTACGTTGATGACGATGGCTCAATTATTATTAATGGTAGAGAAATAGGATATATAGATGGAGAAAACAACTTCGTCTTTTATAAATCTTTTGCAAATATGGCGAAATAATTGAGATTTGCTGGTATTTTTGATGAAAAAAGAAGAAAAAACAATTAAAAGTAACGTAATTTATGATGGTAGGATCCTTCGCTTAAATTGCGATGATGTTTTGACCAGCAAAGGCGTTATGACCAAAAGAGAAGTTGTACATCATAATGGTGGTGTATGTGTTTTAGCTATTATTGATGGCAAAATTCCTATGGTCAAACAATTCAGATATTCCTATGGAGAAGAGATGTTCGAATTGCCTGCAGGAAAACTTGAGAAGGGTGAGGATTCCTATAAAGCGGGCATTAGAGAACTCGAAGAAGAAGTTGGGTTAAAAGCCGAAAAATTAATCTCTCTAGGATGTATGTATCCGTCCTGTGGATACACTAATGAAATCATATATTTGTATAAGGCAGAAAACGTTTCTAAAACCGAAATGCACCTTGATCCAGATGAGGATTTGGATGTGTATTATTTCACATTAGAAGAGATTTCAAATATGATTTTGAATAATGAAATTAGAGACGCAAAAACAATATGCCTTATATATAAATATAAGGAATTGATAAAATAATTTGAAAAAGGAGCTTGAATTATGCAATTAGTTATTTTAGCAGCAGGTATGGGTTCAAGGTTTGGCGGACTCAAACAAATGGAACCAATGGATGACTATGGAAACTTCATTTTGGACTACTCAATTCATGATGCAATCCGTGCAGGTTTCGACAGTGTCATCTTCATTATTAAGAGAGAACACTTGGAGATCTTCCGTGAGACAATCGGAAAACGTGTCGAACCATTAATTAAGACCGAATATGCTTTCCAAGACTTGAACGATTTGCCAGAAGGCTTCAAATGTCCTGAAGGTAGAGAAAAACCATGGGGTACCGCTCACGCCATTCTTGCAGCAAGAAATTTAATTAAAGACAATTTCATTATCATCAACGGTGATGATTATTATGGACAAGAGACATATGAAGTTGCGGCCAAATTCTTAAAGAGTTTGCCTAAAGATAGTAAAGGCACATATGCAAATATCGCGTTTGATGTTGCTAATACACTTGCGGAAAGCGGCTCTGTGAAGCGCGGAGTTTGTTTCTATGATGAAAATCATTATCTCACCAAAATGGTGGAATCTAGCGTCTATAAAGATGAAAAAGGAGCAATCCAAGCTGAACCACTCGATGAGAAAGAAAAACCGTTCGTTTGTACACCAGGCCAATTAGTGTCAATGAATCTATTTGCGTTTTCAAGTGATATAATTCAAAAACTTTGGGAACAATTCCCAATTTTCCTTAAGGAAAACATCCAAAATTTAAAGGCGGAATTTTTGATTCCTGAGGAAGTTTCACGTCTTGTTGGCGAAGGAAAAGCCTCTCTTAAATTAATAGGTACACCATCCGTCTGGTATGGCGTTACATATCGCGAAGATAAACCATCCGTTGTTAAGGCTTTAAAGAAATTAACTGATAAAGGATTATACAAGAAAGGTTTGTATTAAAAAGTAAGCCGCAGAGATGCGGTTTTCTTTTTGCATTAAAAAAGCCTCTAGCGAACTAGAGGCAATTTTATTTTGCTAAAGCAATTATTTCTTTCTTGGGAATCTAATTGCAGCTTGAGCAGCGGCTAATCTAGCAACTGGAACACGGAATGGTGAACAGGAGACATAGTCTAAGCCAGCTTTGTGATAGAATTCGATGGAGTTTGGTTCACCACCGGTTTCACCACAAACACCGACGTGTAAGTCTGGTCTTGTTGCACGGCCTTGTTCAACAGACATCTTAACAAGTTTGCCAACGCCCTTTTGATCGAGTGTCTTGAATGGATCTTCTTCTAAGATCTTGTTCTTGTAGTAGTCTGGTAAGAACTTGCTAGCATCGTCACGTGAGAAACCAAATGTCATTTGTGTTAAGTCATTTGTACCAAATGAGAAGAATTCTGCTTCTTGAGCGATTTCATCTGATAATAATGCTGCACGTGGGATTTCAATCATTGTACCGATGTGGTATTTGAGATTGACGCCTGCTTCTTTAATGACTTCGTCAGCTGTCTTGCAAACGATAGCCTTAACATATCTTAATTCCTTAACTTCTAAGGTAAGAGGAATCATGATTTCTGGTTCAATGTTTAAACCTTTTCTAGCATTGACTGCAATAGCAGCTTTGATGATAGCACGGGTTTGCATTTCGCCAATTTCTGGATAAGAAACGTCTAAACGGCATCCACGGTGGCCCATCATTGGGTTGAATTCGTGTAAGTCTTCAATTCTCTTGTGGATGTATGCGACTGGGTGGCCAGTAGCTTTGCTAAGTTCTTCAATCTTATCTTCTTCTTGTGGTAAGAATTCGTGTAGTGGTGGGTCTAATAAACGGATGTTAACATTGAGTTCACCCATTTCTTCAAACAAACCTTCGAAGTCTTTTTGTTGGAGAGGTTCGATTTCTGCTAAAGCAGCTTTTCTTTCTTCAACATTGTCAGCTAAGATCATCTTTCTGAAGTGGAAGATCTTGTCTTTATCGAAGAACATATGTTCTGTACGGCATAAGCCAATACCTTGTGCGCCAAAGACTTTTGCTTGGTGAGCATCTCTTGGTGTATCTGCGTTTGCGCGGACTTTGAGTTCACGAGCTTCGTCAACCCAAGCCATTAAACGACCGAAGTTACCACTGGAGAGGTCTGGTGCAACTTTCTTAATGTCGCCAACGTAAACGTTGCCGGTTGAACCATCTAATGATAATGTGTCGTTGACACCATAAACTTTACCATTGATTGTTAATGTTTCTTTTTCTTCGTCGATTAATGCGGCTGCGCAACCTGTAATACAGCATTTACCCATACCACGAGCAACGACGGCTGCGTGTGATGTCATACCACCGCGCATTGTGAGAATACCTTCGGAAGCAATCATACCGATTAAGTCTTCTGGAGATGTTTCAGCACGGACTAAGACAACTTTTTCACCGGCTTTGTGTCTTCTTTCAGCTTCTTCAGCTGTGAAGGCTAATTTACCTGTACCAGCACCTGGGCCGGCTGGGTTACCTTGAGCGATTAAACGATCTTTAGCAGCAGCTAAATCGTCTCTGTCAAAGTTTGGTAATAATAATTTATCGAAGGAGACTGGATCAATTCTTAAAACGGCTTCTTCTTTAGTAATTAATTCTTCATCGACCATGTCACATGCCATCTTTAAGGCTGCGGCTGGGGTTCTCTTACCACTACGTGTTTGTAAGAAGTAGAGTTTTCCTTCTTCGACTGTGAATTCCATATCTTGCATATCGCGATAGTGGAGTTCCATGTTTTTGATTGTTTTGACGAATTGGTCATAAACATCAGGCATTCTTCTCTTTAATTCATCAATGTGTAATGGTGTACGAATACCTGCGACGACGTCTTCACCTTGTGCGTTTGGTAAATATTCAGCAGAGATGACTTTTTCACCTGTAGCAGCGTTACGTGAGAACGCAACACCTGTACCAGATGTTTCACCCTTGTTACCAAAGGCCATGGATTGAACGTTAACTGCGGTACCCCATTCATAAGGAATGGAATATTGCATACGATAAATATTAGCACGTGGGTTGTCCCAGCTTCTAAAGACTGCGGCAACAGCTTCCATTAATTGAACTTTTGGATCAGTTGGGAATTCTTCACCAAAGGTGTTCTTGTAATATTCTTTATAACGTTTAACTAAGTCTTTTAATTGATCGACTGTAACTTCTGTATCGAGTTTGTAACCGTTTTCTTCTTTGATTTTTTCAAGCATCTTGTCCATAGCATCTCTTGGATGACCTTTGGCGATGTTTGTAAACATAAGAATGAAACGACGATAAGAGTCCATTGCGAATCTTTCGTTACCTGTTTCTTTTGCTAAAGCAGCAGCAGTAACTTCGTTTAAACCTAAGTTTAAGATTGTATCCATCATACCAGGCATACTAACGCGTGCACCGGAACGGACGGAAACTAATAATGGATTGTGTTCACCACCGAATGTTTTGCCTGTTTGTTTTTCAACGCGTGCGATTGCGTCAAAAATTTGTTTTTGGACAAATTCTGGGATGACTTTTCCACTTTGATAATAGAGTGTGCAAGCTTCTGTTGAGATTGTGAAACCTTCTGGGACTGGGACACCGATGTGTGTCATTTCCGCTAAGCCAGCACCTTTACCACCTAAGATTTCTTTGCCTAAGCCATAAGCTTCATCAAAGGGGTAAACGTATCTTTTTTGTTCAGCCATATATTTCCTCCTAATAGGCATGTTGTGTAGAGCACATATATCGCTCACACTTGCATAATAATCGTAGCACACGCGTTAATTGAGTTGTATTGTTTTTCACAAAAAATGAAATGTTATACAATATAGTCGGCGGTAAAAATTATGAAAATGAATCCATTAGTACTTACATTAGATTTTGGTACACAATCACTTAGAACAGCATTGATCGATAATACCGGAACCATTAAAGAAATTGTTAAAGCACATTATGAACCAGCATATTTTTCTAAAGAAAAAGGCTATGCTGAACAAGAGCCTAATTTCTATTGGGATTTAGCTTTAAAATGCTTAAAAGAATTAGCGGAAAAAGCCAAAGCATTACTCCCAAATATTGTTGGTTGTACAATCACAACATTTAGAGATACATCTGTCCAATTAGACAAGAATCTCAAACCATTAAGACCATGTGTTTTATGGTTAGATCAAAGAATGGCATTAGCAAAAGAAAAACTTCCACTTTTGCATCGTTTTGCTTTCCGATTAGTGGGCATGACAAACACTATTGAATTAAATAGAAAAAGAACAATCGCGCACTGGTTAAAAGAAAACGAACCAGAAACTTGGGATAAGACTTTTAAGTATGTAAACATCTCAACATATTTAACTTACTTATTGACTGGAAATCTAGTTGATAGTGCAGCATCTGTTACTGGTCATTATCCAATTAATTTCAAGAAGAGAGCATGGTACAAAGAAGGCGCTTTGAAAGGAAGAATTTTCGGAATTCCAAGCAGAATGCTTCCTGAATTAAAACAACCAGGTGAATGCTTAGGCGAAATCAAAGATGAAATTGCTGATCAATGTGGTTTGCCACACGGAATCAAAGTATATGCGACTGGCTCCGATAAAGCGTGTGAAACAGTTGGTCTTGGTGCTTTATCTAAAGATATTGGTGCTATTTCTTATGGCACAGCATCCACAATTGAAGTATCAAATCAAAAATATCACGAACCAGAAAAGTTCTTACCTGCATATCCAGCAGCTGTACCAAATTGGTATAACATGGATGTCCAAATCTATCGTGGTTATTGGATGTTAACATGGTTTAGTAGAGAGTTTGCTCCTGAATTAGTTAATGAAGCTAAAATTCAAGAAATGGCAGTTGAAGAGCTTTTGAATAGTAAGCTCTGGACCATCCCACCAGGAAGTGATGGACTTGTCCTACAACCATATTGGGGTCCAGGTCTCTCTAGACCATTAGCAAAAGGTGCAATTATTGGTTTCTCAGATGTACATACGATGGAACATTTATACCGCGCAATTATCGAAGGTATTGCCTATGCATTAAGAGAAGGTTTAGAAGGAATTGAAAAATCTCAAAAGCATAAAGTAAAGAGTCTTATGATTTCCGGTGGTGGATCTCAAAGTGATGTTATTTGCCAAATTACATCTGATGTATTTGGTTTACCAGTTTCAAGAGTACAAACATTTGAAACCACATCATTAGGCGCTGCCATCTCAACATTCGTTGCTGCTGGTCACTTCTCTTCCATAGAAGAGGCTATGTCAAAAATGAGTAGAGTAACCTCTACATTCCAACCAAATCAAGTTGCTCACAAGCAATACAATTATCTTTATAGAAAAGTCTATTTAAAGATGTTCCCACAACTAAAAGATGTTTATAAAGACATCAAGAAATTTGATAAAAAAGAATTCTAATATGAAAAACTTTGTTTTTATCTCTCCACATTTTCCAGACTCTTTTTATCGTTTTGTAGTCGCGCTTAAAAAGAATGGTTTTAGAGTGCTTGGTATTGGCGATGACCCATACGAGAACTTAAGACCAGAACTTAAAGAAGCTCTAACTGAATACTATGTTTGTTACAACATGGATAATTTTGATAACGAAGTTAAAGCAGTTAAATACTTTGAAGATAAATATGGTCACATTGATTACTTAGAAAGTAACAATGAGTATTGGTTAGATAAAGATGCCAAATTAAGAGAAATGTTTGGCATTATTACTGGTCCAATGGGTGGAGAAATTGATTTTTACAATCATAAATCACTTATGAAAATTGGCTATCTTAAAGCAGGAGCAAAAGTAGCTAAATATACTTTAATTTCTGATAGAGAGAACCTTGAAAAATTCATAGAAGAAGTGGATTATCCAGTGTTTATTAAACCAGATCATGGTGTTGGCGCTGAAGGCACATATAAGATAGAAAATCCTGCAGACATCGACTTTTTCTTCAATAATTGTGATAAAAATATTCACTATATTTGCGAACAATTTATTTGTGGAGATATTGTTTCCTTTGACGGAATTTGCAACTCCAAATCAGAAGTTGTTTTCTGCGCTTCAAACTATTTCCCACCTTCAGTAGCGGATATTGTTCATGAGAAGAAAGACATGTTCTATTACACTTTCCCTCGTCCTGCTAAAGACTTAGAAGAAATTGGCAGAAAAGTCATTAAAGCTTTTGGTGTTAAGCAAAGATTCTTCCACCTTGAATTTTTTAGATTAACCAAGCCCGCAAAAGGATTAGGAGAAATAGGTGATATTGTGGCGCTAGAAACCAATATGAGACCTGGTGGTGGATATACTCCAGACCTAATCAACTTTGCAAATTCAAGCGACGTTTATCAAATCTATGCAGACGTCATGGCATTTGATGAAAATAGACAAAAAGATGAGTTTGAACACTTCTATGCACCTGTTGCATCTCGTAGAGATGAATTTGAATATCTTCACAGCGATGAAGAATTATTAGCAAAATATAAAAATCAAATTTGCAACCACGGTAGATACGCAAAAATCTTTTCTGATGCTATGGGAGATCGCTACTTCATGGCAAAGTTTAAAACCTTAGAAGAAGTAGAAGAATTTAGAGAATATTCAGAGGCCAGAAAATAATGGATGAAGAGTTAAAAAAGCGTAGAAAACGCAGACACAGACGATTAACTGGTGAAGATATCGATATGTTCCATGAAAGAGAACACGAAAATCGCAAGAAAGATTATGTTCCAATTTGCGATAGACATATAGATGGTGCATAACCATCTTTTATTTATAAACAATTGTTTACAACTGTAACAAAAACTATAAAATATATAGCATTATCGTCCTATTTTAAGGATGATAAGTGCAGATAAGGAGTATTACTCATGGCGAAATTTAAAATATTCACTGATTCATGCAGTGACTTAAGCACAGAAATCCGCAAACAATATGACATTGAATATGTCTACATGGGGGTTGTAGTGGATGGAGAAGAAAAACGTGCAGATTTAGACTGGGTTGATTATAAACCAGAAGAATTCTATGGATGGTTAAAAGAAGGAAGACATGTTAAAACAACACAAGTTTCCGTTCCTGAATTTCTTGAGAAATTCCGTCCAGCATTAAAAGATGGTTACGATATTATCTACATTGCTTGTTCAAGCAAATTATCAGGTTCAGTAAGTACATGTGAAACATTAGTCAAACCACAATTACTTGAAGAATTCCCTGATCGCAAAATCTATGCAATTGATAGCTTAAATGCTAGTTGCAGCGAAGGCTTAATTGCTATGGAAGCTGCAAAGATGAGAAAAGCAGGTAAGAGCGTTGATGAAGTGGCAAATTGGGTTGAAGAAAATAAACTTTGTTTCAACTTCTTCGCAACAGTTGACACGCT
The DNA here is from genome assembly GCA_017619815.1 of Bacilli bacterium. Classification (GTDB taxonomy): domain Bacteria; phylum Bacillota_I; class Bacilli_A; order RFN20; family CAG-826; genus RUG13091. Next base: position 58,778 of record JAFZRR010000017.1, on the reverse strand, counting down.
CACATACCTAAAGAATGCGGGCCGTATTAAAGGCGCTAAAGCTTTCTTTGGAAATATTATGGGTGTTAAACCAATCTTCATTAGTGATGCTTTAGGTAATAACTTTGTTATTAAGAAAGCAAAAGGCACAAAGAATTCATTAGAGGAATTAATTTCAGGAATCAAAGATGCCTACATAAAAGAAAAAGGTGCTGAAGTTATTATTGGCCAAGGCATGGCACAAGAACGAGCTGAATTCATTGCAGAAAAACTTAAAGCAGAATTGGACATCGAACCAAGAATTACTTGGATTGGTCCTATTGTTGGAACAACATGTGGCCCAGGCGTCATTGCTGTCTATTGTTTAGGTAAAGAAGTCACCCGTTACGAAGGCGACGGAAAATAAAAAAAGACAAGGAGCAAAAATATAATTGCTCCTTTTTATTATTTTAATAGTGGTAATTCCACTATATTCTTTTTATGATAATTAGGTATGAATGGAATTATTATTGTTAACCAAACCATTGGACACAACCAATACAAGATTGAAAGATTTAAAACCGAATTCCAAAAGAAGGGTGTTAGTCTTGAAGTTTTTGTTAATGACGGCACATTAGCTGAAATCAAAAACAATGAAATCAAGATTAATTTGCCTGCTGCAGATTTTGTTTTATATCTTGATAAAGATATCTATCTCGCAAGATTGCTTGAAAAAGCAGGATTTAGACTTTTCAATAGAGCTGATTTCATTAAACTTTGTGATGATAAAATGCTAACCTTTATTGCCTGCGCAAACGAAGGAATCAGAATGCCAAAAACAATTGCAGGGCCACTTGTGTATACAGATCTTCAAGAATCCAATTATCGCTTCTTAGATAGTGTAGTTGAAGAACTTGGATTACCAATGGTGGTTAAAAAAGTTTATGGTTCTTTAGGCGAAGGTGTGTATCTCGTTGATACCAAAGAAGAACTAGTTAAGTTATATTCCGAAATTGCTCGTAACCCTATTATTTTCCAAGAGTATGTGAAAACCAGTTTCGGTAAATCAATTAGGGTACTTATTATTGACGGAAAAGTATTTGGTTCATTCATTAGAAAGAACAAATATGACTTCAGAAGCAATTTTGGTGATGAAGCAAGTAGCAAAAAGCTTGAAAATCCCGCTAAATATGAAGGATTTGCACAGGAAATCGCTAATAAATTACATATCGAATACGCTGGTATCGATTTATTAGTGTATGAAGATGACAATCCAATCTTATGCGAAATCAATTCTAATGCTTTCTTTGAAGAATTTGAAAAGGTCACTGGATTAAATGTTGCTTCAGCTTATGCTGATATGATTATTAAAAAGGTGAAACATGAACAAGAATAAAGCTCGTGATACAAGACCATCAAAGGATTATAAGAACCTCAAGCAATTTGTTGTTAAACACCCATGTGAATTACTTGAGTTTTTACTCATGACTTTTAAAGATCAATCTAGAAACTCAGTGAAGTCTTTATTAGGCTCACATAGAGTTAGTATTGATGGAGCACCAGTAACACAATTCAATTTCAAATTATTCCCTGGTGACACTGTGATTATTTCTAGTAGCCCAATTAGAAAGAAAACAAGATCAAACTTACCTATAATTTTTGAAGATAACGATTTAATCGTTATTAATAAACCTAGTAAGCTTTTATCTGTTCCTTCAGATAACGAAAAAGGATCAACTGCTTTTAGAATGGTAAATGATTATTTGCAGCAAAAAGATAAACACAATAGAGCATTTATTGTTCATAGATTAGATGAAGATACATCTGGTGTTTTGATGTTTGCTAAAAACGATAGAATAGCAAAAGCACTTACTGATGGTGACAATTGGAATAATCTGGTTAAAAAACGTGGCTACTACGCCATCGTTGAAGGAACCTTAGAAATCAAAGAGGGAACAATCAAATCATATTTGAAAAAGAACTCTCAAAATATGATGTATTCTTCAAAGAAGAAAGGCGATGGGCAACTCGCTATTACTAACTACAAAATAATTCAAGAGAATGGCCAATATTCATTGGCGGATGTCGATATTAAAACTGGTAGGAAGAACCAAATCCGTGTTCACTTTGGCGATCTTGGTCATTTCATCATTGGTGATGATAAATACGGAGAACCATCCAACCCGATCAAACGCCTAGGCTTACATGCTTATGAGCTTGATATAATTCACCCATTTACTGGAAAATTATTGAAATTCAAGGCCCCAATGCCAAAAGAATTTGAATCTTGTATGGCGGGAAATTTTACAGTATGTAAGAATAATAAAAGAAAGGTTTCTAAGAAGTAGATATGAACATTTGGTTTGCTGTCGCTTTAATTTTAGCAGTCGTCTCAGTCTATTTATTTACGATTGAAGCCTTTTGTGTGGCCTTTAAGTTGACAGGTTTAGCGACAAATAAAATTAAATTCCAAGTTGCGTCATTATTTACTGGATCAGGTTTTACCACAAACGAAAGCGAAATCATCGTTGATGATGAAAGAAGAAGAAAAATTGCTATTGTCTGTATGTATACAGGTCATATCTTCTCTGTGGTCTTTATGGGTTTGTTAACCAACGTGTTAATTTCCATTGCTACCATCCAAACCAACGAAAATGTTTTAAGCACAAAGCTTTGGTACTTCATTGTGTTCTATGCATCCCTTGGTTTATTCCTTCTTGTTTTATTTATCAAGATTCCACCTATTAATCGTCGTTTCCAAGCTTTATTAGAAAAGATTGCTATCAATACTTCTTCAAAGAAGAAAAACTCCAATATTATTACAGTTTTAGACCTATATGGTAAAAACGCAATTGCGGAAGTTGTCTTGAATAATATTCCTGAATTTGCTCAAGAAAAAACATTGAACGAAATGGAACTTACTAAGAAATATTTCATCAATGTGCTTTCTATTAAGAGAGGCAAAAGAATTCTCGAAGTTACCAAAGACACAATGTTTAACAAGAGAGACATCCTTGTTATTTATGGATCAACTAGAGATATTAAAGCGGCATTTATTGATAGCCTTGATAAGAATAAGAAAACCTTTGTTGTTAACAAAACCAACGACATCAACTTATTGAATAACTATGGCGCAAATGTCTTGATGGAAATTGAAACTGAAGAAGTTCCAAAGGAATTAGAAGGTGTCCCACTAAAAGATGCACACTTGAGTGATCGCTATAGCATCACAATCGTGGTTATCAAAAGAAAAGATTCATATCTCTTTGCCGATAAAGACACAATTATTCAAGATGGTGATAGAATCACATGCTTTGGTCCATATCAAAATATCAAACACTTATTCAATAATAGCCAAAAATAAAAGAGGCATTGCCTCTTTTTTTTATTCTTCACCTTTTTCTAATGCTTTTTGGTGAGCATCGTATTTCTTTCTATCAACAGTGTTAAGAATCTTCTTTCTCATTCTGTATGTAGAAGGAGTGATTTCCACTAATTCATCGGAATTAATGTAATCAAGACATGCTTCCAAAGACATTCTTCTTGGCGATTTTAGAACAACAGTGGTGTCCTTGTTCGCGCTTCTCATATTTGTGAGAGCTTTTTTCAAGACGCAGTTAACTGCTAAATCGATATCATATCTATTTTCACCGATAATCATACCTTCATATACTTCAGTACCAGGTTCGATGAACATAGTTCCTCTTTCTTCAACGTGTTCAATTGCGTAAGGTGTGGCTGTGCCCGCTTCTGTGGCCACAAGCACGCCTAATGGACGTTCTCCGAGACTTAATGCCACCATAGGTCTATATTCCTTGAATACGTGAGAAATAATGCCGTAGCCCTTTGTTAAGGTCATAAAATTGGTGATATAACCCAATAAACCTCTAGAAGGAATAACATAAGACAACTTTGTTGTAGCTTCTTTAACGTCCATATTGATCATTTCTGCATCTCTATCACCTAAAGAAGTCATAATATCGCCAACAAAATCATTTGGGACATCAATATCTAAATCCTCATATGGTTCATATTTGACACCATCAATTTCTTTGATGATGACTTTTGGTTTTGAAACTTCTAATTCAAATCCTTCACGACGCATATTTTCAATAAGAATGCCTAAATGTAATTCGCCTCTACCAGAAACCATCCATGTTTCAGTGTTAGGAACTCTTTGAACTTTTAAAGCAACATCCTTTTGAGTTTCTCTAAATAAACGCTCTTCAATCTTACGGGCAGTGAGTAATTTTCCTTCTCTTCCGGCGAATGGAGAAGTGTTAGTTCCGAAAGTCATTTGTAGTGTAGGTTCATCTAAGTGAATCTTTGGCAATGCTTCAACATGATCTGGATAGCAAATTGTCTCACCAACGTTGATATCTGGAAGACCTGCAACTGCACAAATTTCACCAGCAACAGCTTCTTCAATTTCCACTCTTCTTGTAGCTTGATAACCAAATAATTTCATGACTTTAAATGATTTGGTAGAACCATCTAATCTAGCGACTGTTACAGTATCATTAACACGGATTTTACCGTTTTTAACGGTACCAACACCAATTCTTCCGACGAAATCATTATAATCCAATAAGGAAACTTGTAATTGCAATGGTTTGTTAATATCTGCTTTTGGAGCAGGAATTTCATCGACAATCATTTGTAACACAGCATCCATGCCTGGTTTTTGTGTACTGACATCTGGATCCTTTGATGAGGTGCCTTGTAATGCGGATGTGTAAACAACTTTAAAATCTAAGAATTCATCAGGTGCGCCTAATTCAATAAATAAGGTTAATACTTCATCCATTGTTTTTGCGATGTCGATGTTTGCTCTGTCGATTTTATTTATGACCACAATTGGCTTGATGTGAGCTTCTAATGCTTTCTTTAAAACGAATCTTGTTTGAGGCATTGTTCCTTCAAAAGCATCAACTAATAAAAGACATCCATCAACCATGTTCATGATTCTTTCAACTTCGCCGCCGAAGTCAGCGTGCCCTGGAGTATCTAAAATATTAATTTTAGTACCATTAAACATTAAAGATGTGGTTTTTGCTAAAATAGTAATTCCTCTTTCTCTTTCAATGTCGTTGCTATCCATAACTCTGTTAGCAACTTCTTCGTTATCTCTAAAAGCACCAGAGGATTTTAATAATTGGTCTACTAGTGTGGTCTTCCCATGATCTACGTGGGCGATGATTGCAATGTTACGAATTTCCATAGGAATACCTCCAAAAAATCTTTTCTATGATAGAAAAGAGAAAAATAAAATGCAAGAAAAAGTAAAAATTACATGTATATATGTGTATATAATAGTGGGGTATATGACCGCAAATACACAAAATATAAACTTGAAACAAAGTGCGTCTTTTATCAGTAAGATATTAGTCCCATTTAAAAACATCAATTCTTTGTTTTATTACTATTTGTTTTTGGTTGTTTTAGGAGTGGTGTTTTTTAGCACCTCTTTATTTATTAATAACTTCACAACCCCTTTTACAGGAGACTATGTCTACCAACAATACGCTTTCTACACAAATGGTTATGATGATTGGTGGCATTTTTTCAAAAAAGGTGAATTTGTTTTATACGATACAAACACCTTTTTAGGTGTTGATAATATTGGCGCAAACTCTTTCTATTATTTGTTTGATCCGTTCTTTATGCCTATTCTTATCTTCCCAAGGCAATTAGTGCCCCAAGGAATGGCTATTTTAACAATCTTTAAAATGGCCTTAAGCGGATTAGCTTTTTATGCATACATGAGGCGTTTAGGCGCATCTAGACGAGCAAGCAAAATCACAGGTGTAGCATATGCGTTTTCAGGGTGGATAACATGGTATCTTTGGTTTAATCATTTTACTGGTGTTGCAGTAGCATTTCCTTTGATTCTTTTGGGTATTGAAAACGTATTGAAAAAGAAGAATCCAACTGTCTTAATGAGCGCAATTTGTTTGATTGGATTCATAAACTTTTTCTTCATGTATTCCTATGTCCTTTGTGCTCTTCTTTACGCTTCATTCAGATATATTCAAACAGTAAAAACAAGAAATAAAAACGATAATTTAATAATTTTATTATTAATAGTTGCTGGTTTTGTTGTGGGAATAATGCTTCCAGCAATGACTGTATTCCCATCTTTGCTACATGCTCTTTCTTCTCCAAGAGCTAGCAGTAATGGCTTCTTTAACTACCTTGTTGAAGCATTGAAAAAAGGTAACTTGAAAAGAGCGTTTGAATTATTAATTACGTGGACTTCTCTGAACAATTCTGCGTTAGAAAAAGCAAGGACAATTTATCCATTTGTGGAGTTTGTTTTTCCTGTTATTTCTTGCCGCGGAACTTCACTAATGATTTACGGAAGCGATACATATGATAACGTGGCTGGATCCTTCTATTGTTTCTTACCAATGTTGTTGTTACTTTTCCCAGCGTTTAGATCATCGATTAAAAAGAAACATTTTTCAGTTTTAGTTGCTCTAGGTTTCTTCTTGTTCGCTTTGTTCACACCTTGCTTCTATTACATGTTCCATGGCTTTACAGTTGCCTATAGTCGTTGGACTCTGTTTGTGGTTACTTCAATCATGGCATATGCTGGATTATATCTAGACGAAATCAAAAAAGACAACTATGTTGTCCTGGTCCAAAGTTGTGCCATCTTGATTATTGTGGTTTTGATTAGTGGACTACTTGCTCAAACCATAATTGCAACCGAAAATTCGATGTTCAAAGAACGCGTTCCAATATGGCTAGCTGTCAGTTTAGAAAGCCTTTATCTTCTCATCTTAACAACAGTGCTTTGTCTTATTAAAGCTAAGAAAAAGCCCAGTTTTTATTGGGTGTTCACTGGATTCCTTGTTGCTGAGATATCTATTATGGGTGGCTTAGTTATTTATGGACATGGCGTGGAAGATTATTCGCAAACCAATAAAGGTTATGTTAAAAATGATTGTTTACATTCAATAGTAGAGCGGATCAGTAAAGAAGATCCTGCTTACTATCGTTGTTATTCTTCATTATCTTGTTCTGAAGCTCCAAATGATGGAATGAGAAATGGCTATAACGGAATTGGCACATTTCACTCTGTATATAACTACAACACAGCGGATTTATGTAATTGGTCTTCTATCACAAATGGAAAAGCGCCAGCATCTTGGATGGGAACATACGTTCAAAAGAGAATTAATTTGGACACTGTTTTAGGAGTGAAATATTATCTAGTAGAAGATGATTATTTTGCAAAGCAAAATAGAATAAGCGTTTCTAGTGAAGATTTTAGATATAATGTTCCACTAAACTATTTTGATATTTCTTCTGATTATGATAATCATGAATTCCTCGTTTTTGAAAACAAGGATTATATTGATTTTGCTTTAACATTCGATAACTTTTATGTCGTCAATGGCAATCCGACAACTAACAAACCATACGAAGGTATTTATGAAGATGACAGAAGAGTATTGCTTAACGAAGATTTGTACTTAAAGACCGCGATTATAAATTCTTATAGGGAACAAAGTATTGTTGATGAACTTAGAAATCAAACTGATATTAGTGAACTACCCGCTCAAAACAAAACAATTAATGATTTATATTATTCTTTATCTATAAATAGATATGGAAATCCAGATTCTGGACAAGATGCCTTACTTACCTATTATGACTTTGCTACTGCAAATGAAAACAATTTGGATGTGAATGCAAGTGTTTATCTTTCCTTAAACTCATCTACTACAAAATACGAAAAACTAAGTCGCGTTGCTATCGCGGATCGTGAACAAAGATATGTTGAAGTAATTGAATCGACAGGTGAATACTTCCCAAACTATGATTCTAAAGGAAATATTTATTATTTAACCGCTTCATTTGATCAAGGATATGGTACGGACATCTACTTTGTAGACACAAATAATAAAATAGTGACTTTTGATAACCATAATGATGAATACACAAATGCTGGTCGTTCTGGAAAAGAGGAAAGAGCGTTTTATATCTCGCCAACATATGAGTTAGATTCAAATGGTGAATTAATCATCACCAAAGATGCTCCGAAAATTAAAAAGATTATAATTGTGAATCGTGGTAAAAAAGTTAATTTCTCACACAATATTGCAATTGATACTTTTACAAACCATGAAACAAAAATAGCCAGCTTAAAAGCGAACACGGTGTTTGATGTAACTTCATCTACAAATAAATGGACTTTTAAGAGTGATTTTGCCTCAAAAAGAATAGTGGTAACACGTTTAGCTTATGAAGATGGATTTAAGCTTAAAATGACCGATTCTGCAGGTAATAAAAAAGATGTTGAAGTCTTTAATGCCCAAGGTGGTTTTGTATCATTTATAAGCGGTGTTGGTGAATGCTCATATGAACTAGTTTTCGAAACACCGAATTTGAAAATGTCGTCTTTGATTTCTTCATTTGGAGTATTTGCATATTTTGCAACAATTGTTTCCTATGTGTTCATTGACATGAAGCAAAAAGAGAAAGAAATTTCATTTATATTATAAAAAAATCGGCAAAGCCGATTATTTCATTTCTTGAACTAATTTATATACCCTGTTTTTAGGAACCTTTAGTTCTTCAACCGCTATTTGGATTGCGGCTTTTTCAGACACTCCTAATGATAAATAGAATCTAATCTTATCTTGAATTTTTTCATCTGAAATTTCATTGTCTGATTTTGGTTGGCCTTCAAGAATAATTACCATTTCACCCTTAATAGTTTTAAAGTCTAAGTTAACTAATTCAGATAGTTTTCCAGAGATATACTCTTCATTAATTTTAGTGAGTTCTCTAGCGATAACACATTCTCTATCTCCAAGGACTGAGTTTAATAATTTAATTGTTTCTTCAATTTGATGAGGAGACTCATAGAAGATTAATGTTTCGTTTCTATTAGACAATTCTTCTAGTGCTTTCTTAGCTTCTTGTCCCTTTTTAGATAAAAAACCATAGAAGTAGAAGTGATTTGTTGGAAGTCCGGATGCGACAAGCGCATTAATAAATGCACAGCTACCAGATATTGTGGAGACTGCCACATCTTCTTCACGGGCCTTTTTAACAAGCAAGTAACCAGGATCGCTGATACCGGGATATCCAGCATCACTAACATATGCAACCTTCTTTCCACTTTTCGCTAATTTAATCAAGTGTTCAGAGGCTTCTATTTCATTATGTTCTCGTAGAGAAAACAATTCTTTTTTGATTCCGAAATTTGAAAGTAATGAAAAAGTATTTCTGGTATCTTCCGCAGCGATGATATCCATATCTTGAAGAACATCTAAAGCGCGTTTAGACATCTCACCTAAATTACCTATTGGCGTAGCAATAAGGTAAATCAATGGTTTGCTATTATCAAAACTCTTACTTCTGTTCATTATCTTTATTTCTCTTCCAACGAGCTTGGCGTTTTAAATCTTCAAATGGGATGAATTTAACGTCTTCATTTGTTTCAATTTTGACCACTTTAGAAATGATATTTACACCAGTTACAGTGTATTCGACTTTATCTAGCCAAATCTTGGAACCAAGATCAGGATATTTCTTTCTTTCTTCGCTATAGACATCATCTTCATACTTGAGACAGCAAATTAATTTGCCACAGTGTCCTGATAGCTTAGGAATATTGATTGCGAGCATTTGATTTTTTGCGCGGTTAATTGAAATGCCATCAAATTCATTTAAGAAAGTGGAACAGCAAAGTGGTAAACCACAAATACCAATACCACCAATCATTTTGGCTTTATCACGTGAGCCAATTTGTCTTAATTCAATTCTTGTATGAAGCCTACTAGCAAGTATTTTTAATAATTCACGGAAGTCGACTCTTTCGTCGGCGATATAAGACAAAATTACTTTTGTTTTATCTAATGTATATTCGCAAGAAATAAAATTCATATCTAATCCAAGCTTTTCAGACTCATTTTTGCTAATTTCTAGCGCAATTCCTGCATCTTTTTGGTTGGACTCGTATATTTTTACATCGACGTCGTTTGCGCGTCTTAAAATCGGTTTTAAGCCTAAGTCGCTTTCGTATTTTTCCATGCTGATTTGTTCAATGGCGATTTCGCCTAATTCCAAACCACGCATTGTCTCAACAATGACTTTGTCTCCAATTTTGAATTCTTCATCCGTTTCCACACCAAAGAAATAAGCTCTTGGTGTATTGAAGAATTTCACACCAACGAATGTTTTATATATTGAATTATCAATATTTGTTTCAGGTAATTCTTTTGCGATCATTTTAATTCTCCTTAATAATGTTAAAAACCAAATGATCCATCAATAAGGATGTATTTACATTTAAGTTTATTAAGTTTCTATCTTTTAAAATTTCAATCAAACTTTCATCAACATGTGCGAGTTTATCTGAAAGTTCTTTTAGAATTGTAGCATAACTTTTTAAGATTGGCGATTTTCCTTGTTGGATGTTGAGGATATCTTCAAATCCTTCAACAAGCATATCAAGGAAGAATCTCGCACTTTCCTTTGTTTTGACTAATGGGATGATTGATGTTTGAGCGTAATAAATAGCCTCTCTCTTATCATCCTTTTTTAAAGCCTCTAAGAAATCAACAAATGCATCTTTTGCATCTTTATAATCGTCTACTTTATCCTTATCGTTGACGATATCGTAAATTAATTCCCCGTCATTGTAGAAATAGGAGAGTAATTCAGCATCTTCTTGAGGAACATTAAGATCAATCGCATCTTGGATAACTTCTTGTCTATTAACAAGTTTTAATCTGAGTAATTGGCAACGAGAGATAATGGTGGGTAAAACATTATTCTCATTATTTGTGGTTAAGAAAGCGTAAATTTCACTTCCTGGCTCCTCTAAAAATTTCAAGATGCTGTTGATTGCTTCCACACCCATATTTTCCACTAAGTGGATAATATAAATCATGATTCCTTTTGATTCAAAAGCAGTTTTTTCAAATTGTTCTTCGATGTTCCCAACTTCTTCTTTTTTGATGGTTTTAGCGGATCCATCAAGAACAATAAAATCTGGATAATTCTCATCATCCACACGTAAACATGTAATGCAATTATTACACGCTAAAGGATCTGGATTATCACATAATATCGATTTTGCTAAATGTTTAGCAACTTGGAGTAGTGGAGTACCTGGATTTCCGCTTATTAAATAAGCATGAGATAAATGATGGTTCTCTAAAGAACGCACAAAAGTACGATATATAATTGGTTGCTTTTCTTGTAAGTATTTGGCTACTTGCATAAGCGGGACAAAATAGCCTCCATGGTTGCTTTTGCTACTTCATCACGGCTTAAACTTGCATCTATAATGACGTAACGGTCAGGGAATCTTTTTGCTAAAGCAAGGAATGATTCTCTCACCTTGTTGTGGAATTCAATTTTTTCTAAATCTAAACGATTAACTTCTCTATCAGCATTCGCGCTAATTCTTGCTAATCCGATTTCTGGTTTGATATCAAATAATAATGTTAAATCTGGCCAAGTGTTTTCTGTGGCAAATAAATTAACATTTAAAACTTCATCGATACCTAATCCTCTAGCGCCACCTTGATAAGCTAAAGAACTATCTAAATAACGATCGCAGATAACAATTTTACCTTCTTTTAATGCGGGCCAAACTTTTTCCACTAAGTGTTGTCTTCTACTCGCAGCATAAAGGAGGGCTTCGGTTCTACCATCCATTGCAGTATTACCTTTATCTAAGATAACATTGCGGATTTGTTCAGCGATTGGTGTTCCACCAGGTTCTCTGGTACGAACAATTTGATAACCCATTTCTTCAAGTTTTTTAACTGCAGCTTCTACAGCAGTGGTTTTTCCTGAACCTTCTGGTCCTTCTAGTGTAATAAACATAAAGTTCCTCCTAGATTTTGCGTCTTCCTTCTATGGCTTTTGCAAGAGTTAAAGCGTCGGCATAATCAAGATTTCCGCCCATTGGTAAACCATAGGCTAATCTTGTGACATTGACGTTTTTATTTTCTAATAATTTAGCTAAATACAAAGCAGTGGTTTCACCATCAACAGTGGGGTTGGTAGCGATAATAACTTCTTTAATATTATCTTGTTGAACTCGTTTTAATAACGAATCAATATTCAAGTCTTCAATTCCTTTTCCTTTGGATAAAGAAATTGTTCCACCTAATACATGATATAAACCTCTGTATCCTTCGGCGTTTTCAAAGGCAATAACATCTTTAGGTGAAGAGACCACTAAAATGGTTTCTCTATCTCTATCTTCATCTTGGCAAATTTCACATTTTTCATCTTCTGTGATATTTCCACAGATTGGACAAAGATGAATTTTGCTTTTCAATTCTTTGATCGCATCAGCAAACTCATTCAAGTCTTCTTCTTCCATGTCGAGCATGGCAAAAGCCATTCTCTCAGCGCTTTTCTTTCCGACGCTTGGGAGCTTTGCTAAAGATTCTTGAAGTCTTACTAATGCTTTAAGATTGCTCATTAAAATCCACCAAATCCAGAACGAGAACCCGTGATTCTCTCATTAACATCCGCTTTTGCTTCTTCGATTTTTTCGGAGAGTTCTTGAACTCCCATCACGATTAAATCTTGAATCATTTCTTTGTTATCTTTTTCAAAAGCATCATCATCAATTTCAATTGATTTAAGTGAGTCATCACCCATCATTGTAATGGTGACTGCGCCACTCTTATTAACTGAGAATTCTTGCTTTGCAAGCTCATCTAATGCTTTCTTTAATTCTCTTTGCATTTTTTGAGCTTGAATCATCATTTGTTGCATGTTCATAAAATTAATCTCCAATAAATTCAATTTCTACTGTGTCAGCTTTTGGAAGTCTACTAAGCTGTAATAAGTTCATAAATTTTTGTTGTAAGTCAATAGAACCTTTTCTATTTACTGCGTAAACAAACATCTTCTTTCCAAAGACTGTTCTAATGACATTTTGAATATCTTTCTGATTATAAATCAGATTCATCTTCTCAACGATGTTATCAGATTGATATTCGAGAACCATAACCTTTGTGGAAACCACAAGTGGGTGACCATCAACAAGCATAGAAGCAATCTTTCCAAGTTTTGGATGAGCGGTTAATCTCTTTAAGTTTTTCCAATTCTCTAAAAGATTATTTTTAATATCTTTCTTACTGATAACCATGATATCCACCATAGTCTTTTCATCAATTTCATAGTGGTCATCAACTTCGGTACCATTGATATAAAGAACATTTTCATCTGACGCTACTGAATCATCATCAAACAAACTTAAGGTTTCTTTTGGTTTTTCTGGTTCAATAACTGGTTGTGGTGCAGGAGCTGGTTCAACTGTTTTAGGTTGTTCAGCGGCTTTATATTCTTCTTTATGCTTTTTGAGAAGATCTGGACTTGGACCCACACTTGCAGGGGTTTCATATCTCAATGGACGGAAATCCTCTTGTTTTTGCATTGGTTTTGGAGCAGGTTGACCTTTGATTGACGCTAATTTAAGTAATGTTACTTCGAATAAAGGATTAATCGCGGTAACGTTCTTATAATCTTTCAATGTGTTCATGAGAACTGTAATCATTTCCATGGCTTTTGAAGCATCAACCTTGTCAGAAAGTTTGATTACTTCATCTTCTTTTAAGACTTGTAAATACTTAGTGTTGTTGGATGAACTATAAATCAAAACATCCTTCAAAATGACTAATAAGTCATTTGTTAGACGCTTAATATCGGTTCCTCTTTCAATATAAGCATTAAGTCTATTAAGGATATCGACAACGTTTCCATCAACGATTGAATTCAATAAGTTGATTTTCTCCTCAGTTGATTCTAGAGCAAAGATATCGAGGACATCTTGGACACTAAGTTTTTCACCAGAATAAGCAAGAACTTGATCAAGGATGGACAATGCATCCCTCATACCGCCATCGGCTAATGAGATGATTAAATTAATCGCATCTTCGTTATAATCAATATTTTCGTTTTCAAGAATCGTTTTCATTCTTTCTCTTATGTCGCTATCGCTGACTTTAGAAAAGTCATATCTTTGACAACGAGATAAAATTGTTGGCAAAATCTTGTGTGGTTCTGTTGTTGCTAAGATAAAGATAACGTGCTCTGGTGGTTCTTCTAATGTCTTTAATAAGGCATTAAATGCACCAGCGGTCATCATATGAACTTCATCGATAATATATACTTTATATTTGCCGAGGATAGTTCCGTATTTGACTTTGTCAATTAAGTCTCTAATTTCATCAACACCATTATTACTAGCGGCGTCGATTTCTAAAACATCAGGATGTGTTCCTTCATTAATGGCTTGGCAGTTCTTGCATTCGTTGCATTGGCAGCCAATTCCATGTTCACAGTTAAGTGCTTTTGCGAGTAATTTCGCCATTGTGGTCTTTCCTGTACCACGTGGGCCAGCGAAAAGATAGGCATGTGCGATTTTGCCTGTTGCAAGAGCATTTTTTATTGTTTTAACAATATGTTGTTGTCCTGCCACTTCTTCAAAAGTAGTTGGACGATACGTACGATAAAGAGCTTTATATGCCATTTTGTATTCACCTGTTTTGATTATACACAAACGCGACTTTTCATTAAAGTATTAATATGAATATTAAAGACAAAAGCGATAACTATTTTTAAGAATATCAATATTGTGATACAATACTTTCAAGCTAACCGAGGTAACACAATGGAAGAAAGCATGAGACAACGTTTAGAAGTTGCTATTAAAAGACTCGCAGAAATTGATGAGGAATTAACTAGCGAAAATGTCATGAAAGATTTGGCTCATTTTCGCGATATCTCTAAAGAGAGAGCAAATCTAGACCCACAAGTTGAAACATATAATAAATATAAAAAGAATGAAGAAGAGATTCTTGGTGCTCGTGAAATGGCCAATGATTCCGATCCAGAAATTTCTGAAATGGGAAAAGAAGAAATTAAAAGATTGACCGCTGAACAAGAAGAACTTGAAATCAAATTAAAAGAACTTTTATTACCTAAAGATCCTAATGATGATAAAAACATCATTGTTGAAATTAGAGGTGCAGTTGGTGGAGACGAAGCAAACATTTTTGCCGGTGATCTTTTCCGTATGTACACAAGATATGCTGAATCACAAGGTTGGAAAATCCAAATCTTAGACGAAAGCCCATCTGAATCAGGCGGCTTTGCATTAGTTTCATTTAAGATTAGTGGAAAAATGGTTTTCTCTAAACTTAAGTTTGAAAGTGGTGCGCATCGTGTTCAACGTGTTCCACGTACAGAAGCTAGCGGTCGTATACATACATCCACTGCGACTGTGCTTGTTATGCCTGAAGCTGAAGAAATCGATATCGAAATCAATCCAAGTGATTTACAAATTGATACTTACCATTCTCAAGGTGCCGGTGGACAAAACGTTAACAAGACAGAATCCGCAGTTCGTATTACCCACATCCCAACAGGTACAGTAGTTGCATGTCAAACCGAGAAATCACAAATCCAAAATAAAGAGTTGGCAATGCAAATGTTAAGAACCAAAATGTACACCGATAAACTTGCAAAACAACAAGAAGAAATTGGTAACGAAAGAAGGTTAAAGATTGGCACTGGCGAAAGAAGTGAAAAAGTAAGAACTTATAACTATCCACAGAACCGTGTGACCGACCACAGAATCGGATTTACAATCCAAAAATTAGATAGAGTTATTGAAGGCGAATTAGACGAAATTATTGATGCCTTAATTCACTATGATCAATCAATGAAAATGGCGGGAGAATAATCATGCCAACAAATCGAGAACTTTATTTTCAATTATTATCAGATGATAGCAAATACTTGAATAAGAACATCATCATTAGTTTATTAGCTGATGCAAGTAAGTTTGATGATCGTATGGTTTTGTATGCAAACTTTGATAGAGAAGTTGTCGATGTAGAACGTTTGTATACAAACTTAGAATTGATTAAAAAGGGAATGCCTTATCAATATGTATTAGGCTATAGTTACTTCTTAGGAAACAAAATCATTGTTAATAAGGATGTATTAATTCCACGACAAGAGACAGAGCAACTCACCGTAGATACAATCGTGTACTTGAAAAAAGTATTCAAATCAGATGAATATCCAGTTATTGCTGATGTCTGTACTGGAAGCGGTGCTATTGCCTGTGCAATCGAAAAAGAAATTCCTAATGCAAAAATATATGCAACTGATATTTCCAGCTATGCTTTAAAGGTTGCGAAAAAGAACACAAAGAATGTCGAAATGCTTTGTGGAAATCTCTTGCAACCTCTTATTGATAATAGGATAAAATTAGACGTCTTAATTTGTAATCCTCCTTACATTGAAAATATCAATAATATCGATAAGCAAGTTTGGAAGTATGAACCACACTTAGCCCTTGTTGCTGTGCCTGGTACAAAATGCTATGAAGAGATTTTCAAAAATGCCGATCAAGTTATGAAAGAACATTATTTAATGGCATTTGAAATTGAAGAAGATATGGAAGAAGCGTTAATAAAGCTCATGAATAAATATCTTGCTGGATGTACATATCGCTTCCATAAGGACATCTATAATAAGACTCGTTTCCTTTATATAATAAAGTAGATTGGAGAAATCAAAATGTTAAGAATTGCAATTGGTAGTGATCACGGTGGCGTTGATCAAAAAGATGAAGTTGTTAAATATTTGAAATCAAAAGGTTATCAAGTTACTGATGTTGGCACAAACTCTCATGACTCTTGCCATTATCCAGTTTATGGCGCAGAAGTTGGAAGGCTTGTTGCTCGTAAAGAATGCGACTTTGGCATCGTCATTTGTACAAGTGGTGAAGGCATCGCAATCTCCGCGAACAAAATCAAAGGAATTCGTTGTGGACTAGCCTATAACGATGAAGTCGCGCGCTTAATGAGACAACATAATGATGCAAATGTTATCGCCTTTGGTGCTAAATTTATGAACACTGAAGATGTAATTAGAAGAATAGATATATTCTTAAGTACCGAATTTGAAGGCGGAAGACACCAAACTCGTGTTGACATGATTAGCGATTTAGAAAAATAATCTGAAACAAAATTCTAAAATACCCCCTATTTAATTAGTAGGGGGTTTTATTTATGGATGAATTCAAATGTCCAATATGTGGAAACACAGATTCTAAGTATTTCGGAATAAGAAATGGAAAGACTTATTGCCGAAGATGTATTACATTTCGAGGACAAGAAGCTAATGAGATTTATTATCAAAATACTAATGCAGAATATAGTCTTCACTATGAATTGTCTGATGACCAAAAACGTTTATCTGATCAGTTAGTGAAAAACTATTTCAATGGTGTTGATAGCTTAGTTCATGCTGTCTGCGGCTCTGGAAAAACAGAAATTGTATTAGAAGTTATATCTCAAGCCATTAAAAACAATTTAAAAGTGGGGTTTGCGGTTCCGAGAAGAGATGTTGTTAGAGAACTCTATTATCGCTTTAAAGCCATATTTACTAACAATAAGGTAATTGCAGTGTATGGTGACCATACCAAGTTTCTAAAAGGCGATTTGATTTGTTTAACGACCCATCAATTGTTCAGATACCCATCATATTTTGATCTACTAATCTTAGATGAAATTGATGCTTTTCCATATAATGGAAATGATGTCTTAAAAGCATTCTTTGATAAAGCAGTGAAAGGTCATTATATTCTTTTATCTGCAACACCATCGAAAAATCAAATTGATGATTTCAATCAACCGGGGAAGATGGTCTTAAAACTGAATAAAAGATTTCACAACCATCCTTTACCAGTGCCAAGGTTTTCCATTCATTCAAAACTAGTCAGTTATTACTTTTTAATCCAGGAATTGCGGCGTTTTTTGGCGCAAAATAAGCCGATTTTTGTCTTTACGCCTACGATTGACACGTGTGAGCAGACATATGAGGTGCTAAAACTGTTCTTCGAGAATGCCGATTATGTTCATTCTAAATGTGTAGATCGTAATGAGCGGATTGATAAATTCAGAAAAGGAATGACCAAAGTTCTTGTAACTACTGCAGTGCTTGAACGTGGAGTAACGGTTAAAGATTTACAAGTGATTATTTTTGGCGCGGACCATCCTCTATACACATCCAGTGCCTTAATTCAGATATCTGGAAGAGTGGGAAGGAAAAAAGATGCACCAACAGGGGAGGTGGTGTTCATTGCAAGACGAGAAACTAACGAAATGGTTGAAGCCGTCAATGAAATTAAAGAAGCCAACGAAAGTGTGTAAACTTTGCTTTAAAGAAATAGATGATAATTTACTGTTCAACCTTACTCATCCAAGTGTCGATGTTTGTCCTTGGTGTTATAAAGAAATCAAACCACATTTTTTCAAATTCAAAGTTCTTGGATATAATGCTATATCTATTTATAGATATGATGAGAAAATTCAGGCATTACTTTATCAGTTCAAAGGCTGTTTTGATTTTGAATTATTGAATATATTTTTTGAACGTTTTTCACGTGAATTATCACTTAGATATAGAGACTATGTTTTAGTGCCCGTACCTTCATATAAAGAGGACGATGACATTAGGGAATTTAACCACGTGGAAGAGATGTTCAAAATACTGAATCTACCAATGAGAAAAATGATTGTGAAAACCAAAAGAATTAAGCAAGCAACCAGTTCTGCAAAGAGAAGAAAAGCTATTAAAGACTGCTTGGAACATACCGGTAATTCTGATTTATCAAAATATAAAATTCTTCTCGTTGATGATGTTCATACAACAGGATCTACACTAAAAGCATGTATTCACTTGATTGAGAAATTACACCCCAAAAAGATTGAAGTTTTAGTAATGGCTAAAACTGATGATATCTAGATAAAAAGCAATAGTAATTTATTTACTATTTGACACTAGTTCATATTAAACGATAGTATATTAAAGCGAATGTTTTACATTCTAATACTTATAAAGAAAGGCACAACTATGTTGTTGTGTTGGTAAAAACTATGGGATTTTTTGATAGAAGAGCCATTAAAAAATATTCTAGA
The DNA here is from genome assembly GCA_017619815.1 of Bacilli bacterium. Classification (GTDB taxonomy): domain Bacteria; phylum Bacillota_I; class Bacilli_A; order RFN20; family CAG-826; genus RUG13091. The sequence goes on along the minus strand of JAFZRR010000017.1, from coordinate 39,834 downwards.
GAAGCTGATAAAGTTTTAGCTTATGAAAAGAAGATGGCGGAATTAACTGATGATGAGTTAAGAGCCAAGACTGATTATTTCAAAGACTTATTAGCTAACGGAAAAACACTTGATGATATCAAATATGAAGCTTTCGCGGTTGCTCGTGAAGCCGCTAAAAGAACCATTCATGAATTTCCATTCAAAGTTCAAGTTATCGGTTCATTAGTTATGCACGCAGGTGATGTTGCGGAAATGAAGACAGGTGAAGGTAAAACCTTAACCGCTACTATGGCAACATACTTAAACGCTTTATCCGGTAAAGGTGTTCACGTTGTTACAGTTAACGAATACTTATCTGGTCGTGACGCTGAATGGATGGGTCAAATCTATAGATTCTTAGGTTTAACTGTCGGTGTTAACGCACGTGCAAAATCAACCTCTGAAAAGAAAGCCGCATATTTATGCGATATTACATATACAACCAACTCTGAATTAGGTTTCGACTACTTAAGAGATAATATGGCCACAGATATGAATCATAGGGTTCTTCGTGGTTTGAATTTCTGTATCGTTGACGAAGCTGACTCAATTTTAATTGATGAATCCCGTACCCCATTAATTATTTCTGGTGGTGTGAAAACATCATCCAGCCAATACACAGTTGCTGACAGATTCTGCAAAGCTTTGAAAAAAGATGTTGATTTCACTGTTGATGTGAAAGAAAAGACAGTTAATTTAACTGATTCCGGTAACACCAAAGCTGAAAGAATGTTTGGTATTAGAAACTTATATGATCCTGAATACTTTGATTTAGTTCATAGAATTCATAACGCCTTAAAAGCCAACTTCATCATGCAAAGAGATGTCGACTATTTAGTCGATGGTGAAGGACAAGTGCAAATTATTGACCAATTTACAGGCCGTGTTTTACCAGGTCGTGAATGGTCCGATGGTTTACACCAAGCTGTTCAAGCAAAAGAAAATGTCACCATCAAACAAGAAACAGTTACCATGGCGACAATTACATATCAAAACTTCTTCCGTCTTTATAAGAAGATGGCAGGTATGACCGGTACCGCTAAAACAGAGGAAGAAGAATTCCGTAAGATTTATAACATGCGTGTCGTTTGTGTGCCTACAAATAGACCTGTTATCCGTGAGGATGCGACAGATTTCATCTACGCACATAAAGGTCCAAAACTCGCTGCTTTAATTGAAGAAGTTAAGAGAAGACACGAAAAAGGACAGCCAATCTTGATTGGTACAGTCTCAGTTGAATCTTCTGAAGAAATTTCAAATTTATTAACTGCTGCTGGTTTACCACACGAAATGTTAAACGCTAAGAACCACGCACGTGAAGCGGAAATTATCGCACTTGCAGGTCGTAAAGGCGCTATCACACTCGCCACAAATATGGCAGGTCGTGGTACCGATATTAAGATTGATGACGAAGTTAGAGCCTTAGGTGGTTTGTGTGTTTTAGGTACAGAAAGACATGAATCTCGTCGTATTGATAACCAATTACGTGGTCGTTCTGGACGTCAAGGCGATCCAGGCTTCTCCAGATTCTATGTATCATTTGATGATACATTATTAGTGAGATTCGCTGCAGATGCAATGAGAAATTACATTGAAAAGAATTTTGGTGATGAAGCTCTTGAAAGCAAGATGGTTTCTAACGCAGTTACAAGCGCACAAAAGAAAATTGAAGGTATGAACTTCGATACTCGTAAGAGCTTATTAGATTACGATGATGTCTTAGCAAAACAAAGACAAAATGTTTACGACAAACGTGACAGAATTATCGAAGGTAGTGCGATTAAAGATATTGTTGATGAAATGTTTGCTACAACTGGTATGTTCTTAGCAAAGAAAGCTGTTCCACAAGGCAGCAACGATCAACTCATTTCTGCTGAATTATTAATCAAACAAGTGGAACCAAGATTCTTGCCTGAAGGTAGTATCAATCCAAATGCTTATGAAGATGACTTAGTGGATAACTGTGGTCAAGACTTAGGCGAATTAATCTTACGTAGATATATGCGCAAGAGAAGCAAATTACCAGAAGAATTATGTGACCGCATTGAAAGAGATTTGATTTTACATTGCTTAGACCAAAACTGGACTAAACACATTGATGCGATGGCGCGTTTACGTGAAGGTATCCACCTCCGTGGTTATGCGAACGTGAACCCATTACAAGACTACGTTAACGAAGGTTACGATATGTTCAGAGAATGCTTAGAAATGGCATCTGTTGATGCAGTTTTAAACCTCGTTAATATTGATAAATTCGTTAATCAAGTTGAAGCCGCTCAAGCTGCTGCCAGAAAAGCTGAAGAAGAAAGATTAACTGCGGAAGCTGCAAAGCAACAAGAAGCTGGTGAAGTGGTTGGCGAAACCAAAAAAGAGGAAGAAAAATAATGAAAGACATTGCTTCTTTTAACCAAGAACTTTGTGCTGTTGGTGAGAGAATCCACCAACTCGGGTCTTCTCTTTGACCTCACTAAATTAGATGAGGAAATTTTAGTTTTAACTAAAAAAAGCGAAGAAGATAACTTCTGGAGCAATAATAGCGAGGCTTTAAAAGTTATCTCTCGATTGAATTATTGTAAGAATATCGTTGAGACTTATCGAAAGTTAGAAAACGATTTTAAAGATATTAATGAACTCTTAGAGTTAGGCGATGAATCTTTATTTGAACAAATAAATGAGTCTTTTGAGCAACTTGAAAAAGAATCAAAGGATTTTGAATTAGAAATTTTATTCACAGGCGAGTTTGATGACATGCCTGCGATTATTGAAATACATCCAGGTGCGGGTGGCACAGAAGCACAAGATTGGGCGGATATGCTTTATCGCATGTACGTTTTGTATGCAGAAGCACATAAGTTCAAAATGTCTCTTATTTCATTAGAACCTGGTGAAGAAGCTGGTATCAAATCAGTTACATTAAAAATTGCCGGTCATAATGCATATGGATTACTTAAAAGTGAGAAAGGTGTTCATCGTTTAGTAAGAATTTCTCCTTTCGATGCGAATAAGAGAAGACATACTTCTTTTGCCTCTGTGAACGTCATTCCAGAATTCAAAGAGAATTCAATTAATATTCAAATTAATGAAGCTGATTTAAAGGTTGATACATATCGTAGTGGTGGTGCCGGTGGACAAAATGTCAACAAAGTTGAAACCGCGGTTAGAATCACTCACTTGCCTACTGGTATCGTGGTTTCTTGCCAAGTAGAAAGAAGCCAACTCTTGAATAAAGAAATGGCTATGAATATGCTCAAAGGCAAACTTTATTTAATCGAATTAGAGAAACGTGAAAAGAAGATTAATGATATTGTTGGCGAAAAGAAAAACATTGAATGGGGAAGTCAAATCAGATCCTATGTTTTCTGCCCATATACATTAGTCAAAGATAACCGCAGTAATTATGAAGAAGTCGATGTCCAAGCCGTAATGAATGGCGAAATCGACGGATTTATCTATGCATATTTAAGAGAGGAGGCTAAGAAGAATGCCTAAAACCAAAAAAGAATGGAAAATTGCCATTTTTAAAGTCTTAATTGTTATATTTGGTACATTCCTTGTCGCTTTTGGAAACATCGCTTTCCTTGTTCCTCTTGATATCAACGCTGGTGGATTAAACGGTGTTGCTATTATTGCTAGATATTTTGTCGCTGAGAATACTAAAGTATTACTCTATAACATCATTGTGGACGCTTCTGCAGTCTTACTATGGGTTATAGGTTTGATTTTTATTGGAAAAGAGTTCGCCTTAAAAACTTTAGTGGCCACAATAGCATTTCCATTAGCTAACTGGTTATTCACTGCCTGTCCGGGCTTATCTGATGTTTTAATCAAATTTGGAGAAATCCTAAAGGATGCTGGCAATGGACCAACTGCAGGTAACTACTTAATGTCTGGTATTTTTGGTGGTGTCTTTGTTGGCGTAGGTGTTGCTGTTACATTCGTCGGTGGTGGATCCACGGGTGGCGTTGATGTTTTAACATTCTTAATTGAAAAATACCTCCACATTAGACAATCAATCGCATCGTTCCTTATTGATGGAACAATCATTACTGTGGGTTTATGTATTTTATTACCAATGCAATCTGACTTCTTACTACCTTGCTTATCCGGTATTATCTCCGCATTTATGTCCGCAATTATTATCGAAGTGATATTCATTGGTTCACAAACTAGCTACCAAGTGGATATTATTTCTGAAAAATGGGAAGAAATCTCTCAATATGCGCAAAATGAACTCGGTCGTGGAACCACAATTATCCATGCACAAGGCGGATATCATGGTGACGAAAGAGTCATTCTAAGAATTGTTTTTAACAAACGCGAATATGCAAAGATTAGATCTTATATCGCTAAGATTGATCCAACCGCATTTGTTACATATACGCAAACCAATGCTGTATTTGGTGAAGGATTTAAATCTCACACAAACACAAATCTTTTTACCGAAACCAAAAAGAAAGGAAAGAAGGATGGAAAATAAAGACCATCGCTTTCAAATAGTCTCTCCTTTTAAGCCTACCGGTGATCAACCAACTGCTATTAAGCAGTTAGTAGAAGGAATTAGAGACAATAAGAGATTCCAAGTGTTACTAGGTGCTACTGGTACTGGAAAAACCTTTACTATGGCCAATATCATTGAACAAGTTCAAAAACCAACACTTGTTCTTGTTCATAATAAAACCCTTGCGGGTCAATTATATTCAGAATTCCAAGAACTATTCCCTAATAACAGAGTTGAATATTTTGTTTCAAATTTTGATTTTTATCAACCAGAAGCATACATCCCAAAAAGCGATACTTATATTGATAAGAATGCAGTGATGAATGATGAAATTGAAATGTTGAGAACTAGCGCAATCAATTCAATTTTAGAAAGAAGAGATACCATCATCGTTGCGTCTGTCGCTTCTATTTACGGATTAACTGATCCTGATGAATATAGAAACTTAGTTTTTAATATCCGTGTCGGTGAAGAAATTGATAGAAATCTTTTATTCAAACGCTTAGTGGATGCTCAATATGTGAGAAACAATATGGATGCTGCGCCAGGTAGTTTCAGAGTTCATGGTGACATCATTGAAATCATTCCAGCGAACATGGATAACAATAATGTCATTAGAATCGACACCTTTGGCGATGAGATAGAAAAGATTTCACAAATTGACCTACTTTCAGGAGAAGTTAAAGCCTCATATCATACATATCCAATCTTCCCTGCGTATGACCATGCTTCCACAAGAGAAAGAATAAAAGAAGCCACTGTTACTATTAAAGAAGAATTAAGAGAAAGATTGGCATATTTTAAGAGTGAAGGAAAACTTCTTGAAGCAGAAAGATTAGAACTTAGAACCAATCAAGACATTGAAAGTATGCTTGAATTTGGAATGTGCCCAGGAATTGAGAATTATTCAAGACACATCGATAAGAGAAAACCAGGTGAAAGACCTTGGTGCTTAATCGATTATTTCCCTGAAGACTTCCTCTTATTCGTCGATGAATCTCACGTTACTTTCCCTCAACTTAGAGGTATGTATAACGGCGACAGATCTCGTAAAGAAACCCTTGTAGAATACGGCTTTAGATTACCATCTGCGTTAGATAATAGACCTTTGAACTTTGATGAGTTTGAGAAAATTATGCCTCAAGTTATTTGCACAAGCGCCACACCAGGTGATTATGAGCTCGCAAAAACTGATGCACCAATTGCAGAACAAATTATTCGTCCTACTGGTTTATTAGATCCAACAATTGATGTGAGACCAACCATGGGGCAAGTCGATGATTTGCTCCAAGAAATCAAGTTAAGAAATTCAATGAACGAACGTACTTTAATCGTTACTTTAACTATTAGAATGGCGGAGGATTTAACCACCTTCCTTAAAGAAAGAGGAATAAAGGTTGTATACCTCCATCACGAGACCAAAACTCTTGAACGTTCAGAGATCATTTATCAGTTAAGAAAAGGCAAGTACGATGTGCTTGTTGGAATTAACCTATTACGTGAAGGTTTAGATATTCCAGAAGTTTCATTAATTTGTATCCTTGATGCTGATAAAGAAGGCTTCTTGAGAAGTACTAGATCACTCATCCAAGTGTGTGGTCGTGCTGCGAGAAATGCAAATGGTAAGGTCATTATGTACGCCGATACAATGACTGATTCTATGAAGAACGCAATTGATGAAACCAACCGCCGTCGTAGAATTCAAAATCAATACAATCTCGATAATGGCATTGTTCCAACAACTGTTGTTAAAGAAATTAGGCCTCCAATTCACAATACAGAGGATGAAATTTCCGATATTATTAGTGCTTCTAAGAAAGCGACACGTAGTGAGCTTCAAAAGAAGATAAAAGAATTAGAAAAACAAATGAAAGAAGCTGCTCGAACATTTGATTTTGAACGCGCGGCTAAACTTAGAGATATTATCTTTGAGATGAAAGCGGAACTATAGACAATTCAATTCTCTTATTGAATTATTTCTCCGTTTTGTATAACATTATTAAGCGAATTGACGAAAGGAAATTGAAAGCATGTTAAATTGGTACGACTGGGTATTTATGGGCGTAGGCATTGTCATTATCATTCTTTGCTTATTGCAAGGTGGTAAATCTGAAGGTGCTTCCGGTGCTATTACTGGTGGTGGACTTAACGTGTTCGTCAAAACCAAAGAAAGAGGCGCTGAAAAAGTTGTTTCCATTCTTACATTAGTAATGGCAATCATCTTCTTCGTAATCGCCATCGTCATTCAAGTATCAAATACTAGTGGATCTTCCTCAGCGGAAACTACTGAAGAAGCCATTAGAATGTTGCTCTAATAAAGCAAATAAAAATGCCCCGAACAATCGGAGCATTTTTTATTATTATAAATAATAATTAAGCGGATTTCTTTTTGTCGCTAAGAACAGAAAAGACAATCATTAAGATACCGGTTACTAACACTAAGATACCTAAGATTACAAATGCTGCGACAACGAGTTCACCAAGTTTAGGAGCAAAGACGATACCAAGGATACCTAAGGTAATTGCGGCAACTGCCACTAAAGCCATGAGGACAATAAGTGTCTTCTTTTCTTTATAAACGATTAAAGAGACAACTTTGAATAATGAAGCAACACCGAACACTAATGTTAAAACTGCTAAGATATACACTAAAAGTACGTTTTTGATGGTAAAACCAATACCAAATCTAGCAATTAATAAGATGATACCTGCAGTGATAATTGCGGAGCTAATTAATAGTGATAATGAAAATCCTTTATGAGTTTCTGTGAAGATTGTAATAATCAAAGAAGCTAAACCTAAGATTAATAAACCAGAAGCCACAACAATGTTGATTGCGTTTTCTAATGCACCAAAATTCAAACATGCGAGAAGAATAATCAAAATTCCTAACGCAGCGACGAATCCACCGAGTACATATTTAATCCATTTGTATTTTTCTATAACAGTATTCATAACAAATCCCCCGCGGTTATTATAAAATAAATAAAGCAAATAGCAACGAGGTAATATTATGGAAGAAAAATTATTAAGAGAATACGCCAGATTAATTGCTCGTATTGGTGGACACGTCAATAAAGGTGATGAAATTTGGATCAGTGCGGATTTAGATCAACCTGAATTCGTATATATGGTCGCTGAAGAATGCTATAAAGCGGGCGCCAAATTTGTTGAAGTAAGATTCGATTATGAACAATTAGGAAGACTTCATTATAAGTACGCCACTGTTGGTGAATTAGCAAAGCTAACACCATACTCCTTAGCTAGATACAAATACATGGCTAAGAAGCTACCAACAATGATTTATCTTATATCTGAAGACCCAGATGGTTTAAAGGGCGTCAATCAAGCTAAAATCGCTAAAGTCATGGCGAAAAGATTCCCAAAAATTAAGAAATATCGCGAAGCCGCAGATGGAAAATACAAATGGTGTATCGCCGGTGTTCCTGGAAAAGCTTGGGCGAAGAAAATGTTCCCAGATGTTTCTGAAGAAGAAGCGGTGGAAAAATTATGGGAAGCCATTCTTAAAACATCACGTGTCGATGGTAATGATGCAGTCAAGAATTGGGAAGAACATAATGCTTTCTTAATTCAACAAAGAAACAAACTTAAATCATTAGATTTACGTAAGTTATATTACAAGGCCAGCAATGGCACAGACTTCGAAGTTGATTTGATTCCTGGTATCAACTGGGGTGCTGGTGTGGAAACCGCTCCTAACAAAGGTGAATTCAATCCAAACATTCCAACTGAAGAAGTATTTACCACTCCATGGGCTGGTAGATGTGAAGGCACCTTAGTGGCATCCAAACCATTAAGTTATAATGGTGAACTTATTGAAGATTTCAGCATTACATTCAAAAATGGTAAAGTTAGCGAAGTTCACGCTAGAAAAAATCAAAAATTATTAGAACACATGGTGTCTATGGATGAAGGTGCGGCACAATTAGGTGAAGTTGCTTTAGTGCCATATACATCTCCAATCAATTTAAGTGGTTTATTGTTCTATAACACCTTATATGATGAAAATGCTGCTTGCCATGTCGCATTAGGTATTGGATTCAAAGAATTATTAGATGTAAATCTTTCTACCGAAGAAGCAAAAGCAAAAGGTATCAATGATTCCATGATCCATGTTGACTTCATGGTGGGAACCAAAGATTTATCAATCGTTGGTGTTGATGCCAAAGGAAACAAACATCAAATATTCAAAGATGGTGAATGGGCCATTTAATAAAATGGTTGTTTATCAAAATTGAGTTTGATAAATTAATGATTAAGAACGGAACTATGGTTGTGTTTAGATTAATGAAGCGCCAATTAGACTCGAATTATAGAGGTAGTGTGCCCGTTAATCACCAATCCATGTCTGTGTCTTTATAGAAATTACTCGGTATTTTGCCGAGTTTTTTGTTTTTGAAAATCTCAAAGAGAACCCTAGTTGAAAAGGAGGAAAACAAACATGGAATTTAATGTCAAAGATTACAAAAATGTAACCTTGTTAAATCACCCATTATTGAGTCACAAGATTACTCAATTAAGAGACAAATCAACAAAAACAAATCAATTCAAACTATTAGTCAAAGAGATCGCTATTCTTGAAGGATATGAAGCCCTAAGGAATATTGAAACTCATTTGGTGGAAGTTGAAACCCCAATTGAAAAGACTCTTCAACCAGTAGTATCACGTAAGAAGCTATGCTTTGTACCTATCTTAAGAGCAGGTCTTGGTATGGCGGATGGTATGTTAGAACTAGTGCCGGGTGCAACATGCGGACATATCGGTTTGTACCGTGATGAAGTCACCAAAGAACCAGTTGAATACTATTGCAAACTTCCTGTCGATATCGATGAAATGGATGTTTATCTAATCGATCCAATGCTTGCGACAGGTGGCAGTGCAATTGACGCAGTTAATATGCTCAAGAAGCACGGCGCAAAGAAAATTACATTTATTTGTATTATTGCAGCACCAGAAGGAGTAAAAGCATTCTGCGAAAAGAATCCTGACATTCCACTTTATATTGGTGCCTTAGATAGAGAACTTAACGAGAACGCATATATTTGCCCAGGACTAGGTGATTGTGGCGATCGTATTTTTGGCACGGTGAAAGGAGCAAAATAATCATGAACGAAAGATTAAAAATAGTTTCTTTAACTGCCAATGTTGATATGGCACTTGAAATCGCCAAAACCATTGGTGTGGAAGTTCTTCCTACTGAAGTTAGCCATTATGCTGACGGAGAAATTTCCTTTACTGGAAAGAAATCATTTAGAGGAGATAATGTTTACATTATCCAATCTACTTGTAGACCTGTTAACGAAAGATTAATGGAATTATTACTTTGTATTGATGCTTGTAAAAGAGCGAGCGCAAAATCAATTACATGTGTCATTCCATATTTCGGCTATTCAAGACAAGATCGTAAAGCTAAACCAAGACAACCTATCAGCGCAAAGCTTGTTGCAGATATGTTAGAAACTGCTGGTGCTGACCGTATTGTTTCTAGCGACTTACACGCATCTCAAATTTCTGGATTCTTTAATATTCCAGTGGATGATGTTTCACCAGTCATTCTTTTCTATCGCTATTTCAAAGATTTAAAAATTGAAGGCGATATTGTTTGTGTTTCTCCAGACCATGGCGGACTTGTGAGAACTAGCAAATTAGCGGAAAAACTTAATGCTCCATTGGCGATTATTGATAAGCGTCGTCCAGAACCAAACAAAGCGGAAATCTTATCCATCGTTGGCGATGTTAAAGATAAGACCTGTATCATCGTTGATGACATTGTGGACACCGCAGGAACTTTAGTTATCGCAGTTGAAAAATTAATCGAATTAGGTGCTAAGAAAGTTTATGCCGCAGTGACACATGGTGTCTTATCTTTAGATGCTGTTGATAAAATCAACAATTCTCATTTAGAAAAACTTGTTATTACCGATTCCATTCCACTTAGAGAAGAAATCAAAACCGATAAAATCGATGTTATTTCTTTAGTTCCTTTATTTGCGAAAATCATTGTTTCATTAGATGAAGGAAAATCTTTATATGAAACTCACCAAGACTTTATCTCTGAAGTGATGAAAGGATAATCTCATGAAAAGAATTATTTTGAATGAACAACAAATAACAGAGATTTGTCAAAGAATCGCTAAAGAGATTGATGAGAAAACTGCGGGTGAAGAAAGAGTCCCTGTTTTAGTGGGTGTTATGAAAGGCGCGATGAATTTCATGTTTGAATTAATGAAATATATTAAGCGCCCCATTTATACAGACTATATTCGTATTTCTTCTTACTATGGAACCAAAAGAACTCACAATGTGAGACTATTAAAAGATATCTCGTTTGATTGCACTGGTCGTTCAGTCATCATCGTGGAAGATATCGTGGATACAGGGTATTCCATGAAGTTCTTAACTGAACACATGAAACTCAATGGTGCAAAAAATATCTATGTTTGTACATTGATAGATAAAGCTCCAGCAAGAGAAGTGGAAGTACCAATCGACTTTGTTGGATACACGATGAAAGAAAACCAATTCATCGCGGGCTTTGGTTTAGATATTTATGAATTAGAAAGAAATACACCTTATGTTTATGAGGTGGATGATGACGATCTTAAGAAGATGAATGAAATCATCGCGAAAGATCAAAAATAATCATCTTACACCAATCAAGTCTTTCAAGTAGATAATAATATTATTATCTAAAATCAACTTTCTGTTAAAAGCATCAATCTTCTTAATGGTGCTTTTTTCTTTTAAGATTCTTCCATTTTTATAATAGAAGAATTCATATTCTTGTCCTTGGTAATTGACTAATTTGTCATTAATCTCTTCTGCAACTTCATTACTGATTTTTGGTTTCTCAACTTTTTCTTCACTAGCATGAAGTCTATCTAATGTTGTCCATTGATCTTCGAGGGTTTTATATGGCGCCCACTTTTTCATTCCGCGATCACTCATTTCCTATGCCCTCCAATCTGATTGTGTCTTTCAATAGCGGTACTGTTTTCAGTTAATGCACTCGCTCTTAATAATATATTCTTTCCATATTTATCTTTTAATTTATCCATTGCTTTAAATAAGTCATGGTTATCTTTTTCTTTCTTTGCATCGCCAAACATATCGATTTGTTTGAAACCACCTCTCGATAGTTTTCCGAAGTTGATTCCAATTCTTCGAATTGGTAAATCTTGAATAAATCGAGTTTTGATTTCCATTAAAGCATTAAATAATTCTTCTGTGTCATCTGTGGGATGAAGTAAAGACATCTGTCTAGAGAACCCACCCATAATTTCTTTAGAGTATCCAATATATAAAGAAACTAATTCGCTTTGCTTTCCTTCATTTCTCAATCTCTGAGATAAGTCATCACACATTTCTCTAATAATAGTGGTGATTTCATCTTTGTTATAGTCCTTAAAGAGAACTTGTCCTAATGATAAGCTTGTACTTTTTGGAACGTACACCTCATGAACATCTGATTCATCAATACCGTTTGCGTGACTGATGAGTTGATCGCCCATAATACCAAAATGACTATGAATAAAATCTTTATCAGCGTTTGCTAATTCACCAACGTTATATATTCCTAATGCGTTTAATTTCACTGCAGTTCTTTCGCCAATACCCCATATTTTTGTAAGTGGAGAAATTGGCCATAGTTTAGTTTTGATATCTTTTTGATGCATCGTGGCAATGCCATTTCTTTCGTGTTTTGCGTATATATCTAACGCCACTTTAGATAAAAAGAAATTATCACCAATACCTGCAGTGGCTTGTAATCCAGTTCTATCTTTAATGGTTTGAATAATCTTACTCACTAGTTGAAGTGGTGTCATCTTGTAATAATTAAGATAACTAGTGATATCAAGGAATGCTTCGTCAATTGAATAAACATGTATATCTTCTTCACTGACAAATTCCATCATGATTTTGACAACTTCCGCGGACTTCTCAATATATCTTTCCATCCTTGGAACTGCGTAGACATAATCATATTCTTTTGGTAAATCCCTAATTCTTAATCTTGATGGAACCCCTCTTGCTTTTAAAAATGGAGACACGCTTAAAACAATTGTGTTCTTTCCTCTCTCCTTATCTGCCACAACTAAAGGAGTAGTCCAAGCATCGAGCCCACGGTCAACGCATTCTACGAATGAGTAAAACGCTTTTAAGTCTATAACAGCAATTGTTTTGTTCGGCATACGACTATTATAAAAAGAATATTTTTTAATTATCAGTATTGACATGATAAATATTTGAAATTTTTATAAAAGATATATAAGATAATACAAGCATGGGTCTGTAGCTCAGTTGGGAGAGCGCATCGTTCGCAACGATGAGGTCGTCGGTTCGATCCCGATTAGATCCACCAAATAGATTGTTAAGTCGTCAGTAATGGCGGCTTTTTTATTAAGAACCAGTTGATTCATAATGTCTTTCGCATCTGGTCCAAATAAGGACGGCAAGCGCAAATAACACGATTGCCGCACCAATGATGCAAAGGCTCAATAAATATGGATTATATGTTCCATAAAGCAATGTATCGACAGGCAATGAAACAAATAGGCCGAATGGTAAAACAAATATCAAGATAATACGAATAACTTTTGGATAAATGGCGATTGGATATTTAGCGTAACTTGTAAAGTTATAGATGATTTGAAGTAGTGGTCCGCTGCGTTTAAAGATGAATGCTAACGCTGAGAAGATAATCTTAAATGAAGTGATAATAATCGCTCCAAACACTGCGCCAATAACAAGAACAAATATTGCTCCAAAGGAAACAGTAACATGCAAATTAATGCCACATACAATAATCATTGCGATACCAACAATTACTTCTCCAAAACCATCTGGTTGGAATGTTTGTGCAAACATTTGGAATATCACAGGTACTGGTCTTAGGAAGTGCATATCCATATCACCAAGTTGTACTCTACGATAAGCGACAAGCCAGAATTCATCGCTGAATAAATGATCTATAGCGATTGGAAGCATGGAAAAACCATAGAAGAATCCAACTTCTGCGATTGAATATCCCTTTAGTGTTGGAATGGCTTGCAAGATGAAATACAAAGCACAGAGAGAACAAGCATTTGAAAACAAGAATGAGAGAATCGAAATGATCGCATCATGCTTGTAATCTAATCTCGATAAGATGCTTCTTTTAATGCAGGTAAAATATAATTTTATGTATCTCATATTATCCTCCCTGCACTGTTACTTTCTTGATTGCGTGACAGAAAAGTAATTTTGAAAAAAGTTCCAAAATAACTAACCACGCTAAAGCAATAAGAATCACTTTCGCTGATTCAAAATAATCATATTTCATCATCAATATTAAAACTGGATTTTGGCTTAATCCCGCAAATGGCATGTAGCCAACAATATCTCTAAATATTGGTGGGAAGAATGCTAATGGGAGTAAGGTACCAGACAAGAATGCAATAATAGTGGTCTTTAAAGAATTAAGTCCCCAGGCAGATGTTGTGTAGAAACAAAGAATTCCAAATATGTATGCAATTGTGTCATTTATTAAACATGCAAGGACACCAGCGACTAAGAATAATCCTATATGAGCAATAAATTCCCACACAGAAACAATAGGTAAAAAACCAATCCCAATTAATACACCTAGACCTATTGAGTAAAGCGGTATGCCAAATATTAATGTCATAATTAATAAAGCGCCAATGTTTGAAGCTACGAATTTACCTCTATAAGAAATAGGTTTAATTAAATAATTACCGATAGTTCCTTTTCGGATGTCATTATTAATAATCCAAAGAGTGTCGTTGTTAAAAGTAACAAAACCAAATATTGTTGTTAAAACAACATAGGCAATCATTTCTTTATAAGTGAAACCATTGATTGAAGCATCAATACCGCCTTCACTGCTTTGATAAACAGCAAACCAAAGAAAGACTAAACAAGCCACTTCAAAAAGAGTGACAATAACCCAAACTAAGATATTGAATTTATATGCCATAACATCCATTGCAGATGCACGGAGGAATGGCTTATATTTTTTAAGCATGTTTTGCTTCCTCTTGTTGCACAAGAATTTGCTTTACGACATCTTCAATAGAAATGTCAGTAATTTTCATATCAATCGCATGGTAACTAGAGAATGCATATTGAACGACATCTTCGAGTTTGACTTTATCAGCGTCAAATCTAAGCATAACTTTGTCATCCTTACTACTCATATCGACATCTTTTGAGTACGGTGCTACTTCAAGTGGATCGATATTTGCCGGCACTGTTATTGTTAAAGTTTTAATATTTCCAAAACGATGTTTGATTGCTTTTAATGGACCATCATAAATGATTTTGCCCTTTTCAATCATGATAATGCGGGAACAAAGATCTTCGATATCCGCCATATCATGAGTAGTTAAAACAACAGTGGTGTGATATTTAGCGTTTAATGCGTGAATAGCTAAACGGATCTTTTCTTTAACAAGAACATCCATACCAATTGTTGGTTCATCTAAAAATAGGATCTTTGGATTATGGAGCATGGAAGCTGCTAAATCCGCTCTCATTCTTTGGCCCAAAGAGAGAGTCCTTACTGGTTGACTTAAAAACTCATCGATACCTAAAACAGTAGAAAGGAATTCCATTCTTGTTTTATAGTCTTCATCACTAACTTGATAAATTTCTTTCAAAACTTTGAATGATTCAATTAAAGGAATATCCCACCAAAGTTGTGTTTTTTGTCCAAAGACAACACCTATTTCCTTGGCGACAATGCGGCGTTTCTTGTATGGCTCTTTGCCGTCTATTAATACTTGTCCAGATGTTGGAGTTAATATGCCGCACATCATTTTGATAGTGGTGGATTTACCTGCACCATTAGAACCAATATAGCCGACGATTTCTCCCTCTTTAATATCAAAAGAGACATCATCGACCGCTCGTATTTCTTTATACTTACGAGAGAACAAAGTTCTAATCATGCCTAAAACACCTTTTCCGCGAATAGGTTTTTTGAATACTTTTGTAAGAGATTTAACTTCGATCATAACTAAACTAATTATATAAAAAAAGAACCTTCTTATAGAAGATTCCTTTTAATTTTATCGTGCTAATTAGTAACCGTCAGAGTGTTGGAGATTGTCAGTGGCTGACCTCCACCAACTATCAATGTAGCAGTAGCAATAATCGTTCCTGCCTTTTTACCATATAGATAGAATGGGCTCTTATCTGATGGTGTGTAATCTGCGTATTCGTCAGTTGGATTGCCTGAAGTATCAATAAATGTGATATTCACATATTGTAATTCTCCACTCCAAGCAATTTTCATCCAATAGTATTTACCAACTTTGAATGATGTTCCAGCGTTGAATAAACCTAGTCTTTGTGATGAAGTGTTGGTGAGTTTTAAATTATCAATAATGATAAATGCGGTGTTTCCACTGTAATCATAAATATTACTATCAACAATTTTAACACCGTTAATTAATTGGCTTGGGCTTAGAACTGTATCACCGTGGTCTGACATTGTTGGACATAACGCGGTGATGAAGTATTCTAGATGCCACCATTTACCATCAGCACTATCAGTGGATAAATAAACTGATGTTGGAGAAATGGTGTTGCCTCCGCCATAGGTATTTCCTTTGCCTGAATTATTATAAAGTAATTGAACCTTTGGATAGCCCTTACCAGCTTGAGATCTCTTTTCAGCGTGGTAATAATCAAATTCAACTTTCCAAGTTGCTATGTTACCTAATGTATAGGTTTTATCTAAAGTGACATTAACACTATGATCAACACCTGATGTTCCAGCGGTATTGGTAAGTCTGATTGCCTCAATACTAGTTGCATAATCAGAGAGTAGTGCGGTTTCTTGCGAAGCAGTTAAATTTGATGTTTGACTAACATTTGCGATATGCGCTGAATCAGAAATTTCACCAAAGTCCCAATCTTGAATATCAACACGGATAGTATCATCAACTGAGCTATCATTCATCGTCCAAGCGGCATAACCCGTGCCCAAAAACATCGCAGAAGCGAGTAAACCAATAATCGGCATAAGAATTAAAGTTCTTTTCCTCATTTCTTCTTCTCCTTAGTTTTTGGCTTGGCTTCAACATCAAAACCTAATTCCTTTGCTCTAGTTTTATTCGTTGTTTCAATCTTGGAATTAATGACTTCCGATAAAACCATAATCCCAATAACACCTACTAGAGACATAATTCCGAAATAGGATTGAGCGTACAAAACAAAGGATCCAATGCCTTTTGCCTTGTTTCCGGTGTAGTGGTAGATGATACTCTCACGAGTAATGTATGTGTCATAAATACTATTGTTATCGCCTCTAAATTGGTAATAGTCTCCATTTATGGAAACTAATCTATGAGTGATAATCATGTTCTTGTATTTATACCCATAAACATCACCGATAGTTAATTCGCTATCTTTTGATACTTTATTGAAGAAGCAGATATCGCCAACATCAAATTGAAGACTTCTATCATTATTATTTGCTTCCGCTACTTCTTCGTTGTAGAAGTCTGACATAGATCCTGTTTTGATAACAAGAGCAACATTGTTGCTTGCTGAAAACATTTGCCCGCTTGCCTTATATACAATACCTGTGACAAATAAAGATAACAAAGCAGCTAAGGCAATCCAAGAACCTATTGTGCCTAGTAGACTCCACTTATTTTTCTTTTGTAATTTTGAATTAAATTCTTTTGTAATTTGTTCGTCATGAAGACCTTGGCCAACTTCTATCTTGTATGCTTTTAAACAAGAATAATAAGCTAACCAACTTAATCCACCGACGATACCTAAAAGGAGTACAACTACGACTATAGTGATAATCGTAATTGATGTCATGTAATGCTCCTATTATGTTATGCGGCGACTTCTGCGAATGTGCAGTTGAATGTGAATGTGATGTGAGCGGTACCGATAGCTGTTAACATTGTTTGATAATCAGTATAGTTTGCTGGTTTGCTTGCTGTGTAAGCGAGAGCTGGTAAGTCATAATCTTGCGCTGCGATTTGGTTTGCACCGCCTCCTGCTGTAACTGTACCTGTCTTAGCAACTGTGTCGAATCCTGTAACATCAACGTATGTTGCAATAGCGGCATCAACTGTAATAGCACTTGTTAATGTGTAAGTCCAAGACGCGCCATCATTTTGATTTTGCAAACTGTAAGATGGTGTGACTGTGATTTTACCATTTGCTAATTCAACTGGTTTTGAACCGTTGTTGACTGCTGTTGACCAGTATGGTTTGGATTGATCTAAAACTAAATAGACCACTGTGTTTCCGCTGAGCGCAACGTTGTTTGCTTCAATTGCGGATGTTGCATAAGCGCTTTCTGGTGCTGTTTGTGCAATGCTGTTGTTGAATGTCCAGGCAGCAAAACCGATTCCGACAAATGCTACCATTGAGGCTGCTGTGATAGCAGCGATTTTGTTTTTGAGTGTCATAGAACAAATCTCCTTCTTCTCTTACTTGAGGTTCTAAAAATAAAAAACCTCTAAGCATAAACTTAGAAGCAACTGGCTGCCCTCTGGGCCCTATAGCTTTGCGACCTTAGATTTCTCTAAGTGTGCCTTTTGTTCTGTTATTCACGAGTACTCGTGTTTTCTATATTATATAAAGCATTTTAAGAATATACAATAGCATTTAACCATTAAAATTTGGTTTTTTCTTGGCCCAATCAAAGGAAAAAAATATTCAAAAATATAAGATATGTCACTAATACATGGGAAAATAGGCACCACTTCAAATAAATATATGTTAATATGTTCTACATAAATTAGAATTTATGATTTGGATTAACATTAAAGAGGCCAAAATATGAAGAAATTATTACATAAATTAGTGATCTTCAGCAGTATGTTCGCATTAACTGGATGTGACTTACTTGCTATTTTTAATCACGGCGAAAATAACAACAATAACAATAACAACAATAACAACACAACCACTCCAGCGGTCATTACCTCTGTTTCTGTTGAAGATAATAAAGTTTATAAAATCGGTGATACTTATAGTTCTGATGGTATTGTTGTCACAGCCTCTTACGACGATAACACTGAAAAAGTGCTTACTGATTATTATCTTACCGTTGGTAAAATAACTACTCCATTAAATGAAGAAGTGAATAAAACCACTCCATTCAATCGAGCGGGTGCATATAGTGTTGCCTATCGTATTCGTGTTGATAGTAAATCGTATTTCACAGATGTCCATGTTGATATCGCTTCTGGCTTTGATACCGAAGGATATGTTCTTCAAACAATTGAATACGCGAATACCCTTGTCTTCAATCAAGATGAAGTAGTGAAGGATCGTTTAACCAATTTACCATTATTGATTCATTGGAATCATGGCGATGAATATTATGACTACAACATCAATACAAACACTTTAGGAATTTCTTTCGTTCTTAGAAAAGAAGGAGATGGTCTTACTGACTATCTTGAAACCCCATTAGAAGCAGATGCCACATACACATTGATTCTTTCTTATCAAAGTTATAACTATTCCTATCAATTTACCGTAGGTGGTAATTACTATCGTTTGAACGCTAGTGATATTACAAACATTCAAACCGATCTTGATGATGATATTTCTCCATCTAAAGGTAATGTGAAGATGCTTATCATTCCTATCAATTTAAATGGTAACTACACTGACAACTGGACCACACAAAGCTTATCTAATATTGATGGATATTACTTTGGTGAAGATGAAGACAAATTATCTTTAAAATCCTATTATGAAACAGCATCCTTCGGACAAATGAATGTTTCTGGTTTAGTTACTGAACCATACAATGAAACAAGCACTAGTTTAACTTCTGACTTAATTGAAGCGGATAGTTCGATGAATAAATTATTCACTTTAATTTCTAACGCAGTTGAATATATCAGATCCAACTATCCTCAAATCAATTTAGATGATTATGATTTGAATGATGATGGTGCGATTGATAACATCCACTTGATTACAAATTTCAATACAAGTACCTACGCAAATCAAACTGGAAACGAAGTTTGGAGTACTCCTTTATGGCCACATAAATATCAAACGGGTAGCCACGGCACAAAGACTTCACCTGTCGCAAATGTCTATTCCATAAGTGCGATTAACCACGTGAAAGATGGTGTCACCGCGATTCATGAACAAGGACATATCTTTGGTTTAGATGACTACTATGATTATTCCGACAGTGGTGTTGATTATATCGGCTACGCTGATATGCAATCCTATAACATCTTTGACTGGAACTCATTCTCTAAATTTACCGTCGGATGGATTTCTCCATATGTTGTTACAGGTCCAACAGAACTTACAATTCAAGCTGCATCAATCAATGGTGACTGTATTGTTGTTCCTGCTGATCCAACTACATTCAGTAATAGTGCGTTTGATGAATACTTCCTTATTGAATTATTCTCCCCATATGGAAATAACGCAGTGAATTATCCAAAGAATGGTGAATATAAAGGAAGTGCTTGGAGTTACTACAGTGAAACATATGAAAACTTAGGCAACTATGGTGTACGTTTATATCACGTTAATGCCCAATTATATACTTGGGGTAGCAGCTCATTTGTTGAATTCGATGAGCACATTACTGGGAATGAATATATCTTTAAACCAGTTGATAACAATGCCTATAACTATAGCAGATGGTCTTACTATCAAGACTATGCTGACTATAAACAACTTGCCATCATTCAACAAGGTGGCACCGATACATTCGGTAACACTTCACAAAATGTGAGACACTTCTTATCCGGTGCAGATTTATTCCATCAAGGTGATGTCTTCACGTTTAATCAATATAAGCACTTCTTAACTAAAACAAGTGCTGTTCCAACCACGATGAATAACGGTGAAACATTCCCGTATAAGATTACATTTACCGCGATGAGCGCCACTCAAACAACGGTCAAAATTGAATACGTATAAAAGAAAAGCATCTCATTCGAGATGCCTTTTTTATTTTGATTATTTTTATTCTTGTTCTTCTTGAATTTGAAGTGGTTTGATTCTCATCACAACTTCGTTAGCGATCACTGTCAAAGTTAAGATGACGAATGCGCCCCAAGAGACATCACTTAAGAAATGCGCGGCCGCTAAGATACGAGCGAAAGCAACTAATAAGACCAATACGCCAGAACCAATGAATACTGGTAATTGAATCTTTTCAAATTTTTTATTAATGAGTGGCATAAATGTAATGAAGACAAATAAGATACTTGCTTCAGCGGTATGACCGCTTGGATAAGATTTAAAGTTGTCACTAGCAATACCATAAGCTTCTTTTAATTCTTTATAATTTTTGCACGGTTCCCACCAGTTATGGAAATCAATTGGATAACTAGAAATTGTTCTAAAGCGTGGACGATGGATTGTGTCTTTTAGTGTTGGAATAATGGCTAATAAAGCAATTAATAAGAGAACAATAATAATGCAGAAGACAATCCAAATATTCTTATTTTGGAAATCCTTGAATAAGAAATAACCACCGACTAAAGCACCAACTGCGGGCCAAATAGCAATTAAATAACCCGCCCATTCAGGAGCCTTGCCATAGAAACCATTAATACCAAAGTATTCTCCAGCTGGATAATAAATAGCAACACCTAAACAGCACGCTGCTAAAACACCAAAGAGAATCTTTAAGGCAATGTGATATTTGCCTTTCACAATTAAGGCAATAAAGCCACCACCCATAAGTGCAACTGCGCTGAAACCAATTGTTGGGCCAATCGCGGACACTGTTAAACCGAATCCATTGTTCGCGGATGCGATGGCTTTAGAAATGTTTAAATCAAAAAATGATCCTAAAACAATTCCTAAGATAGCTACGCCCCAGGCAATTAGTAGTGGAATTCTCATCTTTTTCATATCGTTATAACCCCCTATAAAGTATTGATATGTTTATTTAATTTGAGCCTTTTTGAAATCGTAAATGTGTTCCACAGCAAAGTGAAGTTTTGTTAATTGCTGTGGTTTATTGAGTGGATATATAAAGTATGTATCTTTTAAATCCGCTAATTCAAGGAATGCTCCTCTATCTAAATAGTTATATTCAATATGAAGAGCGTAACTTTGTAGTGATGAGCGTCTAAATTCAAAACCATTATCCGTTCCTTTAACCACAAAGCCCTCATCAATATCATGTGTTAAGTGGTAGTGGCCCTCTTGAGGAACAAAGCCAATACCCGCACCCATAAGTCTTTCCACACGAACATCATCTTCAAAATGATATGTTCCCTTAAGGACCTCTTCTTTAACGCATTCTTTTTCCCATTTATACCATTCGCTTGGGTAATGGAATTTACTTTCTCCATCAACGCGTTGTAACTGACCATTTTCTAAATAGTCATATGTAACGCCACAATGATTACATTTAATAAAGTGAGTATTTGAACTCATTTCAAATTCTGTTCCACAATGTGGACACTTATAAAGGATTCTTTCTAAACCGACCGCGCGGTTATTATATTTGATAAGAATATGTTTTCTTCTCATCCAATCTTCTTCGGAGTTCACGAAGTTCTCTTCAATCTTCGCTTGGATTTCATCCGCGTTCATAACTTCTAAATCATTTCTAGAAATGATAGTCTCAACTTCATCAACAATTGGACGGACTTTTCTGACCTTGTGATCGCTCCACTGAGGGCAATATAAATAGTTTCCGTGTTCTCTTATCAAAACCACTGGAACGTTCGCCATTTTGGCCATTTTGCCTAATCCTTTATCAAATCTTTCTGTCTCTCCCATGAAGGAATATCTTGCTTCAGGATAAATGACTAAAATCTTCTTCTTTTGAAGAACTTCTAAATATCTCATCGCCGCTTTTGGATCATTGGTGAATTTTCTTTTCGCTAAAACACCAATTCTTCTAAAGATAAAGAAACGAGGAATGAATTCTTCCACTGTGGATATCCAATAAACCCTGTGTGGGAATGTGAGCATTAAAGCCATATAAAAATCCAACATCGATGCATGAGTGGATATCAAAATATATGGTGGTTTTGGTATTTTGTTTCTTTTAACAATCTTCGCTCTATTTTTAATCTTATTAATTAGAGCAATAATCCAAATAACGATTTCAAATATTAACCAGGTACGTTGAAAAGGAAGATCTGGTGTTATTTCTGGATACTTTTTGTTTTTTGCCATCGAAAATATTATATATTTCAATTTTTATCAAAACACTTTAATTCTATTAAATATCGATTAAATCAAAGAATTTTTAATATTATCTTTTTAAAAGGAATATTTACATAGAAATACTATTATTTGTAGAATAGTTATATAATAAACCATAAGTTTAGAAAGGAATTACACCATGGAAGGTTATAAGAAATGGGTTGATGGACTTGGAAAAGGCTTAAGAATCGTTTTCGCATTATTCGTTTCCATCATTTATCTCCTCTATCGTTTATTCAACGTTATTGAAGAAAAAGCACAAAATAAGGATCACTTAATTTTCCTTATTCTTAGCGTCATTCCATTTGTCGCTATTGTTCCTTGGATTCTCGATCTCATCGCAGCATTCAAAGGTGCTCCAGTCCCATTAGCATTCGGCAAAAAAGAAAAAGAACAACCAGCTGCTGAAGCTAAAGAAGAAAAAACAGAAGAAAAAGCTGAATAATCAGTTTGATCTAAAAACAAAAGCCACCCTCGTTGGTGGTTTTTTGTTTCTATATATACGCGCACATGCGTTCAATTAATAATAATTTTTATACGTGAAACCAAAAACTAGCGGGAAAAAATAATAAAAAAATAAAAAACAAAATATTTTTAAAAATTTTTTTGCAAAAAAAGATACGATGCCATCGAGAAAAATAAAAAAGTTAAAAAAATTTTAAAAAAAGTGCTTGACCAAATTTATAAAAAAGAAGATACTATTACCAATCAACTTGGGAAACCAAATTGATGGGAATGAGTAGCGATAGCTACTCACTAACCCAAATCTAGGTAAGTCAATCAACGTAGGAAACGAAGTTAACACGACGGTTCTAGAACTCAAAAGTTCCAGATTAATGATTGCACTAGTAGATTGTTACTTCGGTAATAATCGAGGTCGATCCTCCCTGCTACAGTGGTCGCTGAGTTAGAACTTAACAGCGTAATCCCACCGCCCGACACAGTCGAAGAGGACAAAGGTTATGAGATTAATACCTTATAACACTGCCGTTCACGCTAAGTTAACATTCAACGTGAAATAAGTTAAGCCTCTCAATGCATGCTTAACAAAGGGGCAATGAAGTTCAGCCGCACAATCGACGATCAACCATTACACGACGTTGATAGTAAGGTTCCAGGATTAAATCTTCTGGTTCATGATCGCAAGCGGCTAATCAATCTTCGGGTTGATTAACGGTTTACCTCCCTGCTACAGTGGTCGCTGAGTTAGAACTTAACAGCGTAATTCCACCGCCGGACACGATCGAAGAGGTACAAAATACTGCTTCTAATCAAAGCAGTGCAAGCCTAAGTCACATAATTCAACAAACGTGTGACAATAGTGGAGAACTTCCAAAGAGATACCTCCACGAAGAAACGGATTAATAAGTTCAAGACTAGATAAGCCAACCAGCTCCTCCAAATTGATGTAGGAACTCCATGGAATCAAAAAAAGTGGTTAATGGTTGCACTAGCAAAGCGTTATCTGAATTAAGGTAACGATCGGTACGTTCCTCACTGATGCTTGCATCACTGGTCCCCGCGTTAGAGTTTGACGGGATAAATCCAGTACCGGACACGACGAAAAGGAAAAAGGCCTCGAAGCTAATAACTAGAGGAATCTGGCCACCGATACGCTAATCAATTTAAAACGTATCGTCAACAAGAAGCACCACCAGACAGAAAGAACTCAACTTGTGTTATGTGTCAGGGCTCGTCCCTGATACAAAACAACCGGTTAACGCGATCGTGTGAGCGATCGCTTTTCTTTTACTTTTTTAAGGCCATATCGCAACTTTTTATCAAAATTTGAAAAATAATGTTTTTTGGCAAAAATTGTTAAAAAATACTGATGTAGTGAGGAAAAAATTGAAAAGGACCCAAATTGTTTTTTTCAAGTTCGATAATTCCACCGTTTGTCATTAAAACTTTTCTCATATAAAATATAAACACATACATATATACGTAGATTTGAGTTTAGTAAAAAAGGGGTGCTTTTATGGAACTTAAAAATGTTATGCCAGTTGTTTTCCAACGTGAAAATGACTTTTCGCTTATTTTGGTGGATGTCAGTAGACCTGCATCTCCACTCGCGGAAAAAGCCACAAAGATTGTCGCGCATGCATTATTCGAACTCTTCGATGATGACTTCGAGAATCTCTTTAACAAAAGTCAAAGTGGTGAATTAGGAAAAATTGTCTTAGATGTAGTTCTAAAAAGAGAACGCGAATATGTCGCTTCTAATAAAGAACTATTTGATAACTACATCAAAGCTAACGAAGAACAATATAAGAAAGATAAAAAAGATCCATACTTCAAAAATAGAGACGATTTTGAAGAATTTTATCGTTTATATCTTTTATCTGCAAAATTCACATTTATGGTGAAAAACGGAAAACAAGTCCTTGTTCTTGCTGTGGATCCAATTAAGGAACAACCACAAAAAGAAGAAAAGATTGTTTTACCAGAATCTGAACCACAACCAGAGCCAGAGCCAGTCGTGGAAAAAGAACCAGAAAAAGAACCTGAACCAGTTAAAGAAGAATCCGCTCCTCAACCAGAACCAGTGGAAGAAGCTAGTGAAGAACCAGCTGAAGAAGGTGGCAAAGAAATCAATATTAATAGAAGAACATTCGAAGAAAAATTACACCTCATTTCTGAAGAACAAGTTTCTTTCTATGAAGAACTCAAACAAGAAGCATTATCTTATGGTTTGAAATCTCGTGTTTCCTCTAATGGTGATGCTTACTCATATAAGAAAATCAATTACCTCAAGATCGGTATCGGTGGACGTACATTAAAACTCCATTACCGTCTTGAACCAGCGGATTATAAAGACTCCCCAATTCCAGTGGAAGATGATTCAGCGAAGAAATTATTCGCTGATATTCCTTTGGTGTTCCGTGTTAAGTCAAATCTTGGTTTAAAACGTGCAAAACAATTATTGGGTGACACAATGCTCAAAGCGGGTCTTCAAAAATTATCCCCAGAAGAATTAGCAAAACTTCAAGAGGAAGAAGAACCAAAAGAAAAGGTTGAAAAACCAAAACCAGAGCCAAAGAAAGTGGTTATCGAAAAGAAACCAGAACCAAAACCTGAACCAGTTAAAGAAGAACCAGAAGCCGAAGAGGGCGGCGATGGATTCCCAAATATTAAAACACGTACTTTCTACGAAAAACTTTTAAGAGTGAGAAATGAAACACGTCACGCTTACAAGGAAATCAAGGATTATGGTATTGAAAAATATGCCTTGGTTTCACGTGTCAGCACAACTGCGGATTCCTTATCTTATAAACGTAAGACATACGTGAAATTACAAATCGCAGGTAAGACTTTAAAGATTCATTATCGTTTGGATCCAAAAGCTTACGCAGATAGCAAGATTCCAGTGGAAGATGATTCTTCAAAGAAAGCATTTGAAGATCTCCCATTATGTTTCAGAGTGAAATCTGAATTAGCTATGAAGCGCGCGATGAAACTCATCGATGACGCGATGGCAGCAGCAGGTATAGAAAAGAGTAAATAATGAAACTACATACAATCATCGGTTTATTCATCTGTTCAGGTCTTCTATTAACAGGTGGTGCTGGTGTTGTTGTGGGGTATTACTATAATTCTCAAAAACAAACCATGACCACAGAAGATGGCGAAGTTGTCGAACAAGACATCTATTTAGACATGCTTCCTGGACAGCAAAAAGACTTCAATATCGAAGTTGATTTTGATTGGTATTCAAATGCGAATACCTCTTTATGGTTTACAGATGTAGATGAATATTCCGCGAAGTATGTCAGTGTGTCCGCTAGACAAGATGACAAATTATTATTTGTCAAAGAAGACGGAACAAACATTTATGAAATCAAGAATCTTGATAAAGAAAACGCTTTAAAAGATAAGACATTCATTAAAGAAGATGGTGAGAATTTCACCTTAACTTTCTATTTATCAAATGAAGTCGTGGAACCAGAACTCGATATGCAGTTCACTTTCCACATGTCTTTCATTAAAACGATGTAGTTAGGAATTTTATGGAAGAAGCGCAAGAAGTCAAAAAGGAAGAAAATAAACAATCCAAGGTCAGAAAAATTATTAGTATTGTCCTTGATGCTTTATTCATTTCTTTTGCGGCCTTCGCGGTCGTCGCCATTATCTTTCGTAATACGACATCGAATAACAAAAATGGCAACTCCATCAATGGTTACCAACTTAGAACCGTAGAAACTGGTTCTATGTCAGAGAATAACCATATTGATCCGGAGACCTATAAATCCTATTCCATTAAAACTCTTCCTGTTAATTCTTTGATTCGAATTAAAGAAGTTACAGAAAAGAATGCGGAAAAGTTTTACGAAGACCTTAAGGTCGGTGATGTGGTGACATTTGTTTATTACACATCAATCAATGGAAAAACAGGTCAATATGTCTATACCCACAGACTTATTGAAAAAACACCTGCTTTAGAGGGTTATAAATTAACCCTTATGGGTGACGCTGAACAAGCATCAGGTGGAGTCCAAACTGTCTACACCAATCCAATAACTGCGGAGCAATCATTCTCCTATGTGATTGGCAAAGTCGTTTGGATGAACCATCCAATGGGAGAAGTAGTTTCGTTCTTAAAATCCCGCAATGGAATTTTGTTCCTCGTCGTCATTCCATGCACGCTCTTATGTTTCTTTGAAATAGGTAAAATCATCTTCTATGTCTATAAAGATAAGAAGGAAAAGAAATTGATCAAAGCTGGTGAAACTCAAGCGCAAATTGATTCTAACCAAGCCGAGATTGAAAATCTTAAAGCGCAGCTTGCCGCGCTTCAAAATAAGGAGCAAGAAGAAGCAACTAACGTCGATAAAGAAATCGATGAAAAGGAGGAGTAATCTATGCCGTGGTATTTCATTCTACTAATTGCATTAGTCGTGCTTTTTGCGTTCGCACTTATTGGTGTGGGAACTCATGAAGCGGTCGTAAGAAAAAGAAATTTCCATAATCCAAATAGAGAGCTCTATAAAGTTTCTTCAGTATCATTCACATTGAAAGATGATAATGAAAACAATGTCGACGTCCTTTTCGCCGGTTCCTTAACCGAAGTTTTAGAAGCTAAGAAAAAGTAAGAAAGGAGAACGTATGAACACTAAAACCGGAAGAGCGTTAATAGCATCCGCGATTATTGCCACACTAGCATTAGGTGGAGTTGTCGCCGGAACATTTGCTTTGTTCTCACGTCAGGTTTCAACCACTGCGCACATTAAAGTGGGTAATTTGAATTTCTCATTCGCAAGAACCAAATTAGTCAGTAATTCTTTAGATGCGCAAGGTACCATTTCTGAAACAGTCGATAACACAGTTGTTGATTTATCAAACGATGGTGCAGATGCCTTAGACGTAGATGGAGCAGTTCCAGGCGCTTCCTATGAATTAACATTCAAGTTATCCAATACTGGTGCTACGGCATTTTCCACTGTGGTAAGTATTCCTGAATTATCCGTTAAAGATGATCAAGATAATAATGCCCCATCAGATTCTTCAATTTACGCTGCTACAACAGTGACATTTGAAGCTACTGGTGCTACCGCAGTTAGCTATACACTCGACCAAAACCGTTCCGATTTTCAACTTCCAAAACTCATCAAAGATGGGGAACAAGAATTTACGATGAAAGTAGAAATCGGAGACAATGCTGGTAACGATGCACAAGGTTTAACTATTAACATGGGTATTCAATTAGTTGCCACACAAGTTACCGAATAATTTATAGAAAGGAAAAGTATATGAGAAAAAGAGCAATCATATCCGCTGCAATCATGGCCGCATTTTTAGCAGCCGGTGCTGTCGGCGGAACAATCGCCTATTTTTCCAAGGAAGCAAAAACCGAAGTTAATATTACTTCTGGTAATTTTGCTCTCACATCGGTTGTAAGCGAATTAAAAACATATTCACTAGATGTTGCTCAAGAAGATGGTAAATTTGAAAATGGTGGAACCGCTTCACTAAATCAATCTACGCAAGTTATCACACTCGATAGAATGACTCCGGGCGATAAAGCCACATTTAAAGTTGGTATTAATCTTGAAAACAATATTAAGATCAAATACCGTGTCAAATTTAGCAAAAGTGGTGATTTAGCACCAGCCCTAGAAGCTAACGTTTCCGGAGGCGCTTCTAACTGGACAACAGTTGAACCATCTGAAAACGCAACAGTTATTAATCTGGATGCCTCAATTGAAATACCATTTACTACTACTGTTGATTATTTGAATAAATCCGCAGTTGTTAAAATAGTGGTTGAAGCAGTTCAATTCAATATGCCAACAGTTTCTGATGCTTCTGGTCTTGAAGCTGCACTCGATGCAATTCCTGCAGAAGGTGGAGAAGCGAATTTATATATTGCAGAGGATATCAACTTAAACGAAGTGCTTGAAGTTCCAAGCAATTCCGAAATTAATCTCTATGGTGATGGTGATGTTAAAATTACCGCTCCTGAAGGTGCGAGAAGACCAATTATTTTAGACGAAGTTGAAAATGCCACTCTTAATATTACTGGTGTTGATATTGAAGGTCCTTCCACTGGCACATACACCAATGCTATTGGCATGTTTGATACAACAAATTGTACTGTCAATTTAAATGATGTTGACGTAGAGATATCAGATTACTATGGCATAAATGTTGGAAGTGGAAACGAAAACCTTGAAATTAACATTGAAAATTCAAGCGTCCAAGCTTGGGGTGCATTCAATATTTGGTCACCAAATACAGTTGTCAATGTTAAAAATTCTACAATCAGAGGTGTAAATCCACATAGTGATTCTTCAAATGCCTTTGGTGTTGTTGTTATTAATTCTGGCGCAACAGGTGTGCATGTCAATTTCGAAAATTGTGTTGTTGAAGCCATTCAACAAGGCGATCAATGGGAAGCTTTCTATATGATTCAAGATACTGGCGCAGTCATCAATTCCGTTAATACAACATATAAATTAACAAGACCAAATGCCGCTCAACCAGAAATCTATGAATCTATCGAAAAGGCATTAGATTACAGCACATTCATTAGAGGATATAACAGTTCGACAAATGCTTATGTTGGAACATACTCAGCAGAAGTCCAATATGGCGATGACCCAGAAGAACTTGGTTATTATCTTGTTTACGCTACAAAATATAGCAACACCACACAATTAACCGATACTACTGGTTATTTATATGGTGAAAGAAGAGCTTTATTAGCTGCTGATTTATATGGAGAAGCAGCTCCTAAATACTCAATTACAGATGCAACATTTAATGGCAAGAAATCCATTGTTGTTGACTACACATTCTAAAAGAAAGGAAAAAAATCTTATGAAAAAAAGATATGTTATTACTGCCGCTGTTACAGCAGCATTAATGGCCGCCGGCGCTGTTGGTGGCACAATCGCTTACTTTACATCTGAAAACAAAGCTAATATGTCTATTGAAGCTGGTGTTGTCAGAATGTCATTAGAAGCATCAAACCTCAAATTATATTCATTGGACGTTGAACAACAAAACGGCCAATTCCAAAACGGTGGTTTAGCCACATTACAAGAAGCCACTGTTGCTCTTGAAAAAATGACTCCAGGCGACAGAGTTGAATTCGATTTAACACTTAACAATCAATCCAACGTCTTAGCAAAATATCAATTACTCTATTCATTCCAAAATGAACAAAGTGGTAAAGAAGCCAGCCAAGGTGATTTAGATTACGCGACCGCAAAATTATCAAGCGGATTAGTCATTTCTATGAAAGATGCCCAAGGCCAAGCAGCTCCAGCCGCAATGACAAATATTGGTCCTGGTGAAGAAATGCCAGCCTATCACGTCTCAGTTGAATTACCAGTCGAAGCCGGTAATGAATATCAAGGCGCGAAATCCAACGTTGAATTCAAACTCTATGGCGTCCAAGCCAATATGGAAGTTGAAGCAGCGGTTATGTCATACAGTCAATTAATCGATGCTATCGCAGCAGATACATCTGTTGAATTATTAGGCGATATTGAAATTCCTGCAACTGATTCTATCGTTTTACCAGCAGGTGCACACATCATTGGTAATGGTCACAAAATCATTGCTGAAGGTAGATCTACAGCAGTTAACCCATTTATCTTCAAATTAGGTGGAGATAATGTTGTTATTGAAGGCATCGAAGTTGAAGCTTCCGATGCAAGTACTTATGCAGTATTAGTTCCATTTACACACGGCTTCACGCTCAAAGATTGTGAATTCCATGGCGCTGATGCTAATGGTAACACAAGCGCATACTTAGTTTATAACTATGGTCAACCAAGAATTGCTCAAAACATCGTTTTCGATGGTGTTGTTGTTGACGGTTACTGGGCCAACTTATATGGTGGCAATATTAATTTAGATGACGAACACAATATCATCGTGAAGAATTCTATGATTATGACAGAATGGTATACTTTGAATACACATTGCAAAGACTTAATCGTTGAAGATTCTGTTATTCGTGGCTGGACAACATTCAACAACTCCGGCACAGCTAAATTTACAAACGTTACATTCTCAGCTTCCGAATATGGTGATGTAGATTCAAAACTTAATTACATCCGTTGTTACTCACCAGCTGAATTCACAAATTGTAAATTCTTAGAAAACGGCGACCACGAAGAAGGCGATGGTAAGGGTTTATTGCTCGAAGTCATTAACAACACAACTGCAAAATTAACAAACTGCAAAGTCGCACGTCAAAATGCCTTATCAACATTTATCGACATCGTTGCCGATGATCCAACAACATTTGATTTTGTTACATTAAAGATGCACTCTACTGGTTCACCAAATGGTGCTGGTATCTACGTTAATGATAGCGAACTTCTTACTGGTGAAAACACACCATCATTAGTTTGGTAATTATCGTTAATTAACAACTCAAATAATGCTCATTCATATAAATCAAAACTGATGTTTTCGTCGCGAACAAATATGTTTTGAAATGGATGAATTAATCTACCGATTATAGATTATTAATCAAAACGGGGAACCACTTGGAACCCCGTTTTTGTTTATTAAATTTTGATATTTGTTTAGATTATTTGATAATCAAACTAGCTTATGTGAGCTATAATAAAAACGTATGATTCCATCAATAATTCTTTTAGTCCTTGGGACGATTATGTCGATTGTTTTTATCGTGAGCAAAGTCACTAACTATTCTTTAAAAACAATCATCTTTAAAACTATCGCTTCATTATTCTTTGTGGCGTTAGGAATTGTGGCCTTCTGTTTAAATAAAGAAGGACATTTTATTTTCAAACTATTCACAGTGCTCGGTTTATTCTTTGGAATGCTCGGTGATTTATTTCTTGGTTTTAAATATATAACCACAAAGACAAAGAAGATTTGGATACTCCTTGGTATGTTTGCTTTTGCAATCGGCCATATTTGTTATATTTTGGGCTTATTAATCGACTTTTGGATTCCAGGAAATACTTTATTCATTATTCTCCCATTCGTATTACCAGTCGTCATTATCAGTATTTATATGCTCGTGGCGAAAAAGGTTGGAATCAACTTTGGCAAAGGAATGTTAATCTTTGGACTATTCTATTTGTATTGTTTAACCACAATGGTGTCTTCTGCATTATGCATGGCTATTTTATATAAGTTTGCGTTAACCACATTGGTGATGTTCCTTCCTGCAGCGATATGCTTCTGCGCAAGCGACATGATGCTGACAGGAGCTTATTTCAAAGAAGGGCAAAGAAGCAAAGCCTATATGGCGACATATTCCGTGTTTTATTACATCGCTCAATTTGTTATCGCCTTCTCCATTTTGTTTCTTATCTAAATAACTATTTCAAATAAATAAAATAACCATCCTTAGTGGTGGTTTTTTATTTTTTAGTTTATATTGGAAGTAATCAGAATCATCTAAAAGGGGAAGTATGATCGGATACATAATTGGTTTTAGTGTCTTAGGTTTAACTGTCATTGTTTTAGTGGTGATTCTTTTAACGCGGAACAAAGAAAAGAACAGTACCTATATCAAAGGTGGAATTCAAAAAAAGAAACTATTTGAATTTTCTTTTATTGGATATCGCGATTATAACGAAGTCTATAACAGTCAAACGATTACCATTTATGAAGACTGCATTATGGTCAGTAAAGACAATGGCTCTTTCTCTTCTTACGAACGCATTAAGTTATATGATTTAGACCAATGTGTCTTTGAAATATTCTCTGGTATACGAGCAGGTGACCCACCCGCATTATGCATATCTCTTTTCTCCTACGCTTTAGTGGAACAATCTTTTAAGACCGTCAATGACACGAAATGGAAACTAGGATCCACGAATAAAATCTTTATCTTATTTAGATTTGATGAATCCGAAAAAGTCGTTTATGAACATGAATTAAAAGCCATTAATGAGGCTATCAGCGAAGCCATTAATAAAATCAAAGAAAGCGATGATTATATTAATGAACAAAAGACTTATGAAGAAATAAATGACAGTGTCTTTATGAAACAATTCATCAGTATTTACGGTTGTGACTTAGATACATTTAAAAGAAGACTTGTCTATATCAGCGGTCATAACAAATTACTTAATGAATATGCGGTGAGCCAGATGGCGATGGTGTACGATAAGACAAATCAAAAGTTTGCACTTTGTGAATTTGCGGAAAGGGCTAATGATTTGAAATCTGGTATTGCCAATCTATC
Source organism: Bacilli bacterium (assembly GCA_017619815.1). Classification (GTDB taxonomy): domain Bacteria; phylum Bacillota_I; class Bacilli_A; order RFN20; family CAG-826; genus RUG13091. The sequence goes on along the minus strand of JAFZRR010000017.1, from coordinate 6,420 downwards.
TGTGGAAGAAAAACTCTTGTTCTTAACCAAAGGCGAAATCGATAGTGTGGAAGATTATTTATCTTTAATCAAACAAGCTTCGATTGAAAAGTTTAGAAAACTATTTTTGCCTGCGAATGATATTTCTGAAATCGTTTTTGAAAAAGCCACTATGTACACATCTAAAAGACAGAACATCGGATTCCATCTTGCTATGCAATCTGAATACATTCATCAAGATGATAAAGACCATGGTTCAGATGTATCAAGATATATGATTTCTTTTTCAAATTCCGACTTTGAAAAAATGTATATTGATAAGAATTATTTTAACGAAACATTCTCTAATAAATATTCATTCCTAAAACAATTTCTAAAAGAAAAAGCATCCAAGTAAGGATGCTTATTTTTTATCCTCTAGAATAGAAATCACTAATCTTCTCTGACATTAAGTTGATGTTGAAGAAGTTTGAGAAGTCTCCATTTTGCACTAAAGTATAATCCACAGGAACACCGAATTCATAATCAGTTCCATCAATGCCGGAAAGATGGTCTTGGCAAGATAATCTGACATATAAACCTTCTGGAGAAGCGGCATCGATAACCGCACAAGAACCGCCACCGGACTTATCACCTAATAAGGCAATTCCACTTTCTTTTGCTTGGGCTGGTAATAAGTTACCGCAAGAGAAGGAATATCCAGAACAGAGAACAGCAAAGTTGAAATCGTAGTGGACTTCATCATCGTGTTCATCAAAGACACCATCGAAGTTCTTATCAAATTCATAATTAACTTTAATTAATCTTTCACCAATTGTGTCATAGGAACATTGATATGTATCTTGATTCATTAATCCCATAAAAGCACAGACGATATCGCCAAATCCACCTGGGTTCAAACTGATATCCACAACAACGTTTTTAACTGTGGAATTTCCGTTATATGTTTCTAACATTTTTCTAAAGTTACCGACACCATCTTTTGGAAGGTTGCCTGTTGCACCTTTGCTATAGTATTTGTTCCAAAGATTGATATCAAAATCAAATTGATCAAATCTATAGAACAATGTGTCTCCTTGTAAGACATAACCATTGTTAGAAACACTTGGACCACTTTGTCTAGCGCCATATAGACCGCTTATATAATCACGGCCAATATTACTTGCAGCCTTGTATTGATATTCATTGAAGTTAATTGATTTTAAGACGTTATTCACATCTTTATTCAAAGAAGAATCGTGATTTAAATAATAAGAAGTTCCTAAACCAACAACTGAGTGACCGGCGTCAGAAAGGAAAGCATCAAGCATTTTAATACCCGCTAAATATTCAGCGTAATTTGTGGACCTCAAGAATGTTCTAGCTTGTCTAGTAACATCGTTAAATTCATTTAAAGTCTTATCTAAATCTCTAGTTTCTTTAAGTGGTGCGTGGAGATATTCTCTTCCAGGCAAACCATAATAGGTATCAATTAAGAAACATAATTCACCATAAGAGAATCTTGCTTCATCTTCAGTTCTAACTTTGCTTTTGAATGTTTTGTTTAAACCAGTGAAGTATGGTGAATGTTGCATTAAAGAACCAGTTTCCCAAGTTGGATCATTTGGATCAATGAAGTAAATAGCATCTGGTGTAAAGAAACATGTAATCATGGTTGGACCCATGAATAAGTTAGAAGCAGTGGCTAATGGGAGATAGATATCATTATCTCTACCAATTAAGTTGATGTTGTATTTTTTGAAATCAATATTCTTCGCCACTGGTTGCTTTTCAGAAGTGACATTTTTCACTCTTAAGAATGGTGCCCCATCAAAATAGACATTTGGAACATTGTCTTGTCTATAAATAGTGGTGCTGATGAAGTTTTGATAATCCGCACAAGAAAGTGTATCATTTGCTGTGTCGATTGTGGCTACTTCTCCATTCGCGCTTGTGACTGTATATACATGATTTTCACTTTTCACAATTGTTAGTTCATGGTTTGTTAATAAGTTGTAATAAGTCTTCAAAGAAATATATGGAAGCTCTTTTAAAATATCATCTCTAAAAAATACTTCAGTTTTGACACTGCTTTTATCTGTGTAAAGATATGTAGTCATTTCTTTAGAAGTGAATTTAATTTTATCATCTGCTTTGACTCCACTGGTTTTGCAACCAACAAGGACTAATGAACAGACGAGTGGGATTATGGAATATTTGATTTTCATAATGATTTCTCCCTAACAATTATTTTGATTTTATTACAATAAAACTTTTATAACAAATATAAGTATTAAAAAAGCCACCTAATTGGTGACATTTTTAATTGACTACAACTGTTTTTGTAATGGTCACTGATCTTCTGTCATATCCAACCACTAAATGAGCGGTAACGACAACAGTGCCAGCTTGATTTCCATATAAATAGAATGGATGAGCCGTCCCTTGCATTTGCTCGATAATATCTGGGACATCATAAGTGAATGTGCAACTATGTAAATATCCTGCCCAAGATACTTTCATCCAAAAGCGAGTGCCATGATTAAAAGAAGTCCAATTGTTATAAAGACCTAATGGATGATTTTCATCCGAGGGGGTGCAATCAATTCTTAAGTTGTCGATAACACAGTTACTGCTGATAACTCTAATTCCGTCAACAGGATTATTGCTGGTTGCGCTATCACCAGATTCAACTGCTGGAACTATAATAGAAGTGATATGGATCGTAATGTGCCACCAATCACTATTTATATTACTAACCTGATAATTTGTTTTTGTACCGGAATAACTGGCAGTTGTACCAACTTTTTTGTCTCCATTTAAAAATACAATCTGAGGTTTGGTGTTGTTGTTTTTGTGATAGAAATCCAATTCAATTTCAAAAGTATGTAAATCATGAGCGTGGCGAGATTCTCTTAAACTGAAATCACACCATATATTTTCAGTTCCATCTTTTGTGAGTCTCACCGCTTCTGTGCTCCCATCTAATGGTGATTTTGTGCTTGTTTCTTTTGTCGCGATGACATTTGAGGTGTTGACAATGTTATCATAACAAGCCAAATCAACATCGTCAGAGCTACTGATTCCAGAACATTCATAACCAAAGTTAACAGAAGTGACATTAATTGGATTATTGTCTGCGTCCCAACAATAGAAACGAATGTATCGCCAGTTATTCGCGTAATCTGTGGATTGACCGGAAGTGAGTTTGATTTGTTCGTTCCAGTCTGTTCCATTAATTGATGTTAATAACCATAATTCACCATTGGTGCCTTTGGTAAAATTAACAGTTAATTCACTAATGTTTGTGTAACCATAAATACTTGAAGAACTGATGCCAAAATAACCTTGATGATTAAGACTAACGTGGCCATTAGCTAAATCGCTAGCATTGGAGTATTCCCAGGTAATGTTTTTCTCATCGACCATGGTACCTGCACCGTTAGAAAGTGTTGGAGAATTATTAGCATTGAGGGACATAGTAAAAGCGCTTGCTTTACTCAATCTGATATTATTGTTTGAAGCAATATAAAGACCACCAACTATCACTACTGGTAGCATGGCGGCGCCTATTACAGATATCTTTTTCCCCTTACCAATTAACATAAACATTTCTCCGATAAGCCGGATTGTTGTGAATTATATACAATTTTTTCATAATATGCAAAAATTATCGGTTATTTCAGTAGGGTAAAATAACGAAGGAATTCTTTATTGTTCTCAGAACAATGCTCTACCATAAAAATATATTTAAAAAACTCTCTTTGAGAGCTTTTACGTTTTATTATCAAAAAATGGTGAATATTTGCAAATACACATTAATACATAAAAGCAACATATTTACTCAATATTGAAACAATTATTAATAAATATTTCATTATATATATTTAAATAAGGATTATATTATTTGCGATTATATCAAGAAAAATATAAGCAAATACGATTTTTACGATTTTATTTGTAGATGTATGTATAAATATGTATAATAATGGTGAAAGGAGCAAAAAACCTATGATTAAATGGTTCAATGTTAAAGCCAAAAATGGCGTAGCATCTCTCTATGCAAATAACATCACACTTAATACTACCGCGATGTATCCGTTCGAAGATGCATATAAGGTTCAAGTGGGATTAGACGATAACGGAAATATTGTTATCCAACCACTTACCAAAACAGTCGTGGAGTCTGGTGATCTTGATGAAAGTTGTCTTCTCAAATTAGAGAGAAACAAAAGCTTTGCGAGAATTTCTTCCACAACACTTATGAAACAAATTGGAGAAGTTCTCAAACTCAATTTATCTAAAGTCCCTGTCCAGTTTGAAACAAGCTGGGATCCTGAGGCGAATGTATTAACAATTCTCATTACAGGGGGACAAAAGTAACAGCATTTCTATAAGGGGTTAAAGAAATGCCCCTAAATACAAACAGTAAAATTTTCAAAGAAGGAGGTAAAAGTTTATGTTGAAGTATTTATGGATTTGGATTCTCATCGGTGTTGCAGTGTTAGTTTTATTAATTATTTTCTTACTCTGCTCATACACAAAAGCTGGTCCAGATGAAGCAATTATGATTTCTGGATTAGGAAAAAGAAAAATATTAAGAGGCAAAGCTGGTTGGCGACTTCCATTCTTACAAAGAAAAGACCGTTTATCATTAAAGGTTTTCCAAGTCGACATCAAGACTCGCGAACCAATCCCAACACATGAATTTATCAACATAAATGTTGATGGTGTTGCGAATCTTAAAATCAGCAGCGACCCAGAACTCCTTGAAAGAGCGTTTGAAGCTACATTAGGAATGAGCCAAGAAGATCTCATTGAACAAGTGAAACAAGTTCTTGAAGGCAATATGAGAGAAATCGTTGGCACAGTCGGTATCCGCGAACTCGTGCAAGATAGAAAAGGTGTTGCCACAAAAGTTCAAGAGAACGTCATCCCAGATATGGGAAAACTCGGCATCGAACTTGTGAACTTCAACATTCAAAATTTCTCTGATAGAAATAATGTTATTGAAAACCTCGGTATTGATAACATCTCTCAAATCTCTAAAGAAGCCGCGATTGCTAAAGCAAATGCGGAAAGAGATGTCTCCATTGCCAGAGCAAAAGCCGCTCAAGATGCCAATGAAGCCGAAGTCAATTCCAAGACAATCATTGTTCAAAAGAATACTGAATATGCCTTAAAAGAAGCATCATTAAAGATCCAAACAGATACCGCGAAAGCAGATGCTGATGCCGCATATAAGATTCAAGAACAAAAGAGACAAGAAGAAATCAACGTCGCAACTACAAATGCGGAAATCTCAAAGAGAGAACGCGAAGTTGAACTCGGCAACAAAGAAGTCGAATTAGCCGAAAAGAAATTAGCGGCTCAAATCAACAAGAAAGCCGATGCCGAAAAATATGCCGCAGAGAAAGCTGCTGAAGCAGAACTCTTCAAGAGAAAAGCTGCCGCTGAAGCCGAACTCATCGAAGCTCAAAGAAAAGCCGAAATCAAGAGAGTGGCCGCAGAAGCGGAAAGAAAAGCACGTGAAGAAGGCGCCACAGCCGTTAGAGTGGAAGCGGATGCCAATAAGGAAGCTGCATTAGCAGAAGCCAAAGGCATTGAAGCCAAAGGCCAAGCCGAAGCTGATGCCATCAAAGCAAAAGCGGATGCCATGAAATCATATAATGATGCCGCTACACTCAAACTCATCCTTGAATCCAATGTCTTACCAGAAACGGTCAGAGCCTATAGTGAACCAATCGCTGCTGCTCTTGCACAAATTGATGGTATTACAATGTACGGAGAAGGCAATGAAGCCAAACTCGTCAGTGAGATTCAACAACACGGTGATCAAATCTTCGCAGGTTTAAACAAAACCTTAGGTATTGATCTCAAATCATTACTACTTGGATACTTTGGAGACAAAGTGATCAGCAATAAAAAAGCTGCACAATAGTCTTATAAAATCTAAAAGTAGGGATCCCCATTAAACGTGGGGATCTTTTCTTATATAATGAAATCAAGTATGAACAAGAAAAGTACGATAGAAACTGAAAGATTATTACTTAGAGAATTCAAACTTGGAGACGAGTATGAAATGTTTTCTAACTGGGCAAGTGATCCTGAAGTAGTGAAATATTTAACTTGGCCAGTACATGAGAATATCGAAGTCACAAGACAAATTGTTACTATGTGGGTAAATCAATATAAAGACCCTACAACCATTAGATTTGGTATTACCTTAAAAGATAGTGGTGAACTTGTCGGTGGCATCGATGTTGTAAAATACATTGACGGTGTTCCAGAAGTTGGATATTGCATAGCAAATAAATGTTGGAACAAAGGATACATGACTGAAGTCTTTTCAGCTTTCAAAGATTATTTATTCACACTTGGATTTAAGAAAATAACTATCCGCGCAGAAGTCGCAAATATTGGAAGTAACAAAGTTATTCAAAAGAATGGATTTCAATTTGT
>JAFZRR010000001.1 GCA_017619815.1 Bacilli bacterium | reverse complement strand
GCGACGACGGCAGTTGTCACTACAGCCGCGGTTGTTGTCACTGCGGTACCGACTTTCGCTGTCGCGTTTGTGACCTTTTCAATATCTTTTTGATCTAATTCAGGAGCTTCTTCCTCTTTCTTTTTATTGATGAGGGTTTCGTTAGAGTTAATTTCTTTTCCTTCAGGAGCAACTTCGTTAGTCCAAGTAATTTTATTCTCTTCTTTTTTGAAAACAAAAGAATCACTAAAAGGAGAATTGTTCTCCTCCTTTTTAATGTTTAGTGATTCGTTTATTGAATCCTTTTGATTGTAGTCTTCAAATTTTCCTGATTTCATAAAGAGCACGCATCATGCGTGGGTATAATTAACTGTTAGCAACTGAATTTTCTGGTTTCTTAAATTCGGCATTGCCGTAGGTGTATTTATAATAGTTTTCACCATTGTCATTAATTGTGTATTTGACTGGTAAATTCTTTTTAAAGATAAAAGTAGTTTTGCGTGTCGCTTCCACTTCTTGACCATCTTCTGTAGTTTTATAGTTCATTGTGGAATTCATCTTATATTCACCATTGATGGTTTGCGCAAAAGAATTCTTCACATTGTAATAGACGCTGTCATCAGCTTGCTCTTTGAGCATGTTTTCGCAGTTTGCGACGCCTTCGTTGAGTTTAGCGCAGATCTCACCGCGAGCGGTAGCCATATAGATATCAAATTCCGCTTTAGTGATTTCTTTATCTATGCTAGTGATAAGTGATTTTTCATAATGATAATATCTACCATTTTCATCTATCCAAGTATATTTTTGGGTTCTGGTAAGAATTAAACCATTCACTTCACTGGCGAATTCGCCTTCTTTGTAGTTAATGTTATGAACGCTTAATTTGTTGTAAATATGAACATTATCAAGCGCTTCGCTATCTAATGTAATGTTAGCTTTTGTGGCCTCTAATTGAGCGACGAATTTGTCTTGACTGATCTTGGTATCACAAGCAGTCAAAAGCATTGTGGCGGTCGCCATTAGGATAAATGGAACTTTTTTATTCATATAAAATTCTCCTCATTATCTAAATGATATTCTAAACTAAATGCTTTTTTTATTAAATTAAAATTTAAAAAACCGCTTTTCAGCGGTGTAAACTTTTATTTTGCAAAGAGCAATGTAATTAGTGCAGCCCATTGCACGCCAGAGAGAAATCCATCGACCTCATAAATGACTGGACCACAATATCTTCTAATCTTATTTCCATCTACTTCGTAGATTGCGGGACCACAATACTCTCTAACAATTCTTCCATCAAAAGTGAGAATAACAGGACCGCAATATCTTCTAATTGAACTACCGGAAAATTCATAAAGAACCTTACCGCAATACTCTCTTAATTTATTTCCATCAATTGTGTACAAAGCCTTGCCACAATATTCTCTAATGGTATTGCCATCAATGGTTAAAATCGCTGGGCCACAATATCTTCTTAAGTTTGCCATAAAATCACCTTACTTATATTTTAATATAGCGGTTTCTTAAATGAAAAAAGTTTTGTCTCAAGTCAGAAATTTGTTTTAATAAAGATAGAAAGGTTTTCGCCAAGAAATTGGCTCATAGAATAATTATGTCAACAGTTGAACAATTAAAAGCCGCATACGAAGCTTTCGTCGAAGAAAACGAAAAATTCGTCGTTAAGGGCAACAAAGCCGCAGCAGGCAGAGCAAGAAAAGCTTTAATGGAACTCGCTAAATTAGCAAAAGTCCGCCGCGCTGAAATCTTAGAAGAAAAGAAATAAGTTTAATGATTTATTAATAAAGGCCCACATTTGTGGGTCTTTTATTATGCTTTTAAGGCAACGTTATTAGAGATGCAATAACTGAATTTATTTTTTTATACAGTAGTCTTTCTTTTAATCTAATTCGAGATTAGTGAATAGTTGCGGTTTCACGTGTTCTTTAAATAGTTCAGAACATATAGCGAAGAAGTGATATTCGCGTTCAAGACTTCCGATGCGGAACATTGATTTATATTTTGTAGTATCCACACGAGCTTTGTTTTCTTTATACGGGAAACCAGGATTTAAGAACTTATAAAGTGCTTCTTTTTTACACCAAGTAATGTAAAACGGTGCGATTTCATCTTTCGCATAGATAATCTTTTGTTCATCTTTAGACCAGTAACTCTTATTTTCGCTTAAAGCGTAATAACGATATTCGGAGTTCTTCATGATATCAACACCGATATTGTGACTGGATAAGCCCACCATAAAACGGTTACCACTATGGGAAATAGAAACATGATAGTTATCGATATATAACTTTCCTAAATAGTCTTTACGAGGATTGAGACTTTCTAAGGTCACACCAAAAGCTTTATTAACAGCGATGGTTAAAGCACGCCAAATGAGTTCCTTATCCCTTTTATCAAATGGATGAGCGCGTTCTATTTCATCGATTCTCCATTGAGGCATTGGACAAGGCTCTACTAATTGGTCGCCTTCGAAGATAAATACTTTAATGAATGGTTGAATTTCCATGTTATTTCTATTTTATTTCAAAAAGCCGCCCAAAATCTTCTTTTTCTTTTTAGTGTATGGGTGCTCCCTTAAAGGGAGATTGAAGTGAGTTTTACCATAAAGGACGGTTGACGGATGGGTAAATTCTCTAAATCCCCAAATACCATGATATGCGCCCATACCTGAGTGACCGACACCATTAAATGGGACGCCTTTAACCATAAGGTGGAGACAAACTTCATTAACACAACCACCACCGTATTGCTGTGTAGTCATCACTTTCTTGGCCCATTTCTTATTTTTGCTGAAAACGTATAGGGCTAAACCGTGTTCTCTTCTAGCAATGATATCTAATAATTCATCGACTTTATCATCATCAAATTTAACGATTGGAAGCAATGGCCCAAAGATTTCGTGATTGACGATTGGTTCGTTAATATCTACTGGATAAATGATTGTTGGAGCGTATTTATCGGTTTTGTCATCACCAACACCACCGAAAACGATACGATCTTTATACTGTTCCGCTTCGCTTGCAATACCTTCATATGCTCTATGAGTGATGAGTTTTGGATATTCATCATTTAAATGAGGCTGTTCTCCAACTTGTTTAACAATCGCTTTCTTGAGCTCTTCGATAAATTGTTCTGCAACTTCAGAGGCGACAGCAACCTGGTTAATATTGATACACACTTGTCCGGAATTACAAATCTTAAAGAAAGCAATCTTTCTTGCGGCATCTTTTAAGTTTGCATCTTTTCTAATGATGCACCAGTTACCAGTTTCACCACCGAGTTCTAATGCCACTGGAGTGAGGTTTTGACTCGCCATTTCCATGACGTGTTTCGCCACTCTTGGAGAACCGGTATAGAAGATCTTGTCGACGCGTTCTTCTAAGCAGAAATCAGCGACATCATGTCCACCATCAATAGCAACGATATATTCTTTAGGGAATGTCTTATCTATGATATTTTTAATAACTTCTGTGGTTTTTTGAGATTTGGAACTCATCTTTAATAAAGCGGTATTACCACCCGCTATAGAAGCGGCTAAAACGCCTAAAGATAGCAAAACGGGGAAGTTAAATGGGGAAATAATTAAAGAAACGCCATATGGCATCTTATATACTTTTGTGGTCATGGATGGGAAACAGGCAAGGCCAGAGAAATGTCTTTCTGGTCTCATCCATTTGCGGAGTCCGTGGAGATATTCATTTATTTCCATGATCGTGTCACCGATATCACAGAAATATGCTTCAGCATCACATCTACCTAAGTCTTCGTGTAGAGCGTCCACTAAAGCTTGTTGGTTATCAACAATTGCTTGTCTTAATTTCTTTAATTGTTCCTTACGGAATTTATAGTCTAATGTTTTTCCACTATAAAAGAATTCGCGTTGAGATAAAACAATCTCATGTATTTCTTGTTTACTGTATGGCATATGAATACCTCTTTATAGTTTTATTGTAGCATAATGTTGATTTTATCAACAAAAAATCACTCGCATTGGAGTGATTATTTTCTTTCATCATCTTTGAGTTTTGCCATATTGATGTGACAATAACCAGTCGGATTCTTTTCTAAATACTTTTGATGATATTCTTCTGCGGGATAAAACTTCTTAAGAGGAAGCACCTCAATCATGTAGTTTTTAAGATTAACTGATGAGAAATAGTTTTTGATAATTACTTCTTCCTCTTTATTTAAATAATAGACACCGGTTCTATATTGAATTCCTTCATCTTCGCCTTGTTTATTTTTTGAATATGGATCCACGACACGAAGATATAATTCTAATAATTTTTCTAAGGAAACGACGTTTTCGTCATATTCAATTTTGACCGTTTCTGAAGCATCATCTAATCCATGTTTTAAATCTTCATATTTAGGATTATCTTTTGTCCCGTTTGCGTAGCCCACTTCCGTAGACAAAACACCTTTAGCGAGAGAGAAATATCTCTCCACTCCCCAGAAACATCCACCTGCAAAATAAATTGTCTTCATAGTTTTTATTAAAAATAAAAAAATGGTGCCTCCTGCCAGAATCGAACTAGCAATAGATCCTTACCATGGATCCGTTATACCACTTAACTAAGGAGGCATCGCGATTTAACGCGGTATTAATACTATTATATTTTTACTATCTCTACAAGTAGAAAATCTATTATTTGACCTGTTCACCTAATAGGTCGTAAACGAAGGCTTCGTTAATCTTCACTTTTACAATATCGCCTTCATTTAATGTTTCATCACTATCAAAGAAGATTTTGCCGTCGACATCATCTGGGGCATTCCAATAACTTCTTAAAAGATATTGTCCTTTTTCTTTTCCCACGACTAGGCCTTTCATGATCTCACCGATGTGTGTTTTATTTCTTTTATAAGAAACACCTTGCTGAGCGCGCATTAAGCGGTCTAAACGAGCTTTCTTAGTTTGTTCATCAATTTGGTTAGGGAAGTTAAAGGATTTAGTCCCTTCTTCACGCGAATATGTGAACGCACCTAAATGGTCAAAACCAATCTCTTTAACAAACTCAATAAGGTTATCAATATCTTCTTCCGTTTCACCAGGGAATCCCACCATAACGGTGGTTCTAAGAATAGCGTTAGGAACTTTAGATTTAATTTTATTAAATAAGTTTCTTAAGAATTCTTTATTACCTCTTCTATTCATATCTTTGAGGATGTGATCTTCGCTGTGTTGGATAGGAATATCAAAGTATGGAGTTAATCTCTTTTCTTGAGCAATTAAATCGATGAGTTCATCGGTGATTTCATCAGGATATAAATAAAGTAAGCGAATATAATCTAGTTTCTTAATCTCCAACAAACCTTTTAATAAGGAAATGGTGTTATTTCCATCTTTTAAATCAATGCCATATTTTGTTGTATCTTGTTCAAGAACGATGACTTCTTTAATGCCGGATTCGGCGAGTTCATTAGCTTCTTTAATGATTTCATCATATGGACGAGAGACGAAATGTCCTCTAATAAGAGGAATGGCGCAGTAAGTGCAGCAGTTATCACAGCCTTCACCTATTTTTAGATAAGCAGAGTATTTGCCTGTAGAAATAACACGATAATAATCATCAAGACCACCATCAGCGGTTAATTCTTTGTCAACTTCTCTAAAGAGTTTGTTGAATTTATCGTAATCATGGATAGGAATGAAATATGCTTCTGGGATTTCTTTTTTGAGTTCTTCTTCATAACGTTGGGCTAAGCAACCTGTGACCACAACTTTCTTGTTATAGGAAAGCATTTCAAAAATAGTTTCAATGGATTCCTTTTTACTGGAATCGATAAAACCACAAGTATTAACGATAATGATATCACTATCCTCAATAGTGTTTGTGATGGTATAACCATCATGTTTCAATAAACCGAGGATATTCTCGCTATCGACAAGGTTTTTTGCGCAACCTAAAGATACTAAACCGACTTTTAACATATTATTCAGTCCTTAACGCAACAACAGGATCTTGGTTACTGGCTTTTAATGATGGAATCAAACCAGAGATGACATTTAAGAAAATGGATAAGGCGATCATGACGCCTGCCATCCAAAGTGGCAACGCCGCAATACCAAAGACACCTAAATGGGCAATAGATAAGTTGAGAATTAATTCTAAGAGATATGTGACCCCAATACCAATCACACCACTAGCCAAACCAATAATGAGTGTTTCAGCGATAAATAAACGAGAAACATCTTTCTTTCGTCCACCCAAAGAACGGATAACGCCGATTTCTTTGACACGCTCCATTGTAGAAATATAGGTGATAACCGCAATCATGAAGCAAGAAACCACAAGAGATAATGATGTGAAAACGATTAAGGCAATTGTCACTGCGGTAATAAAGGCATCAATCATGGAAATAATTAAAGCCACTGTATCCGTGTATGTGATGTTCTTTCTATCTTTAAATTCGACAGTTTCAATCGTGCCATTATCGCGTAAAACTTCGACTGGAACATCTTCATTCCACTTATCCAAATAGTTTGTAATCTTGCTTTTCTTACTAAAGTTTGTAGGATAGAAATCAATTTGTTCTGGGAGGTTTTCAAAAGTCTTGCTGACCAAGTTGCCAAGATCATCTTCGGTAATCTTTGTGGCTAAACCAGAAACACTTCTTAAGTAGACTTTGTCTATTTCTTCATTTGTGGTTCCACTGATGGAGAATAAACTACCTAAAGACTTATTGAAGTCTTGGTTAAGTGCCATCGCTTCGCCTGGAATATCTGTTTGAGGATTGCTGGTATCTTCAAACGATGTATATGTATATGTGACATACGCTTTATAAGTATCGTCATTTTCTTCTGGAGAACGGATATAGCTCTTCATACCGACAACTGGATCATTGACGATTGAAGAGAAACGAGCGTCATCCATGAACTCTTGAGCAAAATCATTTATAAAATAAATACCTCTAGATAAGCATCCGAAATTAATGTTCTTTTTCTTTTTAAGAACACCGACAATTTTCATAGGTGTTGCTTCGCTTGTATCGTTCATCACTGCGTCATAAGTAAATGATTGGCCAGCTTCGCTCCACATCGCAAATGGTCTAAATGTTCCTTCAGGGTCTTCTTCGGTAACGACTAAGCCATAGACAAATCCATCGTTTCTAATTTGGATTTCAAATGGGCTTCCTTGCATTGTGGTTTTCCATTGACCGATAACTGGATTATCGGGATCAGATATAGCGGTGCTGCTACGTGTGAATAATAAATCACTGGAGAATCCACCGACATAGGCTTTGCCTAATAAAGCATCAGAATCACTTCCGGAATATTTAAGAACGATGGTGACATCCACGCCAAAGACATCAGAAGGAATTGTGAACTTAGCGGTTGGAACTTCACTTTCAGACTTAGTCCACATATTGTCATGTGGTAAATAGTAAAAGTTTTTATCTAAGATTTCATCGACAGAAAAGTCTTCAGGAATCTTATCTTTGTACTGATTTTCAATTTCTTCCACTCCGGCTTCATATTCAGCTTTTGTGATTTCTTCAGCGTTTAATTTGTTCTTTAAGTTTTGTAAATCAATGGTCTTTCTGGCTAAATCGAGGAATTCACTTTCGGTGAAATATCCTAATTGCGCAAACAAGATATCGGTTAATGTTTGGTCATCATCTACGACTACTACCATTTCGTGTTTGTTTTCTGGGAATCTAGATTTATTACCAATGAATTCGAATTGATCCATGATGTAATCTTGACTTGCTGGTAACTGACTGACAAAGTTTGTGAATAAATTCACATACATTGCATACTCACCAAAATTAGGAACTGTTTGAAGTTCAGAAATATACATTTGTGTTAAGCCATTTAAGGATATGACTTTGTCATTCCCTTCATCGCCTTCATAACCTCTGTTCCAAGTTGTATAGATATTGTTTGTAACATCAAGACCATAGTTATAGTTGATGGATGCATAGTATTCTTCAGGCATGTTTTTCACATATCCAACGAAGTCATTATTAATATCGTTTGTCTTTTTAATTGCGGATGTTAAATCGTTATACTTATCCATCAAATACGCGATCATGGAATCAACGCCAACAAGGTCAGTGCCTAAATACTTTGCAGCGCCTGCTTTTTGCCAAGATGACAAACCAGTCATCAAAGATGTATAGTCCACTGCCTGTTCACTAACAGAGACTGGATATTGTGAAAGCATGTCATCTTGCATACTATCAATGTAATTGTTAACACCGAAAGATACCGCTAAAACGGAACTCACGCCAATAATACCAATGGAACCAGCCACAGATACCAAAATGGTTCTTTTTAATTTAGATAATAAATTAGAGAAAGAAAGACCTGTTGCTGTGGCAAAGGACATGGATGATTGTTTCTTGTTTCCTTTAGCGGCGATGACAGCTTCTTTCTTTTTTAAAGCGGTTTGTAATTCTTCTTTGGTTTCTCCACTATATGGATCACTGTCATCAGTTAATAAGCCATCGCTCATTTTCACAATACGTGTGGAATATTTATATGCGAGGTCAGGGTTGTGCGTGACCATGATAACAAGTCTATCTTCTGCAACTTCTTTAAGAAGATCCATGATTTGTAAACTGGTTTCACTATCCAATGCCCCAGTTGGTTCATCCGCTAATAAGATTTCTGGGTTATTGATGAGTGCTCTTGCAATAGCAACTCTTTGCATTTGACCACCGGAAAGCATGTTTGGTCTTTTGTTTTCCATACCTTCAAGACCAACAATCTTTAAAGCTTCTAACGCTCTTTGTCTTCTTTCATCTTTTTTGATACCGGAAATGGTTAAGGCAAGTTCAACGTTTTTAAGAACGGTTTGGTGCATGATGAGATTATATGTTTGGAAGACAAAACCAACAGAATGGTTACGATATGTATCCCAATCGCCATCTTTATAGTCTTTTGTCGATTTTCCTTCGATGACTAAATCACCACTTGTATAGCGGTCTAAACCACCAATAATGTTTAATAATGTGGTTTTACCACATCCAGAGGCACCTAAAATAGCAACGAATTCGTTGCGGCGGAAGTTGATTGATAAACCTTTTAAAGCGTGGACTGTCGGTATACCTTTACTGACATAGTCCTTTTTGATATTAACAAGTTTAAGCATAACAATACCTCCTTAAGTGCCTATTGGTATTTTAATAATTGTAATAATTATACCCAAAAAGATCTCTTTGTTAAACAAAGACGCTTAAGAAAATAAAAATCCACTTTTCGACATGTGGATTTTCAGTCTTTTGTCTAACTATTTGTGGGTTATTTTCCTTGTTTTAAAATTCTAACCTTTTCACGGTACTCTTGATCCTTCTTTGGTTTCTCACTTTGGACCTTTCCAATTATCCTAATTCTGAGAATCATGAACACCACTCCTAAGATTAAAAGAAGGAGAGCGGGTAAAACGAGCGTACAGAAATAAAGAAGTAAGTTGAACTTCTCACCCAACGCAAACATCAAGATTAAAAATGCAGTGAAAAGTAAAAATGACACTGCTGGCAATAATAAAGTTGGTAACATACTACCGACGTTATATGAACCATATTGATATTGAAGTTTCTTTAATTCGTCAATATAAGGAACGGAATCATCTCTAACAAATTTAAGAGTAATTCTTTTACCGTTTACGGTTCTTTCGGTGCATTTATATTCAAATATTGAATATGTGTCGATTAATTGTCTTTCATTTATCTCGTTAGTTTTAATAATCTTTGTTTCCATATGGACATATTATAAAACTATTTTTATTTAAAAAATATAATTCATTTTGTGACATTTGTAACATATGCGTATATAATGTTTGCCATGAGTAAAAGTAAAAAGAACTCCACAAAAGCTTTAATTTCATTAGCGCTTTACGCCTTAATGTTAAAAACAGACTATGACAATATTACTGTCAAAGATATTTGTGAACGCGCTGGTGTGTCAAGAATGTCTTTCTACCGTTATTTTAATAAGAAAGATGACATTTTTATTGATTATTGTGACTCCCGTTTTGAGGAATTTTACGAAAAGATGCTTAAAAGCAATGTGCAAAAACCAACCGATTTTACTTTGGCAATGTTCTATTTCATCAAACAATATGAAAGACAAATTAAAGTCCTTCAAATGGCTCATCGTGAATTCTTATTACTCGATCAATTAAATAACTACGCAAAATATATTTTGTCGCATTTAAAAACCGATTACTTAACCGAGCAAAGAGGCAACACTCTTTTCGCCTACTTTATGGCGGGTGGTGTTTTTAATACTATTCTCTTCTGGCTCAATAGCAATTTAAAAGCCACCCCAGAGGAGATGAATATCATGCTCTATAGGATGGCTAATATCAAGATTTAGTCAAAGACTAATCCATATCTTTTTGTGCTTGTTCGTAAGATTGTTTAATCTTCTTAATTACACGGGTCGTTTTAGAGGCCTTTTTCTTTTGTTCTTTTTCTAAAGTGCCACGGAGAATCTTTTGTTCTCTAACCGCCATGGCAACTTCTTCAGGAGAAGCTTTTGCTCTATTCTTGTCATCTTGTTCATTAACAGTGACTTGTGTGTATGGAATTTGCACATTGTTCTTCTTAAAAGCTAAATAGAATTCTCTATTCAAATCTCTTGTAACTTGGAATCTATTAGATTCATCGACGTAGCAAAGCACTAAGAAATCGATTGAGGATGCGGTAATCGCATCAATACCTTTGTACCATGGACCTTCGGTGATATTTGGTACCTTTTCTTTAATTTCTTCAATTTCTTTTAAGATGATGGCTTCCACTCTTTCGACATCTTCATTATATGAAACGGATAATTTTACAGAGGCCACACTTCTCATTCTGGACATGTTCACCACTGTGGAAATAGAACTATTTGTAATGGATTTGATGTTGCCACCAAAGTCTTGGAGTTTTGTGGTTTTTAAACCGACTTCCACGACTGTTCCTCTAAAACCATCGATGATGACTGTATCACCAACACCGAAGTAATCATCAAAGACGATAAATAAGCCACTGATGACATCTTGGATGAGCGATTGACATCCTAAACCGACGATTAATGTAATAACGCCGACACCGGCTAAAACACCGATAACATTGACACCCCAAGCAATGAGGATGATTGCTAATGCAACTAACATTAATCCATACTTCACTAATGATCTCACTAATGAGGAAATGGTTCTGCTCTTTTTAGATTTGTTATCGAACAGATGAGTAATAAAATTACTCACAAAGATTAAAATGAATGTCACAAAGATGACCATAATGGTAATGACCCATTTTAATGTACTATTTGCGAGTACATACCAGACAAGTGCCCATCCATGTGCGAATGTCTTAATGATTGGTTCACCTGTTACTTCATCTGTGCCAATTTCAATCTTGTATAAGCTGTCTGCATATTCGTTACCTAGGAATGGTCTTACATGCATCATGAAGAAGAATAAACACAATGCCGCGACAAATAAAATCACACTGATGATAAATGCGACTTTCGCGGATGTGGTTTTCTTGCTCCACCAGTTTTCTTTCTTGAATTCTTTCATTGGATAATTCCTCCTTTATTGAATTTCACTTTCACTAGTTGTTTTGTGTAATCGAATTTATTAGTAAATCTCACATAGAAGATAGCAACTTGGTTATCTGTTAGGAGATCCTTGTTTTCATTAAATGTTCCCTCATACGTTCCTGGAGTGGAACAATCTTCTTTCACATATGTGGTTTTTCCGATACTTATCGTATATACGATATCGTATTCTCCTTCGTTCTTAACGGTGAAGTTATATTTGAACACTTCCTCTTCTACGACATATTCGGAATTAGAGATCACAGGTGGGTTCAAAATGAAGGCGTTAGAGATAATAGAACCACTGGCGATACTAGCAGCGGTCACTAATAACGTGATACCTGTTAATGCGACAACCTTCGTATTTCTTTTCTTTCTAGCGTAAATCGTTCCCTCGATGTTTTCTTGAATCATCGTTGGAGCTTTCATCTCATCACTAGTTTCCGTATTGTTCGGTTTGTTATTAAATGTGATGTTCGCGTTATTAAATTGTAAGTTGTTAAATTCGCCTTCCATACCAAGTTATTTTATGATTATTTAATATCTTTTGGCAAATATATAATATTGCCATTTCTATTAATCTTACCTTCTTTGACCATTTTACTGACTAGTCTAGAAGTTGCTTCTCTAGACAAATATAAAGACTCACTTAAAGCGGAGATAGATTTAATCTTCAAAGGATTGTTTTGCTTTAAATAATAAAGGAGCCTTTCTTCTGCGGAAGATAATGAAAGTAACTTAATTGTGTTATTGAGGTTCTTTGAAAATTCCGCTTGTAAGGATAGATATGCTTCTAAGAAAGAAACATTACTTTGTAATATCTTTAAAAGATTTTCTTTATTAAAGAGAATGAGCTCACCATCAGAATCCGCTAAAACGTGCCCTTTATAATACGGGTTTTTGGAAAATATAAGGTTATTACCAAACATCTGGTTTTCTATCACAACATTATAAACAATCTCTTTTCCAGATAATGTAAAGGAAGCGATTTTGATCTCACCCTTAAGAACAATACCCACATATGAACACTCATCATCTTCATGAAAAATGATTTGCTCTTTTTTAAATTTGAGCAAACGTCCGAGTTTTCTTTCGTTTTCAGTTAATAGTTCAAATAATTTCATAAGTGTGATTCAAATCACATTTTTATTATACATATATTTTGTATAATCGCAATGCGAGGTAAAAGAAAATGAAAAAAGCATTATTACTATTAATCCCAGCCTTATTAGTTACAGGCTGTAACCACAAACAACAAAAAGAGGAAGACTACAAATTAAATCTTTCTATCGCTGCACCTAGTGGCGCTCCATCTGTTTGTTTATACAAATATTTAGCAGATGAATCTAAAGTGGAAATCAGATCTCCAGAAGAAGCATCTGGTATCGCCGCTTATATGGCAACAGGCGCAAAGGATATCATCATTCTTCCAACAAATGCTGGTGTTCAACAAATTGCAAAAAACAACGCTAACTACAAAATTGCGGCATGCATTACCTTTGGTAACTTATTCATCGCTGCGACTGGTCATGATGATGACGGCGTCATGAATGGAGATGACTATGTTGTCTTAATTCAACAAAACAATGTCCCAGATAAATTGTTCCAATATTGTTATGGTGATTTGAACTTAACAAATACCCACTATCTCACTCAAGCCAGCAATGTGAAAAACGTTGTGGCTACAGGTAAGAACCCAGAAGATAGCAACGCTGATGTTGACTACGTTTTAGTCGCTGAACCAGCTTTTGCTGCTGGAAAATCACAAAACGCTAATGCCACACAATACGCTTCTATCCAAGAAGTTTATAAAACAAAATCCGGTAATAAAGAAATTACGCAAGCTTCTGTGTTTGTTTCTAATAACGCTAATGTGGAAGAAGTTAATAAATTCTTAGCAGCGTTAGAAAAAGATATTAATGAATTTGTCGCCGATCCATCAGTTATCGACAAGTATGTCGAAGGATTCGACCAAGTCACATTCGCCGCGAAGTTCGGCGTGGGCAATGCCCAATTATTAAAAACATTAACCACAAATGGTAACAGAATGGGCGTTGGCTATAAGAACGCTTTAGAAAACAAAGCCAACATTGACCAATTCTTATCTATGTGGCCAGTCATTGGAGTAACAAGTGAAGAAATTTATTACCAATAATAACACTCTATATACCTTAGGTATCGTACTAGTATTTGTCGTCTGGTTTTTGATATCTCTCAGCCAAGGTCAGGGTAATTTAATCTTCCCTGATCCTTTGCGCGTTTTTAAAACATTAATCGAAATGTTAGGAAACGGTAATACATATCAAAGAATCGGATGGACAATGCTTAGAACATTAGAAGGGTTTGGTATCGCTTTAGCGGGCGCTATTCTTTTAGGCCTATTAGGCGGTGCGGTTAAACCAATCCAAGTTGTTTTAAGACCCACAATGATTGTCTTTAAAAGTGCACCTACCGCAGCATTCGTGTTCTTGTTCTTTGTATTATTCGGAGGACAACATGCACCAATATTTGTTGTGAGTTTATTAGCACTACCAATTCTTTATGAATCTATTGTTGCGGGTTTCAATAATATTCCTACCGAAATCGAAGATTCTCTTAAAGTGGACTCAGGCAAAAACATTAGAGGCTTATTAAAAGTCAAAATACCAATCGCTATGCCATTTTTCATGGTTGGCTTAGCATCTTCCTTTGCATTATCTTTAAAAACCGAGATCATGGCAGAAATCATTACCGGAAGCACTAACATGGGATTAGGTACTGCAATTCACGCCTATCGTATTATTGACGCTGGCGATTTAACTCCAATATTCGCTATTGCGCTCATCGCAATTATTATCATCCTCATTGTGGATCTCATCGGATTCTTTGTGAGGAAGAAATTTCAAAAATAAAAGAGGCATTGCCTCTTTTTCTTTTAGATATTCTTTAGCGCAATGTTTTGCACGAATCGACAAACATCGCGGCACTTATCTGAGACGTTTTCCATTAATTCATATAGTTTCTCATGAACGTATAGTCTTCTTAGGTCTTTTTCGTTCGCATATAATTCATGGACACAAGAGATATATATTTCATCGGATTTTTCTTCTAAACGGACAACTTTATCTACATATGTTTGGAAGACTTCTTCATTTAAATAGTCATATATGTTTGTGAGACAGTTCTCAGTTTCTTTCATACATTCCACAGTGACTTCAGTGAGTTCAATGAATTTATTAGGAACTTCTTGGATATTATAAAGGAATAATCTTAAGGATATTTCTTCAATCGCATCAGTGACATTATCAATGAGTCTTAATAGTTCATAAATATCTTCTCTATCCACTGGTGTGAGGAATTCTTTTAGGAGCTTTCTCGTGACTTCATGTTTAACCTCATCCGCTTGATGTTCGATAAGGTGAACATTAGATTTCACTTCCTCGGATTTCTTTGAATCAAAGCTCTTGAGATATTCCAAAATTAGCTCACCACATTCCACAGAATAATGCGCTAGTTTTGGGAATGAATTGAAATAATAGTTATTTTTCTTTTTGTTAAACATAGATAGTTCCTCCTATTTCACTGTCCAAACAAAGATCATTGCAAATATAAATGCTGCTAAAGCGGAAAGTGGAAACGCTAAAGCGTTCCATAAGACTATCTGTCCCGCTTTCTTCCATTTCACTCTTCGTACACTTCTGGTCGCGGCGGTACCCATAATCGCTGTGTTTTTAATTGTTCCAGTGGATAACGGTAGACCAAATAAGGTCGCCACCAATAAACCAATGGATGCAGCGATGTCCGTGGCGAAAGCTTGGTAGTTATTGATATTAGCCATTCCACGACCTAAAGAATTAAGTATTTTCTTGTTACCCAATAAGCAACCAACAAAGAGCACAATAGATACTGGAAGATATATCCACCAAGTTCCGTTAATTATATTAACTGCTTCACCAAGAGGTTTGTCCTGATAAAGAATTGCAAATATTAAAACTGTAATACCGATGAACTTGCCACCGTCTTGGATACCATGAACAAAATTCATTAAACAGGATGAAATAATTTGACCGTTATTGAAGAAACGGTTGGTTTTTCCTTTATTCATATTACGGCAAATGACTTCTATTAATTTGGTTATTCCAAAACCTAACAAGAAACCAACGATTAATGATCCAACAAAACCCGCAAGGACCTTAATCCAAGGAATTAAACCAATAGAACCACCATAGCCTAAAACCATTAATGAAAGTCCACCACCGGTTAACCCACCTATTAAGCAGTTTGATTGGCTAGATGGTAAGCCCAAGAATGTACAAATCTGACTCACTAAAATAATAGCGATAAGACCACAAGCGATGATGCAAAGGATACGATCAATTGATGCACTACCAAAGTCCACTAATGAGGAAATGGTATTCACAATATCTCCGCCAAAGACTTTTGATAGATAAATAGAAAATGCTCCAATCGCTACAGCACCTAACAAATTAAATACAGCGGACAATATAAAAGCGGTTCTTGGTCTAATAGCTCTAGTATGAACTGCTGTTGCTATTGTTGCTGGACCATCTGTATATCCATTAATAAAAACAACACACAAATTGATAAAAAGGGCGATATATGCCCATGGATGTGCGTTGCAGAGTTTAATGAAGTCAACAAATGATGGCATAAATACTACTTAATTATACAAATATTATTTATATTTTTATAAGAAATAGAAAAATGTTTACCAAAATTGTCTTTGAGTCTTATTAACAATGTTTTAATATAATTTAGCCGATAGAATCGAGGAAATTAATATGTCAGAGAAGAAAGATAATTGGAAACAATTTGGTAAAAACACAGGTGGAGCATTTAAAAGCTTCGGTAAGGCCATTGGTAAAACCGCTCAAGTGGCGTTTACAGATAAAGACAACACCATCGAAGAAAATGGCAAAAGCGAATTAGGCAATGCCTGGACAGAAACCGGCAAAGGATTTGAAGAATCCGGTAAGTCATTAGGCAAAGCTATATCTCGTACTTTCAAGCCAGTCGAAAAAGAAGGCGACAAGAAAGAAGAGAATGTCGAAGTCGCTGATGAAGTTGTCGACGAAGAAAATAATTAATCTATTAATTAAAAATAATGATACGGTTCATCCGTATCTTTTTTTATGAAAAGAAAAAACACACATCATTTGACGTGTGTTACTTTCAAGATGGTGGCCCAGAACGGGATTGAACCGCCGACACGGGGATTTACAGTCCCCTGCTCTACCAACTGAGCTACCGGGCCATGTAATTAAAAAGCGCTTGGCGGACCATACGGGAATCGAACCCGTGATCTTCTCCGTGACAGGGAGACATGTTAACCGCTACACCAATGGTCCGTATTCGCAGCGCTTTATTATTATCATTGATATCAATTAAAAAATCAAGAGATTAATATACAAAAATAAAAGACCCCATTTTAGGGGCCTAATTATATTTAATTAAGGATTAGTAGTTTTCCACTCTTAATTCGAAATAGCTTTGTTCGTGGTTACATGCTGGACACACTTTTGGTGCTTCCTTACCAACATGGATATGGCCACAGTTACGGCATTTCCAAACAACGACATCTGGTGCAATGAAGACTTTTTGGCCTTCAACTTTTTCTAAGAGTTTTAAATATCTTTGTTCGTGTTCGGCTTCGATCTTAGCAACGAGTTCGAATTTAGCAGCGATTTCTAAGAAGCCTTCTTCTCTTGCGACTTCGGCGAATTCTTTGTACATTTCTGTCCATTCATAGTTTTCACCTTCGGCAGCGGCTTTTAAGTTCTCAACTGTATTTGGGACTTTGCCACCATGGAGATATTTGAACCAAATCTTTGCGTGTTCTTTTTCGTTTTCTGCTGTTTCTAGGAAAATAGCGGCGATTTGTTCATAGCCTTCTTTTTTAGCAGCGGAAGCAAAATATGTGTATTTGTTTCTAGCTTGGCTTTCACCCGCAAAAGCGGTTTGTAAATTTTTCTCAGTTCTTGAACCTTTTAATTCCATAAAACTTCTCCCTTATTATGTATTTATGATATCTACTCCTTATTATATAAGTTTTAATAGTGCGTTGTCTTGTAATATTTCTTTTATCTCTTTTAGAGAAGAGAATGTTCTGTCTTTAGTTTTAAAATACAAATCATTAATGATTGTGTCATACTCATTTTCCACCGTTTTGTAGTTTTTATCGGTGTATCCCATAAGGCTTTCTTCAATAACGGTCAATAAACATCTGCGATACATCGCTAAGATGGATTTTTCTAACCAATAATCGGTGACTATATTCTTTCCTTTGAGAATCTTCTTAAATTTGAGATACATTGGAAGTCCATCTTCTGGATTATGCCAAATATCTATAAATAGATAATTGTATTTGTTTAAATCCCCTTTTGCGAATTTAAAGGCATCATCTTCGATAATGGTTATTTTCTCTTTGTATTCGAATAAAGGAAGGATGTGTTTCTTAAAGATTTTAATAATCTCTGGATCTTTTTCCACGATTGTCACTGAAGACACTTCTTCTTTGGATGCTGACATAATTAGGAAATAACCAAGTCCAAGACCGAAAGCGAGAACGTTTCCTTTCGCTTTTTTAATTGAACTGTCCATTGTGTTAATTTCATTTGGATCGGTGCTCATCCAAACAACGTCATCTTTTATGACTGCGAGATATGGGAAATTTTCATTAAAATAGCCGATCTGACTGACTTCAATGAAGTTATCGTCAATTAATATGTCGTCATACGGAAAACATTGATATGGGTTCATTTTTAGATAAGTAAGTTGATAGTTCTTATCTTTATATTCTTTTGGTTTTATGTGAATACGGTAGTAATTATCATTATACGTATCCGCGTTTATTTGTTTAATCGCAGGTTTGATGCGAGAATCATAAAAGTATTTATCTTCCTTATTAGAAAGATTAAGTTCAAGATAATCTAAAACATCATTATTGTTGCAAGGATTGTCTCTTGTATAAAAACAATAATCAAACAAGCCTTGCGCAGAGGCGATGTTCATCTCTTTCTCTAAAAGGAGTTGTTCGATATCTTTTTTGTTTATTTTGGATAAGTCAATTCTCATACGAAAACATTATAACTATTTATCTTAAAAAGATATATAATCTAAAACCGGAGGGGAAAGATAATGGCAACAAGAATTGCTAAAGATTACTTCGGATTAAATTGGATTGTGAGTTTAATCTTATGCATCATCCCTGCGACCAGCTGGGTCTTGGGCTTTGTCACAAGATTTGCAGAAGGTCATTGGGTGTGTGGTTTAATTAGATTAATCTTCGGTTGGAACATCATTTGGATCTTGGATATCATCTTCATGATTTTCACCCATCACATCTTCAAATTATTCTAAAATATACGGGCTCAGCCCGTTTTTTTATATAATAGAGCCATGATTATTTTCTTTCATTTATTCTTAACGTTAGCCCTAGAACTATTAGTCTATGGTTTTGGTGACCGTTTTAGATTAAAATCGATGCTCACATTATTTGTGGCGAACATTTTATTAAATTTCACAATGAATATGGTTGCCACTCAAATGGCAAGCGAAACTCAATATCTTATTTTCATCATCGGTGCAGAAATCTTCACCTTTGTCGTGGAAGCATTCTTATATTTCTTATTCACCAAGAAGAAACTTTGGTACTGTTTTTTAATATCTTTCACCGCGAACATTCTCTCTTTAGCGGTTGGCAACGCCTTCAATCAAACAGGGCTTATATATAAAAACGGTGTGGTTAATACCGGCACCGTTATATTAATTGTTGTTACATTTATTGAACTAATTATTAGTTACGTCTTCTTTCTTCGCTCTTTTTGTCGAAGCCTTTACAATAAGGGGAATGAATCCGAGGCTAACAAGGAATCCGATAAAGAAAGTAACTCCTAAACAGACATAGACAATTGTCCAAGTATCGTTAATACGTTCGACGAATTTACTTCGTCCTTGGATGAGTTGAACACTATTAATAGTGAAATCCGCTTCGGTCAAAGTATCATCAACTAAAGCAAGTCCAAATTCATCATCCGCTTCGCTAAATTGGAATGCGATGCGGTTTTCTTTTATGTTCATGTCAACAATCATTGCGTTGTAATAATTGTCATCAAATTTGAAGTCGTTAATTACGAAATTGTAAAAACAAGTATTGTCATACTCCACACTATCTTTTTTGACAAGACTGATACTAGAATAACTCGCTTCAGATGTGACCTTATAACAACGGGCGTCGATTCTTAAATCACTCAGTTCATATTGTCGAGATAAAGAATCACTAGCAACTAATTCCATTGAAGTATTTGGAGCGATACAAGTCCGTGCGTAATAAATATAAGTGCGATATGATACTTGCTCATTTAATAAGTAAAAATAGTCATTATCCTTAGTGCACGCTTCGATTTCATACCCAATAGGCATGTAATCACTACCAGTATTATTGATCGTCAATCTCAGTGGATATTTGTGATCTTCATCTTGCTCACCATAGGTGAGGTTAGTAATCGTGTAATCGTTATATTCTTCCGTATCAGTGTATGGCGCAGGTGAATTGGCCATGAACAAAAGAGGACAGACTAAGAGTAAAGGAAATAAAGCAGTTTTGTTTTTCATTATTTCACCACCACATCTAACTCTTTACCGCATTTTGCACAAACGGTATGAACTTTTCTACCACGAGGTTCTCTTTTAAAACTCATTTTGCCTTTGCAATAAGGGCATTCATAAATCGCGTATTCGATTCTCGGTTCCTTTTCCATAAATTACCTCTTAGCTACTCGCGCTTTCATTCATTTCGTCAGTGATATTATCCATCGCAATTAATAAAGCGACGAAGAATTTTTCATCTAATCCGTCTTGGAGATCTAAAACGAAAGAATCTCTTAAAGAGAAGTGTCTTCCAACATGACCCACTTCTTTATCATTTAAATATATGTGATAGTCATATCCTAAGATATTGCCTCTAAAGACAATTTTTCCATATGGTGAATCTAAATCATAATGATCATGGAATGAGAAAGCCTTTCTCACAACGTGGGAAATAACATTTTCATTTTTGTCCATGATATATGCTTGGTAATGTATAAACTTCCAGAATTTGTTTCTAACGATATAGATAACATTTCCTTCTAAGTCTTTAATATATTTCTTACG
This sequence comes from Bacilli bacterium, assembly GCA_017619815.1. Taxonomy (GTDB): domain Bacteria; phylum Bacillota_I; class Bacilli_A; order RFN20; family CAG-826; genus RUG13091. The sequence continues at coordinate 14,817 of JAFZRR010000001.1, read as the reverse complement.
AGTGAAAGTCCAAAACTTGCCTTCCACTTGCATGACATCATTACCTTTTTCATCCTTAACAAAAGAAGAACCTTTTAATGATATCCATTTATTTTTGATGATAAGTCTCATAGTTATAACCTGAAATTATCATAACATATTCTATATATTATTTATATTTATAAGATTATTACGGTAAAAAAGTATCCCTATAAAAGGCAATAACGCCCAAGTTTGCAAAGGGGGTGCATACTTTTGGGCGTTATTGAATCTTAGCATCTAGACTATTGTCTAAATGACCGTTTGAGGAACCGAAGGGGTATTACTATCGATTAATCAGTTTCCTAATCGGCATTAATAGTATAAAGGTATTTTGCAAAATATAAAAATATATTTTTTATTTTTTTTATTCTACTGATTGGTTTTTAAACTCTACTAAGTCTATTTTTCTAAAAAACGTTCTCTTAATGTGGCGATATTTACGCCTAATTCATGTTCAATAAAATTTTTCGTTCCACCGTAAAATTCGTTCATCGCATCGACCGCGGACTTCATATATTCGACCTTCGTGGAGAAAACATCAACGAGATTTTTCTTATATTCTTCATTATAGAAAGGACGATATTCCACACTTCTAAGCAAAGCTTCCGCGCGTTTTTCCATAGCGATGTTAGAAAAGAGGTAGTCTTCCATGGCGTCTTCTTCACTAACTCCCACCGCTATCTCGAATAGATATGCAGCAAATCCAGTTCTATCTTTTCCTTGAGAACAATGGAAGTATGTAACCGCATCAGGTTGCATAATAATTTCAAAGAATTTCCTAAAAGCACTTTTCCCTTCGTCTGTGGTGACAAATTCTCTATACACTTTTCTAAGATGTTCAAATCCACTTGTCTGATCTTCGAGAAACCAAAGCAAGTTTCCATCCGCACTTTTGACACGTTTTTGTGCTTCTTCATTCGTCGACATTTTTAAAACTGGAATATTATGTGTCCTGACACCACTTGGTTGATAAGTTGGTAAGGAAAGATATTCACTAGAAGATCTGAAGTCGATGATGTCAGTTAAATGTAGCTCATCTATGGCCTTTTGGTCTTCTTCACTTAATTTCAATAAAGCGCCACCTCTAATGAGTTTCCCATATTTAATATGGTGACCATCTTTCGTGGCCATTCCACCTAAATCTCTAATGTTCTTTTGCTTTGATAATTCGTACGTTTTCATATTGATTACTAAATAAGAATAACATTTATGATATAATCTCGGTATTATTTATCTAAAAAGAGGTAATTGTTATGGAAAAAAGAATTATCATCGGAACACTACTAATCACTTCATTCCTCATCTCAGGATGTAACCCGAAGAAAGAAGATAACACTTCTAAAGTCGATGGAACGTTACAAGAGAGATTAGAAAAGATTAAAGCTATCACAGACGTGAAGAAACTTAGCTCCGGAAGCAGTTTTAAATCGGTTTATTCTTTTAGATTTGAACAATATATTGACCATAACAACAAATCTTTAGGAACTTTTAAGCAACAAGTGGAACTAGGTTTCAATGGGTTTGATGTCCCCAATGTTTATGTCAGTACTGGATATACGATGTTTTATGAGAACAATTCTAATTACGACACAAATGAGAATGAGATAGCTTTCTTATTGAAATGTAATTATGTGTTCGTAGAACACCGCTACTTCGATGATTCTTTACCAGTGGACATTAATTATAACGATACAAATACATGGCAATACTTAACAACTGAGCAAGCCGCTGCCGATGCTCATGAAATCGTCACTCAACTCAAAAGAGCATTAGATGGTAAATGGGTTTCTACTGGTGCTAGTAAAGGTGGTATGACCACGGAATTATATTCTTACTATTATCCAGAAGATATGGACTTATATGTTCCATATGTCGCACCGTTTTGCAATTCTTTCGCTGATACAAGAATGATTAAGTTTATCAATGAAGAAGCCGGAAACGTCCAATACGGTGAAACTAAAGCCGCTCAAATGAGAGCTGATATTCTCTCTTTCCAAATTAAGATGCTTGAGTGGCGTGATACATTAGCGCCAACATTCTATGAATACGGCCTTTCCCAAGGTGCGAACTATTCATCCTATTTGACTCAAGACAATCTATATGACTCTTGTGTCTTGGAATTCAGTATTGGATTCTGGCAATATTACCAAGACTACACCACTTTAAAAAAGTGCTTAGCGATGGAAGAAACTACCTCCTCTCAATTAGCTAACAAACAAACTGCTTGTCTTAATTACTTTATCGGCATTACTTCTCCTCAAGATGTTTCCATTAATAATGAATTCACACCATATTACATCCAAGCCTATCAAGAACTCGGTAATTATGGTTATGACTTCTCTTACATTCGTAACGCTCTTCCTGAAGGTGTGAGTTTAACCGTGACTCCAGAAGAAGAATCTATGCTCATGTGGAAACTCGTTCTTAACGAAAGCCAATTAGCGTTACCACGAAAAGAACTTATGTATTCCAAAATTAACAACATGTTAGCGACCACAACTAAACCGTTTGTCATTATTTACGGTTCTAGCGATCCTTGGTACGCAGTAAGACCAGATGATGTTGATAGAGAAAATATTTCTATTTATGTAAATACAAAGCATCCTCACGGAGCGAATATCTCAAACTTTGGATCAAAAGTGCAAAGAGAAATACTTACCAAGATTAAAACCGCACTAGGTGTTGAATAAAAAAAGACCACTCAATGAGTGGCCTTTTATTTTGTTATTAGAAATCTACAAGTTCTAGTCTCTTTGCGGATACTTTATAAGTTAACCAGTGCATGAAGAAGGAAACGATAATCCCTCCACCTAACACGATTAATTGCACCCACCAGATGGACAATGTTGGATTGTATGCTGGAATAGCATATGGAAGTCCGAGGGTGAAAATTCCTAAATAGACTAAGAAACCAAGAATGGTCCACAATGTAGAGCCGACAATGGATTTGCCATGTTTGTAATAGTTGGAGAAGAAGATTAAGTCTGCAATAGAGAATCCAATAATTGCGATACCTAAGATAGAACCAAAGGCTTTTAATGGTAAGCCTGGAACTTCCACGCCTTTCGCACTTGGATCTTGTGCTTGTGCGCTGGCGGTAATTCCACTATGGATATGCATCGCTAATGGGAGAAGAGCGCTCATAATAGCCATAAAGGCTAATTGCATAATAAGAACGGTGAAGATTCTCGCTAAGACGATATCTTTCTTACGAACTGGTAACAATGTTGAGAACAATAAGTCGTTAGATTGTTGTCCTTTATTCGCACCTAAGAATAAGACTGGGTAGCAGCTTAAGACATAGATGAATCCAATCGCCACTGGATAAGATGGGATGAGAATCATGAATGGGAAAGCGGCAATAAAGATATAGCACATGACGTGCATGGAGAGTTTAAACTCTTTATAAAGTAAAGCTTTCATTAGCATCTCTCCTTTCTAAGAACACCATGATTTGTTCTAAATCTGGTTCTTCAGGTTTTAGACCGTTTTTCACAAAAACGTCTTTATTATCCGCAGAAATAAGGCCTTCAATGCGATCATCGAGTTCCTTATAGGCAATGTATTCTTTTTCTAATTCTTTATTCATTGTTTTGTCTTTAACAAATAAATAAGAATTAACAAAGTCCTTCTTTGTTCCTGAATAAACGATGGAACCATCGTGAATATAGGTGATATTAGATGCACACTTATCTAAATCACTGGTGATGTGCGTGGAGAAAAGAATTGCTCTATCACCACTTTTAACGATTTCTCTAAAGATATCTAAGATTTCATCTCTTGAGACTGGATCAAGTCCGGATGTTGGTTCATCTAAGATTAATAATTCTGCGTGATGACTTAAAGCGATAGCAACGCTATATTTCACTTTCATACCACTAGATAACTCTTCGAGTTTCTTATCAATATTTAAATTGAATAATTTGCACACTTGTTCAAACTTCGCATCATCGAAGTTTTTATAAAACTTTCTAGTGACTTGCATTAATTGTCTGATGGTTTTGTTTGGATAATAGTTAAGTTCACTTAAAGCAAAACCAATTCTTTGTTTGTTAGCTAGTTCATTTTCTTTCATATCGGTGCCAAAGGCCATGATTTTACCACTGTCATAGTGAATTAAATTCATGATGCTTTTAAGTGTGGTTGTTTTGCCCGCACCATTACGACCGATAAAACCCATGATTTCGCCCGGTTTAATGGCGAAAGATACATCCTTCAAGGAGAATGTTGGGTATTTCTTATTGACATTCTCTAAGGCTAGAAAATCACTCATTTCATTTGTTCCTCCATAATCTTATAGAAAGAGTCAGCTTTCATTAAAGCGATACCGCCCCTTGAATTATCACCTAATACCATAAGTGTGTCGCCTTCTTTAATGTCAAACATTTCCCTAGCTTCTTTAGGAATAGTAATTTGACCTTTTGGTCCCACTTTTACGGATACGATGAATCGGTTATCAAAAGTCTTTTTCATAATTCTTACTTTTCTTACCTTTCTTACTATAGGATAGTCTTATAAAAGCCAAACTTCAAGAAAAATCGAATATATCATTGTTATGTATATTTTTGACAAAACTTATATAATAAGAAATAGCTTATGTATAAAAATAGAGTCGTATTTGCACTATCAATCTTAAGTCTTCTTACTCTCAGTTCATGTAATTGGAAAGAAAACCGTCTCGTTCCACCAGATCCTGGCGAAGAAGAACAAGAAGATGTTTTAATTGAGACATTAAATAAAAGAATGCCTGCGGAATTTGAACCAGTATCAATGGTCAAAATGTGTTTCCCAAACAATGTTCCATTAGACGTTTATAAAGAAATTGCAAAAGATAATAAGATTCTTTTACTTTGTAACCCAAGTTCCACTGGCAAATCTCGCATCAGTGCAGCAAGAAGTTGTATGCAAGAAGTGAACGCTAATATGGAAAACATCACATTTATCGATATGGATATTGATGATGATTACACATATTGGGTGAGGGACTTTTCTCCGTTCTATGTTTTTGATAAAAAATCATTATCAGTGGTTGATTTCACATATAATCGTCCGCAAAGAACCGAACAAAACAGTGTTCCAAAGAAGTTATCACAATACTTTAATATCGGTTATAAAAAGATGGATATTGTCCATACCGGTGGCAACCTCATGCAAGATGGAAGAGGTACTGCGTTCAGCGATGACTTGGTGATTTCTGAAAACAACAATAATGAAACCAAAGTCAGAAACCAAATGAATCAATACACCGGTACGGATAACTATGTTATCACTATCGACCCACAAGGTGACTATATCGCTCACATTGACTGTTGGGGTAAGATTGTCGCGCCAGATAAGATTGTTGTCGCAAAACTTCCCGAAACTAATCCTCGTTATTCCTATTACGAACAAGTGGCAAATGAACTTGCAAACACAAAGTGTTCATATGGATATAATTATCGCGTTTATAGAATTGAAGAACCTGGCGGAGATACTATCGCACCATACACAAATTCTTTAATAGCGAATAACCACGTTTATATGCCTTTAGGCGAAAACGCCTCTTATAACGAAGCGGCTTTAGAAGTATATCGCGAAGCTTTGCCTGGTTATGAAGTTGTTGGAATTGAAGGTTTTGACTTTGCGGAGTCTAGATGTTTCTTAAATACCGATGCGCTCCACTGCCGCACCCACGAAGTCCCAGAACAAAATATGGTCTTTATCGATTCTCGTGAAGTTTATAACGGAACGGTCGAACTTCAAGATGAATATGTTGTTAAAACAAATGTTGTTGATTATTCCAACACAGGTTTAGAAACTCCTGTTATCCACTACTCAATTAATAACGCTACATATGTAGAAGCACCTATGGTGCAATATAAAGAAAGCACAAACTACACTTATTCATTCACCGGATTAGAATCTGGCGATGATATAAAATATTACATCTCCGCAGAAAATTCCGCTGGATATAGTAATGTTGATCCAAGTTGTGGTCATTTAGATCCACATCATTTTGTAATCGCGTAGTAATAAATTGTCATTCCACTCCCGCAGAACAAAAAGAAAAGACCCCTATGGGTCTATTTTGTCGTTTGGTTGCGGGGAGTGGATTTGAACCAATGACCTCCGGGTTATGGGCCCGACGAGCTACCAGACTGCTCTACCCCGCGATGTTAAAGGGCCCATATTCCAGAGCCCATTAGGTTAATAAACTTATTTGCGGTTTTTACGACGAGCGTTTTCGCTTTTAAGTTTTCTCTTGAGACCTTTCTTTAAGAAAGATTCTCTGCGGCGGCACTCCTGGATGGTACCAGCCTTATTAACTTGTCTTTTGAATCTGCGTAATGCATCATCAAGTGTTTCGTTTTCACGAACTACTGTTTTTGGCATAGTTTCACCTCCATTCGTGTTTTTCGCAACGCGTATATTATATTCTTTTATGAAAAGAAAATGCAACCACAAAAATGTGACTGCATCTTTTCTTATTAAATTATTAATTAATCTTAGAGAATTTTTGTTCCGTTGGAGGTACCGATACGGTTTGCACCAGCTTCCACCATAGCAACTAAATCTTCGTGTGTTCTCACACCACCAGAAGCTTTAACACCCATATCTGGGCCAACTGTCTTTCTCATTAAGGCAACATCGTGTGCGGTTGCGCCACCTGTAGAGAAACCTGTGCTTGTCTTAACGAAGTCTGCACCAGCTTCTTTAGAAGCGATACACGCTCTAACTTTTTCATCATCTGTTAATAAGCATGTTTCAATGATGACCTTAAGGACTCTAGAACCCGCAACTTCTTTTAATAAGCGAATTTCTTCTCTCACGTAATCATCATGACCGGCTTTTAACATACCGACATTGATGACCATATCGATTTCTTCAGCGCCTTCTTTAATAGCTAATTCTGCTTCTTCGACTTTGGTCTTTGTTAAGTTCATACCTAATGGGAAGCCAATAACGGTACAGACTTTAACATCACTGCCTTTTAATTGTTGAGCGGCAAGTGGGACGTAAGCAGGATTGACACAAACGCTCATGAAGTGAAATTCTTTTGCTTCTTCACATAATTTAACAATTTGTTCTGGAGAAGCATCTTGTTTCAAAAGTGTGTGATCGATTAATTTGTTGTATTGCATATTTCAATCTCCTCAACGTATTTAATATAACAAAAAAGAACAGGTCTTTATATACCTATTCTTATTTTGCTTCTTTTTTGCTAGCTTTCTTAGCTGGTTTTTTGGCTTCTTTCTTTGGTTGTTCTTTAACAACTTTGCCATTTAAAACGACAACTTTGCCATCATAGTAACCACATTTTGGACAAACGTGATGGGATTTGATCATCGCACCACATTTTGGACATGTGACTAAACCTGCGGCTTGTAATTTAAAATGAGTTCTTCTCATTCTTTTACGTGTTTTGCTAATTCTTCTTTGTGGGACTGCCATATTCGCTATTCCTCCATTTTTCTAACGCCGTTAATTATATTAATTTATGCATTATTGTGTCAATATTTCTTTGGTCAAGTTCTAAAAAAACGCGTTTTATTTCGATATAATCATACTTTTTTGTAGATTAATTACCACTTTTTGACCTGGTTTATACATATTATTTGCTATTTTTACATTGATATAGTTAGTTGTGTGCCCTAATGAAGCGTTTTCTTGTTCAATATTTTCTTCGATAAGAACTTCAACTTCTTTGCCGATAAATTGGTTTACGTATTTATCCCAAAGTTCATTTGAGAGATCAAGTAGGATTCTCGCTCTTTCTTTTTTCACTTGTGGGTTCACTTGGTTTTTCATTAAATACGCTGCGGTACCCTCACGCGCACTAAATGGGAATACATGTAACATATTGAAGTCGCATTCTTTGATAAATGCCACCGTTTCGTCAAATTCTTCATCCGTTTCGCCAGGGAATCCCACTATTACGTCTGTGGTTAAGGCAATATCCGGGCATGCCTTTCTAATCTTTTGAAGCTTAGCTAAGAACTGAGCTTTGTCATATTTACGATTCATACGCTTTAAGACAGTTTCAGAACCGCTTTGAAGTGGAATGTGTAAATGCTTAGCCAAAACTTTATTGTTCACGACGAGGTCGATTAAGTGTTCATCAATTTCGCTTTCTTCAATAGAGGAAATTCTCAAACTATTAAGACCATCAAGATTACAAAGCGTGTCCACTAAATCAGAGAATGATGTATCTTCTAAATCTCTTCCATATCCACCGACATGGATACCAGTAAGGACGATTTCTTGATAGCCTTGACCAATGAGATATTTTGCCTCTTCAATGACATTTTCCTTTGACCTACTTCTCATCTTTCCGCGACGATACGGAATTAAACAATATGTGCAGAAATTGTCACAACCGTCTTGGATTTTTAAATAAGCTCTAACGTTCTCAGAAAATGAAGTAACACCAAGTTCTTCATACTTAAATTCGCGAGGATTGGCATCAACCTTAACGATTGGTTTTTTATTTTTTAAATACTCGTCTATAAGTTCTGGAATTTCGTTCCTATGAGATGTTCCAACAAGAATTTGAGGATTGATTTCTTTAGAAATATATTCCATGTTACCTTGTGAATAACAACCCATCACAACACATAACGCGTTAGGATAATTTTTCATCATCTTTCTAATATGTTGTCTAGACTTTTGATCAGCGGTTGCGGTCACTGAACATGTGTTAATAATGATAATGTCACAGTCATCATCTTTGCTTTCAATATAGCCTTTGGATAACAAAAGAGATGAAAGCGCTGAGCATTCATAAGAATTAACCTTACATCCTAAAGAATATACCTTGAATTTCATTTGTTATTTATTGAGCAATTTATGCATTTGTGGGGAGATGAGTTTATGTTCTAACAAGGCATCCACCAAACCTTGTCTATCATTATTGAAGTATGCTTCTATAAATGGAGAAATTCTCTCAATCATATGGGTATAAGAAACTTTCTTCATGTATTTGTCAAATAACACAAATTTACCATCTAATCGACCTTGGTCATTGATGATATAAACTGTGTTTGTGTCGTAGTAGAAAAACGCTGTTGCGTGTTTAGAAGAAGCAATCTTCACTAAGGAAGTGAAATAGGAATTGAATAGTTCAGCACCATATGTATCAAAGGGATCAACGCAAGCATCTTCAAAATCGTGTTCTAGTTCACTATATGGAAGAGACAATAATTTCTCTGGTTCGTTTGTGTAGATTTGGTTTAAAGCACTAGAAAAGAAAGGAATATAAATCTTCGTTCCATTGAAGTCGTAATATGGTTGACCAAGCATTCTCTCTTTTAAAGTGAGAATAAATTTACCTGTTTCAATTTCTCCGTGGCTTTTAATATTCACAATCTCTTTTTCAAAGAGAGTTTTGTTTTCTAAACCTCTGAGCAAAATATTTGCTCTCATAATATCAAATTCATTTTCTTCACTATCGTATAGTTCAGTGAATCTTTTAAACTTGCCTAATTTTTCACGGTTATCCATGAAATATTTAAAATCTTCGCCACTAGAAAATGGACGGCGGTATTTTTGTTTGGATGAGAGAAGATCATATATTCTTGCCATACTATTTCTCCAATAATGCACCGATGACACTTAAGGCATATACTGCGGCCGTTTCTGTTCTTAAAATACGTTTTCCAAGAGAAACGGTCACAAAACCATACTTATTTACTAACGTTTTGACTTCTTCTTCACTGAAACCACCTTCAGGTCCAATCATCACTGATAATGTTTTTCCTTTTTCGATGTGGCTAATTAATGAATCGGTTTGACCTGCTTCTTTTTCATAAGCGATAAGATTAACTTCCGCTAATAAATCTTGAGGAATGTTTTTGATGTCAACAACACCCACTATTCCTGGAATTCTCAAGCGATGACTTTGTTCACTAGCTTCTTTAGCGATCTTTTCAAATCTTTCGAGTTTGTGTTTTAAATTCTTTTCTTCAAACTTAACCACACATCTTTCGGTTTTTAATAAAACGATTCTACCAGCGCCTAACTCTGTAGCTTTTTGAATAACAAAATCGATTTTCTCGCCTTTTGCTAAAGCAAAGAATAAAGTGACATCTTCTTTTAGTTCACTGTCTGTGGGTATTTCATAGTTAGTTTTAATAACTAATGGGCTTATTGATTCAATGATACAAGCATAAAGCTTGTTGTCCGCAACAGCCTCTATTTCGTCGCCTTTTTTAGCGCGCATAACATGCAAAAGATGATGGACATCGCCATCACCTAAAATAATATTTTCACCAACTTTATTAGCAAAATATCTTTGCATTAATGAATGAATTCTCCATTTCCATCTTTAATATCTTTCCTGCAAAGATAATAAATTCCAACGCCGATATTCACTAAATACACAACTGATACAGGTGCGGCATATGCGAGCCAATTGTCTGGAGAAAGAATTGCGAATGCAAATAATGCAATTAATCCACCGAGGACCGCTAAATTACAAAGTAACCAGATAATTCCTCTCTTTTTAAAAGCTAAATAGAAGAAACCTAAACCTGTCCATCCTAAGAAGATGAAGAAAATGAAGGTATTAAGTCTAAAATGAGCTTTGTAATGCTTTCTATTTTCTTTTTGGCTTAAGTCTAATTGGCTTGTGATTTCAACAGTGTCGCTGCTTGCGCCATCTAATGGGTCTCTAGTTCCACAAACAGGACAAATATCTTTCTCAAATTTAGTAATTCTTGCTCCACAATTTCTACAATATGGCATAATGTTCACCTTTTATCTTTCTACAGTATCGTAAATAGTATATTTAATTTCCCGTAGTTTTTCCACCCATAAAGAAAAAATACCTCAACTTCATATCAGTGGAAGCTAAGGTATTATTCGTTTTTGTATTTAATTAAAGTAACTTAAATTCGATATATGCTGGGTCATGGTCTGCGAACGCAAATCCATCAAGTCCTTTATTGCCGTTCTTAGTTTGGATGTTGTGGTGTTCAATGACTTCAATATTATCACTGACAACAAACCCATCAATGCAGCAGACAAATGTTTTGTTTGGATCCCATTCAATATCGTTGTTTCTGCATGTTGGAGTATTATCACTCGCCACCATTTTATATCCTTCGGTTAAAGGTGTTTTTCCTTTCTCGCCATTATACTCAAAATAATAGCTAACCCAGTCTGGTGTTTTCTTAGTCATATTGAAGGCACGATGACCTTCTTCTAGCGTATAAGAATAATCTGGATTATAGGTTAATAGGTCATGGTTCCAGTCGCCACCAACAACCACATAGTCATTAGCCGCTTTTTTCTCTTTTAAGAATGCGTTCAATTCTTGGACTTGTTTTTCTCTAATTGTGCCACCGCTATCATAGGCGGACATATGGGAATTGACCATCCACAAATTCTTACCGTTTTCCACTTTTATTTGTGAAACAGAGAAACATCTATCGAGGTCAAAGAACTTAGAGAAAGATGAACTGATTGTATATTCTTTTCTTTGAGCGCTTTGGATTTGATATTTACTGACTGTAGTTAATCCTGCTTGAACTGCTCCGTGCATGTCATATAAAGGATATGGTAAGAACGCAGAATGGAAGTTCTTCGCGTGTACATGATCATATTCTGGATAAGATTCAATAATGCTCATGTCTTGGTTGACGTGATAACTTCTTGTGGAGTTGGTATCAACCTCTTGGAAGAATACGAAATCAGCTTGTGCTGCTAAAGCAGTGTCGATTGCACCTAACGTATTGAATTCAACAACCGCCTTGCTCTTTGCGGTGGAATAATGTCCGCATGTTGCGTTACCGTCATCATCGTAGCCAGTATCTAAGAAGAATGTGTAGTCTTGTGAATAGGCACCAAAACCCAAATTATAAGTTAAGGCTTTATATGTAGTACCGACTTCCACTTGTTGTAGTACGGATCTACGACCCACTTTTAAATCTATATTTCCAATTCTGTTATAAGAGAGAAGAACGTATCCGACATAGGCTCCAGCAAGGACGACAACTGCTGCCAAAAGACATCCTATTGTTCCGAATACTCTTCCCACTACTCTTTTAGCTTTTTTCTTCTTGAGAATCTTTTCTCCATTTTCGATAACAGCTTGCTTTAAAAGCAGATATCTTCCTTCTTTTTCTTTATCAAAAAATAAGGCTCTATCTCTATCTTGATAATGCATCGTGTTATAGGTTAATTTCATATTAGCAAATTGTTCACTTGTTAAATCGAACATTTTTCCATCAACGACATTGAAACAATGCATTAAATCACCTTCGATTGGCACAGCGTAAACTTCACCACCAAAGATATCTTGAGCTAGGAAAGAAGTGATTGAACATTGACCCCAAGGTTTATTCTTTTCAGTCCACTCTTTTCTCATCTTTGGAGAACAGGTTTCTCTACTCCAAACGGAAGTTAAAATATCGTAAAGATCTCTAGGAGATTTAATGTAAGGAAAATTATTATTTATCGGTGTTAACCCCTTCACACCGTGGCCATAATATTTATATTTCATGGGCATATTCTAACACGAAACTTTTTAATGTGTTAATATAACAAAGATGACAAAGCGAATTGGTCAAATATATAGGAAGCACTTTGTGGCCCTAACTATAGGTCCGTTAATTAAGCTTATTGAAGCCTTTTTCGATTTGCTTATTCCACTATTCATGAAAGCCATCATTGACCTCAATCAATATGGTGATCCATCTGTTATACCAAACCAGTTCTCTCAAAAGCTTGGTTCATTTATACGTTTGTTTGGGACTTGGATTCCAGATAATCAATCTCTTAATGATGCAATTATTGGTGGAACAATCATTCTCGTTATGGGCGTGATTGGATTCGCGTTCACTATGCTCACGCAATATATAGCTGCACGTACAGCCATGAACGTAGGCACAGAGGTGCGCGAATGCTTGTACGAGAAAATTATTTCGTTAAGTAAAAAAGACCGTGAAAAATTTGGAAACGGTAGATTAATGACATCATTAAATAGCGATTCCTATCAGATTCAACAAGCAATCTTGTTCTTTGTTCGTTTGGTAGTAAGATCTCCTGCGATTATTTTGGGTTCTCTCATATTCTCCTTTATTTTAGATTGGAGAATTGGTTTAGCATTTATCGCGTTAGTTCCGACATTACTAATAGTAATCTTCTTGGTTTTAGGACAATCTTCCAAGAAATATACTTCTATCCAAGAAGCTTTAGATGATATCTCCACAAAGAGCAACGATGACATTAATGGTGCTAGAGTCATACGCGCTTTTAATAGACAAAGCGAAGAAACAGAATCGTTTGGCCAAACTACATCAAATTATCAAAATAAATCCATAAACGTTCACAAGATCAACTCCTTGATTAATCCAATCGTTTTTGCATCAACCGCATTAATTACCATCCTTATCGTTTTCTTGGTAAGAGGAACTTTATTAAATGATACCGACGCCGAAAAGGTTGTTATCTCTTCAACAATAATTGCCGAGATGGCTTACTTAGCGCAGATCTTCTTTGCGGTGACCCAATTACCACCTGTTTTGTTAGATATCATTAAGGGCGGTGTCGCAAGAAAGAGAATTAACCAAATATTGTCATTAGAGCCTTCTATAACAAGCGGAAATAAAATTAATGATTCATTTACCGATGGCGATATTATCGCCTTTAAGAATGTCTATTTTTCTTATAAAGAAAGTAGCGATCATTACGCATTAAATGATTTGACATTTACATTAAAGAAAAACCAAACACTTGGTGTTATCGGCGGAACAGGTTCTGGCAAATCCACAATTATTAACTTAGTGGAAAGATTCTACGACGCTAGTAAAGGTGAAGTTGAATACAAGGGAATCAATGTTAAGGATTATGATTTATCTTCATTAAGAAAAGAAATCGGTTTAGTTAATCAGAAGTCTCGTTTGTTTAAAGGCACAATTAAATCCAATTTCTTAATGGCGAATCCAAATATTAGCGACGAAGAAATTGAAATAGCCTTGAAACAAGCGGAAGCTTATGAGTTCGTCAGTAAATATGACGATTACCTAAATCACGAAGTTGTCGAAGGAGGAAATAATTTCTCTGGAGGTCAAAGACAAAGATTATGTATCGCTCGCGCTTTAGCAAAGAAGTCCGAGCTTTTGGTGTTTGATGATTCAACTTCCGCATTAGATTTATTAACGGATAAAAAGATTAGAGAGCATCTCAAAGAGATGAAAGATATTACTAAGATTATTATTTCTCAACGTGTCGCAACGATTTCAGATGCCGATCAAATTATCGTTTTAGATAAAGGTTTTGTCGTGGGCATTGGAACACACGAACAATTATTAAAGAATTGCGATATCTATAAAGAAATTTACGAAACACAAATTCAGAAAGGATAGTATGACGAATAAGAAAAGAATCCTTCATTATTTAGGTTTAGAGAAGACTTTACTTATAGTAAGTGTCATTTTTGGCATGGTTTTCGTCATATCTCAAATGGCGCAACCATTTATCCTTGGCTTAACACTAGATTATGCTAGAAACGATAATTCCCAAGGTTTCTATCTAACTCTTATTATTTCGTTAGGTCTATCAGTTATCGGTACCGTTTTCGATTATTTCTTTGAGTTCTTTGTTGGTAAGATTGCTCAACGCAGCATTAAGAGAATGAGAGATGATGTCTTTAACAAAATTAATTCCATTCCACTTAAAGATTTTGATCAGAGATTTAATGGCGATTTATTACAGTTAGAAATTAGAGATATGGAAAGTGTTTCAACAGGTATATACGCTGTATTCAAAACATTTATCCAAGGTATTTTTACTATAGTAATTACTATCATTATGATG
>JAFZRR010000016.1 GCA_017619815.1 Bacilli bacterium | reverse complement strand
ACTGATAGCAACAATACTTAAGGAGATAACTGTAATTAACATAATGTTATTGTTGTTAATGACGTTAAATCCATTAGATTGTGCGGCATATGTTTGACCCCAAAAGAAGTCTTCACAATTACTTGTGCCATATTTATGAACGATATATGAATATTTAGCGATGACTTTTTCTAAGTCAGAACCATTTTCATTACCGTCATTAATTGTTAATGCTGTGTATTCAGCTTTTTCATCAGCACTTAATGATTCATAAGCAGCTTTAACATCTAACCAAACAGCTTTAAGATTATCTAAATCTTTAGAACCGTTTAAGATGCCATTACACACACCACCGACATCGGTTAAGAATTTGGTGTTGAATGCATCGATACCTTCGTTTAACCAAACGGTTGGAACATCATTAACCATCTTCACATAAACAGCGTATGTTCCACCTTTGGTGAATGCTAAGTTACCTTGTTCGCTTTCAATAGAAGCAAATGAGTATGTTGCACCTAATTCGAAATATAACCATTGATGTTGATTGCTTGATGAGAATCTCATTGGTTTAACTAAGACTGGATTTTCAGTAGAAGCACCTTCTGGAATAACTACTGTTCCTTCAAGCATATTTGCAGGATCGTTTAAATTGGTATCACTTAATCTTGTGGCGCCTTCAACGTTCCAAGCAGCATTGACACTACCTGAGAATGTAGCATCACCTGCTACATAGTAGCCTTCTCTCATATATTGGAGATAAAGTTGACCAGCAGCATTATATTGTTTTGGTGTATATTCTGTTAAGCAATCAGAATCTTCGAAAATTTTATATCCGACATAACCATTGATTGATGGGAATGAAGGTGTGAAATTGCTACCAGCATAGGCTAATTGATAGTCTAAAGCTTGAACACCAGCAACTTGCTTGCCTTCGTATAAGACTGCGGATAAATCGATTTGATATGTATCAACATGTGGAGCAACGTAGAACATAAATGCGTCGTTCTCATATTTTGCATAGACATCATAGTATCCTGCGACTGTGGCTTCGAAGTTATCGCCTGTTTTCTTGCCCCAACCAGTTGTTTCATGAGCATAACCATTATCGCCAAGTTCTGCCCATTGGTCAGCGGCTTGACCATTTGGTCTATCAGTGAAATAACTACGAACTCTTAATTGATCGCCAACAGCGAGAAGGAAGTTCATTTCATAAGCAACGTTTTCACCTGTGGTATTTGTCATTTTAGTTGCGCCATTATATTTCCATGAAGGAACGCTAGAGAATTCACCACAGATGTAATAGCCATCTTCAGCGGGAATATCTGGTACGTAATTAGGATTTTCAACATGATATGGTACATATCCATTGTCGATTTCAGATGCTGTAAATTGCACATAGTATTGACCGTTGTCAGTGATTTTGACATTGGTAGAAGTACTATCATATTCAGCATGAGCTTCTGTTGCTGTGTGAACGATAGAATCTTTGACACCTAACCAATCACTATCAGCAACAGCATTATTAGTAACTTGTACGATTTTGAGTTTATCGTCAACTGAAGCAGAGAATGTTGCTGATTTATAAACACCATCAGTTGCGGTCATAGGAATAAGGAATCTTGTATCAACCCAGTTTGTCATTGTACCTGCTACATAGTAGCCATCGCTAATGGAGTATTGACCAGCCCATAATTCATCTGTGGTTGTGTCTAAGTAAAGCGTTTCTGATCCATCAGCAATAACTCTTAATTCGTATGAACTATCGTTAACTACTTTACTGTTTCTTTTTCCGCCAACAGCGAGATCAACATCATCTTTTTGGAATGTAAGGATATCGCCTTCAGCTAAACTAACAGCAGATGGACTTTTAACTTCTCCACCGGTATGATCCACCATATCCACATATGTTCCATTATTTATGGAATAAGAATAAGTATGTGTTGGCAAGGCAGAATAAGTTTCCCAAGAATTAGCTGCTCCACCATAAACATGTAGTTTGTCGGCATAATTACCAGAAGTTGTCCAAGAACTAATTACTTGATCTTGTGCGTGCCAGCTGCTTCCGTCATAAAGTTGGAATTGCATTGCATCAACACCGCCATAACGTTCACTAAAAGTTCCGGAAAAAACTTTTTTGCCGGCATATGTTGTTGTATCGTTAAGGTCCACCATGTCTGTTTGGACCCAGGTGTTATTGTCGCCAACATTGCAGTTCAACTTTAATGTGTAGCTTCCCAATGTTGTTGTGTCGATAGCACAATAAACAGTTCTATCAACAGCGGCTTTAACGGGTTTAATGTTTCTATTCGTAGCAATTCCTGCCACAACACCTGCACCCATAACAAAAGCGAGACCTAACGCAGTGAAAACATGTTTTGCTTTCATATGTTTTTCTCCTTCTGTGTGTTTCAATACGAATACACACGTATACTTACATATATTATACGCAAGTTATTTTAAAAAAGATATTAATATAATCCTTGTTTTTGATATAAAAGAGCAAAAGAAAAGTGGCGGTTTTGTTCGACCACCACTTACTTTTTTAATGAATTAGGCCTTAACAACAATTGCGGAGTATCCAGGAATGTTATTTACGGTCGCTCCACCATAGGAAGCTAACACTGTACCTGAAGAGAATCCGTTTGCGGTTGAGCTAAATGTTGTTCCACTGAAGTTAACGATAACTTTAACAGTTGTGCCATTATAGACACGTTTGAATTGTAAGACATTATCGCATCCAGTGCCATTGCAGTAGTAAACGTATTCGATACTACCAAGAATAAGTGCTTTTGCGGCATCACTGCCATCAGTTTTAATTTTGATGAAATCTTTCATGTGGCCGAATTCACTATTAGCATCATTCATTTGTTGCATTGCAGGAACAACAACATCAGAAGAGTTAACGCCATCCCATTGAACCTTCATCTTAGAACCAGTTACATAGTAATCGGTCATGAAGTCTCCATCTTGTGTCATGGTCCACTTCATTGGTTGACGGTACCATAAGTCAGCATAATCACTTTGTGCATCTGTACCATGTGGGAAGTTACCTGTCATACCAATTTCATCGCCATAGTAGACCCATGTGAGACCTGGCATCATAAGTTCTGCAAATTTCACTAAGTCAGCAGATCTTTCGTATTTTGCGTAGTTAGATGTACCGATTGTACCTTGTGCTTGGATGCCATCGCCTGTACCTGTACCAGCAACACGGTTAATAACACGAGCGATATCATGGTTAGATGTGAATAAACCTGGTAATGAGGTATCTCCACGATATTCGTTATAAACACTATAAACGGTTGGGAAGTTCCATTTCTTGCCTTTAGCAATGCTAAGAGCAGAGTCGGAATTCAAAACATCGCTACCAATTTGTGGATTGTAAGTACCTGTTGTAGATGTGAAGAATCCACTAGCGGTACCATGTTGATTACCACTAACACCGGTTGCGGCATTACTTGTTAAATTGAAGTATGAATAGAAATCAAACATACTATCAAACGCTTCATAATATGGAGAAACTTGGTAAGCATGTCCATCGAAGTTTTCACCGACGAAGAATACATTCTTGCCAGCTTTTTGAGAGACGTTTGCTTTAAGTTCTCTAAAGAAGTGTAAGTTCTTAGTTAAGTTAGATGAATAGTCACCAGCAGCGGCTTGGTCTTTAATAATTGTGTCGCCACTTCTTGTGGTTGTTTCATCCGCCATATAGATGTGCTTAACAGCATCAAGTCTGAATCCATCAACGCCAACTTCTCTCACCCACCATGCTGACATATCTTCAACAGCATCACGAGTGGCCTTATATGAGTAGTTGAGTTCTGGCATACCAGAACCAAACTTGGCATAGAAAGAATATGGATGGTCACCATAACGGTACCATGATTTTTCTTCTCTAATTGCAGATTGAGTATTGTGGTTGCCCCATTGATAGTAACCACGATAATTAGCATCTAAGTTTGCGGATCTCACGAACCACTTATTAGATGTAGATGTATGGTTAAGGACTAAGTCCATAACAACTTTCATACCTTTAGCATGTGCTGCGGTAATGAGTTCACGATAATCCGCTAATGCGGTTTCAGATGTTACTACACCACCATTTTGCACACCAGCGGTAGAAGCTGTTGAACCAAACTTAGGATCGACCATTTCGTAGTCTGTAATATCATAGCCATGATATGAATCAGATAATTGAATTGGTGTGAGCCACAAGGCTTTAACACCTAAGGCTTCTAAGTAATCTAATTTACAGGTAATACCATAGATATCACCAAATCCATCACCATCGGAGTCAGCAAAACTACTGACCATGATTTGATAACCAACACCGACAGATTTGAAGTCTTCTGCGGTTGCGGTTTTAGCTGGTGTAGAAGACCAATTGATGTTGTCATAGGCATTATTACCATAGGTAACATTTGAGCCATCATCGCCGTCAAATGGGTCGGCATTACTTGTACTTGGTGCGGTCTTAGGATCTTGCACGTTATCTTGAACAACGAAAACGTGATAAGCAGTACCACCACCATTTAAAGGTAAAGCGTAATCTGCTAATGAGATATATAAGTTGGAACCATCATTCACCCAGAATCCACTGCTGGATTGACGGGTTGATGTTTGAACGATTTGTAAACCGATTTGTTCGGCACCTTGATATTTAACAACTGTACCACCCATAACTTTTGTATAGGAGTTCCAGCCACCATCATATGTGCCGTTTAAATCAATATCAACATAGGCACCACCAAAGTTATCGACATCATTTTTCCAGTCGAATTTAGCGCCTTCGCCAGCATCTGGCTTATAAGCCCATGCCCAAACGTCCCAATCGGTATAGTCGCCTTTGAAACGGTAATAATGGTAATAGAGATGGTTAGCAACACTAGATTGTTTCAAACCATTCATATAGGCTTCAACTTCAGCCTCAGTGTGATCTGGAACCGTGTTATAAGCAGCATAATATACTTGGTTAGATTCACCAACTGTCACTTTTTTACCAGTAACGACTCTGTCGACATTGCCAAATTTCTTTGTGGCGTCATATTCGGTGGACCAACCAACGAACATTTTGCCGCCGGCATTTTTGCCAGCAGGAAGGTCAATTTCTTCACCTTTTTTGCCAGTTTTTCTGACTATGTCAGTGCCATTACAATAGTTGAATGTTAATGTATATTCTTGTTCAACAATTGAGGTGTTTCCACCTGGGGTACCACCTTGCTTTTGGCAAGCAGGCAAAAGACCTGCAATCATGCATATTGTAACAATCGGAAGAATTTTCTTTTTCATAATTAATCCCCCTAGTTTATTGATTAAGCAGCTTCAATCCAGTATGTACCGGCGCTGTTAACGTATATGTTATAAACACCAGCAACTGTACATTCGATATTTTGGCCATTAAAACCATCTGGAGTTCCTTCAAAGTTTGTTAAACCTTTATTATTTGGAGATGCATAAGTATCGATCTTTTCATATCCAAACCAAGTATTTCCATCAGTGACTTTAAATTTATCGCCAACTTCAAATGTTATATCAAGGACACAACCCTTGTCAGTATCGGAATTAGGATTACTCCATAGTTGAACGCCACCAGCAATAGACCAACTATCGGTAACAAAGCTTCCTTGGCCAACGAGATACCAACTAACATGGCTGGAACCTTCTGGTCCATGAGGTGTTTTTCCTGGTTCTGGTGTGCTACCAGCATCATAACCGGTAATCCAGAATGAATAGCCATCGCCCCATTCTTTTAACCACACTTCAACGTTTGTGGCATCATTATGAATGGTAAAACCATTCTCCCAAGAACCATTCTTATTATTCTTGTTTGTAGCATCTTCTGCATCAGAACCAGGTCTAATTGGTTCTTGACCATTAGTAAATGTGATTTGATCACCCGCAGTAACAGATGCAACAGAAGCTTTATATTTTGCTACTAAGTTAGATGGATCACCTGCATCTTTGTCAACTTGTGATAATCCAGTGGTATTTGAACCAATAGTTACATAGTAAGGATAAACTGTTGGGTCTGGTGGGACGATATCGCCTCCACCGCCACCGCCACCGCCTCCACCGCCAGGTGTCCATGTGGCGAATAAAGTCCAATTTGTGGTAATTGGAGTTGCAAAGTCAAATGGTGTTACACCAGCTTCATCCTCACACCATTGCTTGAATGTGTAATTAGCTTTTGTTGGATCAGCTGGTTTTTCGACTGTTTCACCATTTTTCACTTCCACTGGTGCTACCTCTGAGCCACCCATGGAATTAAATGTGACTGTCCATGTGTCTTTTGCACCTTGACCGCCACCTTTTTGATTACAGCCAGCTAAAGCAAGAGTAAAACAAAAAGCAGCAGAACAAAGGATTGCTAACGAATTCCTTATTTTCATAAGAGTTTCCCCCAATTAATTCTTAACAAAATAATTATAAAAATCTTTTGCGGATATATGCAACACATACACATGCCGTGTATTTTTATTCAATTTATTGAAAATTAATCTTTTAAACAAAAGAAAAATGTCTCAAACGAGACATCATTCATTTGTCAGCCAGAGCAGTTAACATTCTGGATCGCTGCATCCATTCCCGAAGGAATGCGTCGTGGTCGCACACTGGTTCTCCACCTCTGACAATTGTATTATATCAAACTTTCTGAAAAGCGATATACCTATTTAATTTTGTAAGCAATAAAGATTGTTTTTACCCAAGCTCTTTGAGGATTGTTGTCATCAATCCTAATTGACACCTTGATAAAACCCTTATCTTGTCCTTTTCGAACAATGTAGAAATTAAATGTATTTTTATAAGTTGGGTCCTTTTTATACGCAAAATAATTTCTTATTCCTTCAGGTATCGATAAGATATCCCTTACTTTTAAATCATGGCTGTAATCTACAATATGTTCTACTCTTGTTTGATTGCTGCGAGCATTACCCTCGATGAAAATTGATAGTTTGTGTTTAACATCAATCATTGGATTAGGCAATGAATTAACCGCTTCAATCAAATCGGTGGGATCATAAGTTTTAGGTTTTCTTTTTGGTGACATGCTATGGCCATATGGTAAGAAAAAATTTCAATAAAAATCAAGCACTATTTTTGTGGCAAAAATTTATCCCTATATTTATATACTCAAATTATTCAATTGGGTATAGAAATATAATATATATAAATATCGGGATACTTCGAGTCTCATATTTTTTAAGAAGACAAAAGTTATGTAAAATTGGCTTCAATATCAATTGAAAGGAATTGGCTAACATTTGTATAATATTAGCGACTAGAAGAGGTATATAAATCATGGCCAAAATAATGACAATTAACTCTGGTTCCTCATCCTTAAAATTTAAGTTGTATGAAATGCCAGAAGAAAAAGTTTTAGCTGCAGGTAACTGTGAAAGAATCGGTTTAGCAGATGGAATTTTCACTATTAAATATGATGGAAAGAAAGATCAAACTTTCCCTGTTTTCAAGAATCACGAAGACGCCGCTAAAACAGTTGTTAATGCATTTATCGAAAAAGGTATTATTAAATCATTTGATGAAATCAAAGCAGCAGGTCACAGAATCGTTCAAGGTGGTAAATACTTCAGCAAATCCGCAATGTTTGATGAAGACACAGAAGCAAAGATTCGTTCTTTAATCCCACTTGCACCACTTCACAATGCTGCTCACTTAACATGTTTCAAAGCGTTTAAAGAAGTTTTACCAAACTGCCCAATGATCGCAGTCTTTGATACAGCCTTCCACCAAACAATGGAAGAAGAAGACTACACATTCGCAATTCCATATGAATTAACAGAAAAATATGACATTAGAAGATATGGCGCTCATGGCACAAGTCATAAATACTTATCCCAAGAAGCTCTTAAATATCTCGAAGGTGTCGAACATCCAAGAATCATTTCTTGCCATATCGGTTCCGGTGCAAGTATCACTGCGATTAAAGATGGCAAATGTGTCGCCACATCAATGGGCTTAACACCTTTAGGTGGAATCATGATGGGCACAAGAACAGGCGATACGGATCCAAGTGTCTTCAACTATGTTGTTCAAGTCACAGGTAAATCCGCTGAAGAAGTCTATCAAATGTTCAATAAACAATCCGGTTTCTTAGGTGTCGGTGGTTCATCTGACTCCCGTGATATTCTCGCTGGTGTCGATAACGGTGATAAGAAATGTATCTTAGCAAATAAGATTTTTAATAGAAGAATCGCAGACTTCATCGGTCAATACTATGTTCGTTTAGGTGGATGTGACTTAATCATCTTCTCCGCAGGTATCGGTGAAAACGAACCAAGAACCAGAAGAGATGTCTGTAGATTAATCGGCGAATCTCTCGGTGTGAAGATTGATGAAGAATTAAACTACACTATTCACGGAAAAGAATGCTTATTATCCACACCGGATAGCAAGATTAAAGTCGTTGTTATTCCAACCGATGAAGAAGTTATGATTGCTCGTGATGCTTACGAAATGTGCATTAAATAAAGTAGGAAATTAATATGGCAAAAGTTGATCCAATCATCAAAGAATTTTCCAAGCCATTCATGAAAGACATCCGTCGCATGTTAAGGGCCATTAAAAGATATGACCGTATTTGTGTTTTTCGTCATTTAATGCCTGATTACGATGCATTAGGAAGTCAAATGGGTTTAGTGACTTGGTTAAAAGATAACTTCCCAAATAAAGAAATCCATTATGTCGGTGATAATCACGTGACATTCACTCCAAGATTATTCCCAGAAATGGAAGACTTACCAGAATCTTGGTTCAAAGAACCATTCTTAGCCTTCATCTTAGATGTCGGTAATGAAAAGAGAATCGCAGATCCAAGATTTAAAAAAGCAAAATTTAAGATTAAAATTGACCACCACCCAGATGTTGAACATTGGGGCAATATTTCCATGGTCAATACCAGCGCCGCTGCCGCAAGTGAAAACATCGTCAGTGCGTTATTAAATCTTAAGGGCGACTATGTGATGAGCAAGGATGCCGCATCCTATTTCTATATCGCTCTTGTCGGTGATTCTGGTAGATTCCAATATAGTTCCACAACCGCACATACATTCGCTATTGCGGGTGAATTAATCAAATGTGGAATTGAACTTTCTAAGATCTATCAAAACATGTATCTCAAGAAAGTTGACGACTTAAAAGTAACAGCCTACATTTTAAACCACTTTAACATCTCAGAAAAAGGCGTGGCTTACTATGTGCTCGATAGTCAAATTCAAAAGGAACTCAATATCACAACTGAACGTGGTAAAGAGAATGTGAATTTATTCTCTAATATTGAAGGCATCAATGCTTGGTGTTCCATCACACAAGACGACAATCCAAAAGAACCATGCTGGAGAATCAGTATTCGTTCTAAAGAAAAAGCGATTAATGGTGTCGCCACACAATTTGGTGGAGGCGGACACGCACAAGCTTCTGGCGCAAAGATCGATACACTTGATCAATTACCAGAATTCATCGCTGCACTTGATGCATTATTCTAATTAAATAAGCGATTAAAATGTATCCAAACTGGGTACATTTTTTTCATGTATTCTAATATAATAGATATTAGCTATGAGATTCGCACCCTTACACATAGTAACTTGTTATTCTTTACTTCAAAGCGGATTAACAATGGAAAGAATTGCCCGTGCTATAAAGGGCAACAATTATTTTGCTATGGGTATGAGCGATATCGAAACTATGGCGGGAATTCCACCATTTGTGAAGATGATGGAAAAATCCTCAAAACCATATCTTATCGGTGAAGAATTTAATGTCGATGGAGATAATCTTTCTTTATATGTCTTAAACGAAGAAGGATATCGTAACTTAATAAAACTTAATTCCATTTCTCAAAGAGAAAATCTCACCATTGAATTATTAAAAGAACACGCTTCTGGTTTAGCAGCGGTTTTAGAAACTGTAAGAGGCAAGTTTAAAGATTTATTCGTTGAAAATTACGATTCTTCATTTAACAAATATCTCTTAAAACTTTCTGAACCATTTAAAGATAACTTCTATTTAGGCATTGAAGTCACTTCTAAAGAGGGTGTGAAATATGCGAATAGAGTAAGAAAATTCGCAAATGAATTTACTTATCAATGCATTGCTTTCCCAAAAGTCTTATATGAAAAGAAAGATGATAAAATCATCTTGGATATGGTTGACGCTATTTCTAATGACATTAAATTAGACCATAAAGTTGCTTCTGGTCAGGATTATTTCATGTCCGAAGATAATTACGCAAAGATATATTCCAAAGTGGAGATGGATAACACTATTGAGTTGGTAAAGAAATCCACATTTAACTTCTCTCAAAAAAGAGGTAAGATGCTCCACTATCCAGTTGAGAATTCAGAAAACGAATTAAGAAGACTTTGTGAAGAAAAGTTAGAAACATTAAAACTCACTGAACAAAAGTATAAAGATCAACTCAATCACGAATTAGAAACCATTTTCAAAATGGGTTACGCTGATTATTTCTTAATCGTCATGGATTATGTGAACTACGCCAAAACGCATGACATCTTAGTGGGTCCTGGTAGAGGTTCCGCAGCAGGTTCTTTAGTCAGTTATTTATTAGGCATTTCCATGGCTAATCCTTTGGATTACGGATTACAATTCGAAAGATTTTTAAATCCATATCGTCAAACAATGCCTGATATTGACGTTGACTTTATGGATAATCGAAGAGATGACATGATTCAGTATTTAAGAGATAAATATGGTTCTAATCGTGTCGGTGTTATCGTCACATTCCAAACCATCGGAGCTAGACAATCACTTAGAGATGTCGGAAGAATCTTTGATTACAATACCCGTTATATCGATTTATTAAGCAAGAAACTCACAAATAAAGAATTTGGTTTACGTGAGTCATATAAGAAACTTCCAGAATTTAGAGCGTTAGTCGATAGCGATAAGTTCTTCTTAGAAATCGTTGCTCTAGCAAGCAAGCTTGAAGGACTTCCAAGACAAAGCGGATTACATGCTTCTGGTGTTATTATCAACGATCAACCATTAGAGGAATGTATTCCTGTTTCTGAATCTTTAAATGAAAGCTATATCACACAATATGAAGCGGAATACTTAGAAGAACAGGGTCTATTAAAGATGGACTTCCTTGCTTTAAGTAACCTAACAATTATTTATAATTGTGTGAAATTAATAAACGAAAGACATAATCTCAATCTTAACTGTGATGAAATTCCATATGATGAGAAAGAAATCTTTGATTTAATTCTCTCTAATAAAGTTTTAGGTATCTTCCAAATTGAAACACAATTAATGAGAAGATTACTTAAAGTTCTTAAACCATCTTCGTTTGATGATATTGCGGTATTATTAGCCCTTGACCGTCCAGGTCCTATGAAATACGCGAGCACATACGCAAAGCGTAAAGAAGGAAAAGAGAGATTTGGCTATCTTTCTGACGATTTAAAAGAGATATTAGCACCAACATATGGAATTATCGTCTATCAAGAACAAATCAATAATATCGCCGTCAAAATGGCGGGATTCACCTTAGGTGAGGCTGATTTATTTAGACGTGCGGTATCTAAGAAAGATAAAGATAAGCTCGCAGGTTTAAAGAAACAATTTGTCGATGGATGTTTGAAGAAAGGCTATACCCAAAAAGTCAGTGAAGAAACATTCAACGATATTTTGAAGTTCGCGGAATATGGATTTAACAAATCTCACTCTGTCGTATATGCGATTATCGCCTGCCGTATGGCGTGGTTAAAAGCCCACTACCCATTAGAATTCTATGTTTCATTACTAGGTGGAAGCTCTGCAACAAGCGACTCAAAATTCAGTGAATACGTTTTAGAAATGAATTCATTAGGAATTAAGATGCTTCCTCCAGATATCAATGAATCCACAAATACATTTATTATCAAAGATAATAATATCTTATTCCCATTAACCGGTATTAAAGAAGTCAATATCAATATGATGGAAAAGATAAATAACGAAAGAAACGAAAACGGTAGATTTAAATCATTCTTTGATTTCATTTCTCGTATGTTTAATCAATTCACCAATCCACCACTTACAGAACAACAATTAAATAGCTTTGATTCCAAAATGGAAATCTTAGTTTCTTCTGGTGCTTTTGATGATTTGTATCCATCACGTGAATCGATGAGAAGAAGCATTCTTAAAGGCAGAATGTATGCACAAAACTTAATCGTTGAAAACGGTCAACTTATGTTAGATAGTTCCATCATTCCTCCACCTGTTATGGCGGAAGAAAAAGATGATCCAGCATTTAACTTAGATCGAGAGTTTGAAGTTTTGGGTGTCATGTTATCCGATAATCCACTAACACTTAAGAAAGAAAAACTTGAAGCGAAAGGTGTCATGAACATCATTGACGCGAAAGAAGAAACAAATGAAGTGTTAGTCGCGGGCTTAATCAAAAATAGGAAAGTCATTAACACCAAGAAGGGTGAACAAATGGCCTTCATTAAGATTTTTGATGAAACCGATGAATTAGAATTCACTGTGTTCCCAAGAACATTTAAAGAATGTAGTTCTCTTTTAGAGAAAAACGCACTCATTATCGCAAGAATAAAGAAACAAATTAGTCAAGATGAAGAAACATTCATCGCGGAAGAAATAAAGAAATTGGAGGATGAATAATTATGCCGAAAATAGTCATTATTGATGGTAACTCATTATTATTCAGGGCATATTACGCCACCGCTTATGGCGGAGGTGAAATTATGCGCGCACAAGATGGCACACCCACAAACGCTATCTTTGCTTTCTCCAATATGATGAATAAATTCCTTTCTGATTTAAAAGAAGATGAATGCTTATTTGTCGCATTTGATGCTGGAAAGCATAATTTTAGACATGATCAATTAGAAACATATAAAGCCAATAGAAAACCTGCTCCTGAGGATTTAGTAAAACAATTCCCATTAGTGAGAGAATTCTTAAAAGCTTTAGGCATATATCAATTCGAAGAAATCGGTTTTGAAGGTGATGATATTGCCGGCACAGTCGCTAAACTTGCAGAAAAAGAAGGCTATACAGTTAATATATACACCTCTGATAGAGACTTCTTACAATTAGTCACCGATAATATCACAGTTAATATATTAAAAACAGGGTTATCAAACGTTGTTCCAATGACCCCATCAATGGTCAAAGAAACATATGGTTTTGAGCCACTCCAAATCATTGATTATAAAGGTTTAAGAGGCGACTCAAGTGATAACCTACCAGGCATTCCTGGAATTGGTGAAGTTACCGCGGTTAAACTCATCAGTGAATACGGTAATTTTGATAACATTGTCGCTAACGCAGATAACATCAAAGGTAAAGTTGGCCAAATGATCAAAGAACACCAAGATATTGGCCGTATTTCCCGTGACTTAGCGGTTATCCAAACCAATATCGAATTACCTTTTGATATTAAGGATTTGGAATATAAAGGTTATGACTTCCAAACCATTAATGAATTCTGCCAAAAATATGGTTTAAGACAATTCATCAATAAAGTCCAACCTAAATGGAAGAAAAAAGAATTAGGAAAAATTGAATTAGATGTCAAAACGGTCAGTTCATTTAAAGATATTAAAGTAGGAAACGATATCGGTATCGCAATTGACTGGGCGGATGACAATTACTCATTAAGTGATATCTATGGTTTAGCTATTTCCTTTAATGAAGAACACTATTACATCAGTGCGGAAGATTTAGAAAAAGACGAAAACGTCAAGAATATCCTTAAAGATCCATCCATTAGAAAATATTGCTATGACTATAAAGCTATCAAAGTAGCATTAGCGAAAAGAGGCATTGAAATTAACGGTGTTTATTTTGATCTCCTCATCGCTTCATATCTTGTCGATAGTTCCTTAAAGAATAATCCAGAAATCGTCATGAACATCTATGGTATCGATTTCTCAAATAATGAAGAGCAACCATCATTATTCTCCGCGGAAATGCCACAGAAAACCGCAAAGATGGCATTCTTCAGTAGAATACTTAAAGACAAAGTTTATGACGAATTAAAGAAGATTGACGCCATAAAATTGTACGAAACGCTAGAAGTTCCTCTCATTGATACCCTTGCGGATATGGAAATTGAAGGATTCCCATTAGATGCTAAGAAACTCGATGAATTTGGTGACGTTTATAAAGAAAAAGAAAACGTTCTCGCTAAAGAAATATATGAAATGGCGGGAGAGGAATTTAATCTTGCTTCTCCAAAACAAATTGCTGATGTCTTGTTTAATAAAATGGGATTAAGCGCCAATAGAAAGCAATCTACATCTGTCGATAATCTCAAAGACATTGCTGACGAACATCCAATTGTTAACAAAATCTTAGAATACCGTAAGTATTTTAAGCTCGTTTCTACATATATTGAGGGTTTAAAAGCCCATATCTTCAAAGACGGTAAGATCCATGCGAAGTTTAACCAAGCATTAACCACTACCGGAAGACTTTCTTCTAGTGAACCAAATTTACAAAATATTTCCGTTCGTGATGAAGAAGGAAAATTAATTAGAAAAGCCTTCTATTATCCAGATGATGATGTCGAAATCTTATCTTTGGATTATAGCCAAATTGAACTTAGGGTTTTATCTAGTTTATCAGGCTGCAAAGCTCTTCAAGATATCTTCCGTTCAGGTGAGGATATTCACTCCGCAACCGCAAAGAAGATTTTTAACCTAGAAGGCGAACCGACTGACTTACAAAGAAGAAGAGCCAAAACCGTCAATTTCGGCATCGTTTATGGTATCTCCGACTGGGGTTTAGGTGACCAATTAGAAATCGGTCCAAAAGAGGCTAAAAAGATTATCAACAGTTTCTACGAATCCTTCCCAGAAATCGGCACGTTCTTCCAAGCTATTATCGCGGACGCCACAAAAAACGGTTATGTTTCCACCTTGCTTGGTAGAAGAAGATATTTAAGAGAAATTCACGATAGCAATTATCAAGTGAGAGAATTCGCGAAACGTGCCGCGATGAATGCACCAATTCAAGGCACCGCTGCTGACTTAATTAAATTAGCGATGATTTCTGTTGCTAAAGCCCTTAAAGATGGCGGATTCAAATCCAAGATGGTTTTACAAATCCACGACGAATTAATTATTAAAGTTTATAAAGAAGAAAAAGAACAAGTTTATAACTTGGTCAAATCTACAATGGAAAATGCGATGAAGTTTGATGTTCCATTAGAAGTTGATGGAGGATTTGGCAAAACTTGGTACGATGCTAAATAGGAGAATATATGCCAGAATTACCAGAAGTCGAAACAGTTAAAAGCGTTCTTGAAAAAGTCGTTAATGGAAGAACAATTCAAAAGATTGATATCTTAAGATCCAACAGTGTTCCAGGCGATAAAAAACAATTCGTTTCATCCTTAATCGGTGAAAGATTTTTGAGTATGTCTCGTATTGGTAAATTCTTAATTTTCCATTTAACTAATGACAAAGTCATTATCTCCCATTTAAGAATGGAAGGTAAGTATTACGAATTAGAAGAAAACGAACCAAATACAAAATACGCCAGAGTGGTATTACATTTAGATAATAACCATAAGGTTTGTTATGACGATTCACGTTGTTTTGGCTATATGAGATTAAGCGATGAAAAGTCTTATTTAAAAGATAAAGAAATCGCAAAACTTGGACCAGAACCATGGGATGCAGATATTAATAAAATAATGTCTCAAGTAAAGAGATACTCTTTGCCAATTAAAAGTGCTTTACTCAGTCAAACTCTTATGACTGGATTAGGAAACATATATGTTGATGAAACTTTGTTTGCCGCGAATATACATCCATTGATACCCGCGAACAAAATCACTAAAAAAGAATGGGAATTAATTAAGAAAGAAGCTTCTCGTATTCTTAAAGAAGCAATCATTTCTGGTGGATCTACGATTAAAAGTTACCATCCAGGAAAAGATATCGATGGTAATTTCCAATCTAAATTATTAGTGTATGGCAAAGGTGGCACAAATTGTCCAAACTGCGATACACCATTTAGATTCATCAAAGTGGGTGGAAGAGGCACTACTTTCTGTCCAAAATGTCAGGAATATCACGGAAAAGAAGTTAAAGTGGCCATCTTTGGTAAAATTGCTTCTGGTAAATCCACCGTTTTGAACTATTTCAAAGAACAAGGTATCCCAACATTATCTTCTGATAAAGTCGTTGCAGAGCTCTATCAAAGAAAAGATGTTATTAACAAAGTTAATAATGCTTTTGGCTTTGAAGGCAAAACAATTGATAAAGATGCTTTAAGAAAACATCTCGCAAATAATCCAAAAGATATTAAGAAGATCAATAAGATTGTTCATCCATTAGTGAAACAAGAAATCCAAAGATTCTTAAAAGAAAATAAAGGTATTGTCGCTGTTGAAGTTCCACTACTTTTTGAAAGCAAAATGGAAAATCTTTTTGATGTCATTATTGCAGTGGATGT
>JAFZRR010000015.1 GCA_017619815.1 Bacilli bacterium | reverse complement strand
GAGTTAGGAGTCTTAGCCATACAAACCGCTAAGCCTTTATAACCCATTTTTTCATATTGGGCGATTTGTTCATTGGCGAGGTCTGTATAAACAACTTCACCAGCGCCATAGATTTTCTTAGAAATGATTTCAACTTTATCTTTAATGGAATAGCTTTCATCTCCGATAGGATAGATGGCTTTGAAATTTGATTTTTCTGTATCTAAGATTTCTTTAACTGTGTTGGCTAATTCCACTGCTCCTTCGGAACCTTTTAAAGCACCTTCGTTAAGAGCGAATCTATAGCCTTGAGAAATACACCAATTCTTTAACTCGTTAATTTCAGCATCAGTATCACTTGGGAATCTATTTGCGGAGATAACAACTGGAACACCATAGCCTTTCATATTTTCAGCGTGTTTCTTTAAGTTACAAATACCCGCTTTCATGGCCTCGATATTTTCATTATCTAAGTCATCAAATTTCACACCACCGTGGAGTTTTAAGGCTCTCACTGTCGCAACGATAACAATGGCATCTGGTTTTAATCCTGCTCTTTGACATTTGATATCCAAGAACTTTTCTGCACCTAAGTCAGCACCGAAGCCAGCTTCTGTGACAACAACATCAGCAAGTTTTAAGCCTAACTTTGTAGCGATAACTGAATTACAGCCATGAGCGATATTAGCAAATGGTCCACCGTGGACTAAAACTGGGTTAGCTTCTAACGTTTGAACTAGGTTAGGATTCATCGCTGCATGCATTAATTTATAGATAGCGCCTCTAATGCCTAAGTCTCTGACTCTAATTGGTTTTTCATCATATGTATAAGCAACGATAATGTCTTCAGTTCTATTCAAGAATTCTTCTTCATCATTTGAAATACAGAAGATAGCCATTAATTCAGAAGCAACAGTAATAACAAATTCAGATTTATGAGTAATGGAATGTTTAGAATCTGCGCTTGTGACGGTGATTTCACGAAGTGAACGGTCATTCATATCAAGGGCTCTAGTCCAAACAATACGATCTGGATTGATATTTAATAAGTTACCTTGGAAGACACTGTTTTCGATTATCGCAGAAATCAAGTTGATGGTGCTTGTTAAAGCATGGAAGTCACCTGTGAAGTGAAGATTGATATCATCACTTGGAATGATTGTGCTCTTAAGTGCACCAACCGCACCACCTTTAACACCAAAGACTGGACCTAAGGATGGTTCACGTAAAATCGCTAATGAGTTAACACCAATTCTTCTTAAACCATCATGCAAACCAATTGTGGTTGTGGTTTTACCTTCACCCGCTTTTGTTGGTGTAATCGCTGTTACTAAAACCAATTTAGCGTTCTTTTTGTCTTTTAATTGTTCCATGATGGATGTATCGATTTTGGCTTTGTCTAATCCATAAGGAATGACGTACTTTTCATCAATATTTAATTTCTTGGCAATGTTATAAATGTTTTCCATATCTTTTACCTCACTTACCATATTTTTCTAATAGTTGTTCTTTAGTATCGAACATCTCTAATACAAACTGATTTTTGAAGAATGTGACTTGTCTCTTCGCATAGTTTCTCGTTCTCTTTTTGATGAGTTCTTTACAATCATCAAGAGAAATCTTTTTTTCAAGATACTCGATTACTTCTTTATATCCAATTGCCGCTTTAGCGGTAATTGATAAATCATATTTTTCAAGTAGAGATTGTACTTCTTTTATAAGTCCTAAGTCAAACATTTCATCTACTCTTTTATTAATATTTTCATAGAGCTCTTCTCGATTAGGATTGAGCATTAAGATTTTCACATCATCATAAATAAGCTTATGTTCTTGTGAATCAATGCTTCCACTTTTGCTGATCCCTTGACTGCGCTTGAAGGCAATCGCTCTAATGACTCTTTTACGATTGTTCTTGTGAATTGTCTTTGTACTTTCAGGATCAACTTCTAACAAGATTTTATATAGCTCATCATTATCAAGTTCTTCTAAGTCAGAAGTGTCGACAGGTTCTTCTTCATTGAAGATGTAATCATATAAAGACGCTCTTATATATAATCCTGTTCCGCCACAGACAATGATGTTTTTATATTCTTTAGATAATTCTTCTACTGTCTTACGGAATAAGGATTGATATTCCATCACTGAGAATGATTCATTTGTTTTTTTAATATCTAATAGATAATGTCTTTTGTAATATGGATCATCTTTCGATATTTTTGCGGTGCCAATATCCATATTTTGATAAATTTGAAAAGCATCCGCATTAATGATCGGTGCGTTATAAATATCAGATAAAACTTTTGCGACACTAGTTTTGCCACTACCCGTAGGCCCGCATATTACGTAAATCATGCCTACATAATATCATTAAAAAAATGCGAATAAAACTTCGCATTTAATTAATTATATCTTTTATCGAGGAGAGGATTAATTTTGCCTCTTCCATAGCGATGTTATAGTTATTCACTAATGGATGAGAATTATATATCTCTAAGAGGTTTTTTCTTTCTTCTAATTTGCCTTCACTAGCGAGTCTTGCAATCTCAGTTCTTAGTCTACTTAATTCCTCATCGTTTTCCATAAGAGTTCTTAAGCGATAATATTCTTGAATCTCTGGCAAGGAATCAATATCTTCTCTTAATGATTTAGCTTCTTCAATTATCTTATCCATTAACGATTTCTCCAATCATCGAATAAGTATGAGATTCAATAATCTTCACTGGGACAATAGAACCCACTAAAGAGATATCTCCTTTGAAGTGTACGAGCTTATTGTTTTCCGTATATCCAGAAAGCATATTTTCATCGGTTTTAGAAACACCATCGACAAGGACTTTATAAGTATTTCCAATCATGGATTTCGCATCTTCTTCAATGTGCTTTTCTAAGTGAGAAACAAGTTCTTTAAATCTTCTCACTTTTGTATCCTTATCAACATTATCTTCCATCTTTGCCGCAGGAGTGCCACGACGTGGAGAATAGATGAATGTAAATGCCGCTTCATATTGCACGATATCCACTAAGGAGCAAGTATCTTGGAATTGTTCTTCGGTTTCGTTTGGGAAACCCACAATGATATCTGTGGATAATGATAATCCGGGAATCTTTTCGCGCATTTCTTTGACTAAATTCAAATATTGTTCACGTGAGTATCTGCGACCCATTTTTCTTAAAATCTCATCATTTCCGGACTGAACTGGAAGATGGATGAATTTCATAATATTGTCGTATTTTGCAATGATTTCGATCATTTTGGAGGAGAAATCCCATGGGTGAGATGTGGTAAATCTTAATCTTGGAATTCCGAGTTTCGCCACTGCTTCCATAAGGTCGGCGAAGTCTTTTCCTTCATCTAAGTCCTTACCATAGGCATTGACGTTTTGACCGAGTAAAGTAATCTCTTGATATCCTGCATCGACAAGGCTCTTACATTCATCGAGAACATCTTGGAAACGTCTACTTCTTTCTTTTCCTCTGGTATATGGAACGATGCAATAAGTACAGAATTTATTACAGCCATAAATGATATTCACATAGGCTTTATAATGATTGTTTCTGCAGTCGTTTTTAAACTCCACGACTTCACCTTGTTTGGATTCAATAGAAACGATTCTTTCACCTGTGGTTAAAGCCTCATAAACAAGATCTAAAAGTTGAGCAATTTCGTGTGTTCCGAAAAGAAGATTCACTTCTGGGAAAGTATCCATCACTCTTTTCAAGATTTCTGGTTGTTCCACCATACAGCCACAGATGGCTAAGACGAGATTTTTATTCTTTCTTCTAAGTCTTTTGAGATTACCAATTTCGCCATAGACTTTGTCTTCAGCGTTTTCTCTCACCGCACAGGTGTTGATGATAATTAAATCAACATTCTCGACGTCTTCAGAGAATGTATAACCAACATCTTCGAGCATCGCTCTCATGGTTTCTTCATCACGGACATTGGCTTGGCAACCATATGTATGGATGTAATATTTCTTATCTTTAACAAGTTTTCTTAAATCATCTAAGTGAATAGAATGGGCAACACAAAAATTAGTTACTTCTTTTTTACGAGAAGCCGCTTTTAATAAGTCAGGAGTGTTAATAATTTTAGTCTTCATATTATTCTTCTTCTAAATAGATGGTGAATATATCTCTTGCTAATCCAGTTTGTTCATCAGCGTCAATAACCACCGCGGATAATAAGCCTCTTCCTTCTTCAGGAATTTCGAATTTACTTAATAAACCATACATGTTCTTTTTGATGACGCTTTCTTTTTCAAAACCTAATACACCATCAGTGAAACCGGTCATACCAACATCAGAGATATAGGCGGTACCATGTTCTAATATTTTGGCGTCATTGGTTTGGACATGAGTGTGTGTTCCAAGAACCGCGGTTACTTTTCCATCAAACACATACGCGTAAGATTGCTTTTCACCCGTTGCCTCGCCATGAAAGTCGATAATATGGATAGTTGAAGGTTCCATAGTCTCTAAGAGCTCTAGCGTGGCTAAATAAGGGGAATTGACCTCTTCATTTATAAATGCACTACCGAGGATATTCGTTACACGAACGGAAACACCATCTAAATCGAATAAGGCGGTTCCTTCTCCCGGGAATTCATTTTTCAAGTTAAGAGGTCTTACCAATCTATCAACGCGATCAGCGTACTTGGTAATTTCACTTTTGGAGTTATAGTGATTGCCTAAAGTAATAACATCAATACCAGCATCAATGAGTTCTTCATAATGATGTCTGATGAGTCCTTTACCATGCGTGGCATTTTCACCATTAGCGATAACGAAATCAATTCCATACTTTTTGACGAGTTCAGGAACGTTTTCTTTAATCATTCTTCGACCGATACGGCCGACGATATCTCCAATAAATAAAATTTTCAAAATATATTCTTTCTATGAAATAGTTTTAACTACTTCGCAGTTTCCACAGCGCGGTATTCGCGGATGACGGAAACTTTAATTTGACCTGGATAGGTCATTTCATTTTCAATTCTTTCTTTGATTTCACGGGCTAATCTAAAGGCACCGATATCATCGATTTTATCTGGGACCACCATAACACGGAGTTCACGTCCAGATTGTAAGGCGTAGGATTGATAGACGCCATCATAGGATTTACAAATCTCTTCGAGTTGTTCAATTCTCTTGATGTAGTTTTCAAGCATTTCACTACGTGCGCCAGGTCTAGCAGCGGACAATGTATCTGCGGCTTGGACTAAGTTCGCAATAATGGATTTTGCTGGAACATCACCGTGGTGAGATTCGATGGAATTGATAACGACATCTGGTTCACCGTATTTCTTGGCTAAACGAGAACCGAGTTCAACGTGGCTACCTTCGACTTCGAAGTCAACAGCTTTACCGATATCGTGTAATAAGCCCGCTCTCTTAGCGAGGTTTTGATCTAAACCGAGTTCTGCAGCCATCATACCTGTTAAGTAAGCAACTTCCACAGAATGTTCTAAGGCATTTTGACCATAGGAGGTACGGTATTTTAAACGTCCAACATAGTCTAATAATTCTTTATTAATTTTTGGTAAACCAAGTTTGAAGGCGATTTCTTGACCAGTCTTATGAATGCTTTCTTCGACTTCTCTTTTGGATTTTTCGACGATTTCTTCAATTCTGCCTGGTTGGATACGGCCATCTTTGATTAAGGCTTCTAATGACATTCTCGCCACTTCTCTTCTAATTGGATTGAAGCAGCTGACAGTAATGACTTCTGGTGTATCATCAATAATTAAATCAACACCACATAATTGTTCAATGGTACGAATATTACGACCTTCACGACCGATGATTCTTCCTTTCATTTCATCGCTTGGTAAGGCAACGACAGAGACGGTCTTATCCATGGTGACTTCTTGAGCGAATTTCGCACAAGCCATACCGAGTAATTCTTTAGCTTTTTCATCAGCGGTTTCTTTTGCTTCATCTTCTTTGTTTTTGATGTAAGCAGCGATTTCTTGGCTGATTTTACTTTCCACACGATCCATTAATTCATCTTTAGCTTCTTGTGTGGACATTTGAGCGACTTTTTCAAGTTCAACGATAATGCTATCGATTTTTTCTTGTAAGTCCGCTTCTTTCTTATCGACATCTTTAAGACGTCTTGTTAAGGTATCGTTCTTTTGTTCAAGAGCGGTTTCCTTTTGTAATAAGGCAGCATCACGTCTATCAATGTTTTGTTCTCTTTGAGCGAGTTTATTTTCTTGATTAACAACTTCTTGTTTTCTTTCGTGAATTTCCTTATTGGCTTCTTGTTTCATTTCATACACAGCTTGTTTGCCATCGAGCTGGGCGTTTTTTGTAATGTGTTCGGCTTTAATTTCCGCATCACGAATAATCTTTTTAGCATTGCTATTAGCTCTTTGTTTCTTGAAGAAAGGCACGAATAAAATAATGGCCATTCCAATTAATAGACAGGCAATACCGACGACTATTGGTAATACGATAGTTAAGGCATCTGCTAATACTATCATATAGTATTCCTTTCTAAGTCTTTAGGACATAAAAATAGTTATTTTTAAAATATAACTACATTACCTAAAAATCCCTAGTATTCCCATAGGGGTAAGGATTTGAATTGTATATTTACAGGACAAACCTGATAATAAAGTTCTCAAGAGAGAATATATAGGTAAGTACCTTCCGACGGGTACGAATACATTATACCTATGCGCGAACTATATAACAAATTAAAAATAAAAAAGGGAACGCGAGGTTCCCAATTTGATTGTTTTTTATCTATGCACGACCATTGATCTTATCGTTAGCGTGTGCTTCAGCGTAAGCGTTCATTGATGAGATTCTTCCACCACCCATATCGTCATGGGATGTTTCAGAACAATCATCTTGCAAGAACATCTTGAGGTTGAGAGTCATGCCAACACCTGGATTAATAGCCATATCAATGTTTATGCCACATAACTTACCGTCTTTTGCGTAAACAGTGACTGATAAGGTTTGGAGATCATCATTTTGTGCTAATTCACCAACATCAATAGAGAAGGAATAACTATCAACTTTTGTGCTTGTTCCATTGTTGTAATTGGAATTCTTCAAAGTTGCGTCCTTAATGTACTCATAATTCTTAATGATTTGTTCGTAATGGATTTGTCCACCGCCACTTTCGATGTTAGTAATTTTTTCTAAAATTTTGTCGCCAAATCCTAAGAAATCACTGAGTAAGACAGTCATAATATTCTTTAGCAAATATGGGGTTTCGTATTTAGATTTAACTTCTTCAGTTTTATTACCCCAAGAATACCACTTATCATAACGATAAATATGGAAAATACCAGTTTGACCAATACCTTGTGCACTGTTATCGAGGTTGTCAAACATTAAATAAGAGTCCTTACTACATTCCCCTAATAAACCAGTGCTGTAGTTAACTGAAATAACAGGAAGAACTGGAATATTGGTCATATGGGCAAATACTTTTGTACGGCCTTCGTATGTATTAATTTGAACATCAGCATTCATAGTTTTGTTGCCCATAGCACTACCTAACAAATTCAAGAAATCACTATCGAGTTCGAAGTCGATTGTGCCTTTCATATGGTAGTAACTATATTTAGAAGTTGCTAATGCTTCTTCAACGAGTTTTGAAATGGTTGATAAATCAATATAGGAACTATCTTCTGTTAAGTTGTAATAGTCGTAAGTATCTTGATTGAAACCAAGAATATTAAGAGCGACATAAATAGATTTACCGCTGATATTGAGATTGGAAATTTCTAACTTAGATAAGCTATCTTCACTATAGTGAATCTTGATTAATGGATTAATATCATCCATACCCAAGATAGCGCCGCTTAAACCAACTTCGATTTCGCTATCACTAACACTTAAACTTGTAATAATGTCGTAATCTAAGAACTTGATTAAGTCTGCTTTGTTTGAACTGTTCAATATTGTACTAATTGGATTACTTTCCATGCTTTCCATTAAGCCACCGAAGATTTCCATCACGTGTGGATCTTCGCTTTCAAACATTCCCACGACTTTTTCCACTAAGGAATCAAATGTCGCGTAGTCAATTCTCGCGTTGGTGCGTGTCTCAGTGGTTCCTCCATAGGAGAATAAGACTTTACCATCCATCTCTTCGGTATATGGTTCAGCATCCACTTTGATATTGTGTGGATAACCATCACCATCATTAATGGTTAATTCACCTGCACCATAATCGAATGTACGTTTGGTACCGATTAAACTATTTTCTAATTCGGTTTCGGTTTTATCTCTTAAAGCAAAGTGGAAGATACCTTCAGCAGATAAATCTTTTGTGGTTTCATCACCATCATCTGTGGTGACCACAAAACTCACACCAAACTTATCTTGTTTGATTAAGTTATCAACTGTGGAGATTAATGAAACTGCTGAATCTAAAGCGACATATTGTTCTTTATCAAATGCCACTTCAACATAATCAGTTAATTCGATAGAAGCGTTAATTTGTAATGATTTATAAGATAAACCAGTTAAGGATAAAGAATTAACGTGTTCATTATCAAATGTGACTTCAATAGAAATGACACCTAAATCTAAATCAAAATAACTTGTATCAATATCTAAAGATAATGATGTTTCTGTTAAGTTGAAGTTATGAATGAATACAGGCAAATCATTAACCAATGTTAAGATTTTATCTAAATCAATTTCATCAGTTAATGAACCAAGCTTATCACTTGCTTCATCTAAGATGTTATTTGATAACTTCTCAGAGATGAAATCCACTAAAGTGAGAACGGATTGTTTCTCAATAGAGATATTTAAATTCTTTAAAGAAGCAAAGATGGTTTCTTCTTGATAACCCGCTTTAAGATTGTAAGAGGAATTATCATAATCGAGAGTTAAATCAGCGGCTAATTTTAAATCGTTAATATCGAAGTCTAATGTGCCGTTTAAATCTAACATATCTTCATAAGAAGATTGTCCTTCAAGTTTTTGATTAATATCTAAATCTAATTCCACTCTTCCTTGTTTGGAATTAACGATATCCATAATGCCATTCACTAATTTGAAGGCTGGTTTGAATTCAATATAGTGTGGAGCGTCTTCAACTGTCGAAGGATTGACTAATGTTTCAATATCTTCAGCTAATGGATGGATATCCGTTAAAGCGGAAATCTTCATACCCATTAATTCGACCTCTGGAAGTTCAACACCAATCATATGGTATTCATCATCACTAAGCATTTTGATAGCGATGTCTTCAGAGAAGTTGAACAAGAAATAATGTTCATTTTCTGTTTTCACTTCTTCCATTGTGGTTAAGGAATTAGTTAATTCATCAAAATCAAGATTTGAGAATTCTTCTGGAAGTTCAATATTCGCACCAAATGTTGGAAGCATATCCATGACATCGGTAATATCATCAGTGTGCATGGAGAAATGAGTATCAAAACAATCTAAATAGATTGTGTTATCAAAGAAACCAATGGAGGCATCTAAGTTTAAATTACCCATTTGTAAATTCAAATCAGCGGATACTTTAATGTTGTCGATATCAGCGATAGAAACATCTAAATCGGTAATTTTGATATTAATATCACCTAAATCTAAATCGGTTAAGCCGCGTTTAAGAGATCTGTTTTCTTCTTTAACAGGAGAAATAGTTAAATCAACATATGATGCGGTTAAGGCTTTACCATTAACTAAACCATCTAAATATTTGTCGGTTGGAGTTTCTTCTCTAACTTGTGGTTCAGTAAATGCATCATTTTTGATGGTAGGCATTTTTTCTTCTGCTTTATGATAGAAAGACAAAAATCCAGTTCCTGCGCCTAAGGCGAAAACTGCGGTAAATATGCCTGCTTCTAACAATATCTTTTTCCAAGTTTTCATAAGCTAACCCCCCCTTCCTAATATGTGTAATCAGTTTCCAAATCTGGAATAGTTTCTGTGCTGTTGTGATAGAAATCAATGACATTGGTGGCGTCAGAATCATTCTTACCAACAACGTACACTGTGTATTTTTCATGTATCTTCACTTGTTCAAGATTGAAGTTTTGATCGATAGTAAATGTTAAATGTAACAAGTGGAAAGTTGGTGGTTGTTCAAGATTTGACATAGATATCATTTGTCTTGAATATCTTTCGTTCGCTTTCACAGGATCGAGTTCTAATTCGATGACCCATTTGTTATCCACTACTTCAAGACTTTCTTCCACGACTGTCTTGTCGGACATAATGTAGATGATTGGACGATCGAGTGTCTTGCCCCAGGCTGTTTCAAATTCTTCATTGGTATAACCGTATTCAGTATCGGTACTCCATTCAGCGGTGCAGTTTTCTTTTGGATTAGCAGCGGTATATCTAAACACATTGCCATCTTTACCATTTTGATAGAAACGGAAACCACCCTTTTTGATGGATGAGTAGAAGACAGATTCGCTATACCAACGATCACCATCTCTTACGTCATGGCTACAAACTTTTTGCTTAACAATAGCAGCGGTAACCATACAGTGAGCAACAGAGTGAGTGTGCTCTTCAGCAGCAAACTTTAACCATGAGATGTTTGCGACTTCATTTGGTTTAAAGTTTTCAACATTAGGGTCGCTGTTGTAGCGTTCCATTAATGCAGTGTAATCAGTTTCTAAACCGGTATCGATTGGAGCATCAAAAGTGTAAGCCTTGGTTGAAAGCATTTTGCCAAGAACAATACCGACAGCTAAAC
The DNA here is from genome assembly GCA_017619815.1 of Bacilli bacterium. Taxonomy (GTDB): domain Bacteria; phylum Bacillota_I; class Bacilli_A; order RFN20; family CAG-826; genus RUG13091. Next base: position 14,106 of record JAFZRR010000015.1, on the reverse strand, counting down.
CGGCGGAGATACCGGAAGTTATAACAATTCCGGTAATAACCACGTTTTTAATGACGATTGCGCTGATAACTTTTTGTACACTCGTTTTCATCTCGCACAAGTATATACGTGTGAAGAAAAAATATGCCCTACTGATTTAAATAAATTTAAGAGATATATTTCTCTAACTCTCTCATTTGGAGAATTTTAGTGAAAATATACGAGTTTTAGGTTATTATTGGCGTATGGAAGATTTAAAAGTCGTTGTTGGAAAGAATTTAAATTCCTTACGAAAAAAAGCAAAATTAACTCAAATTGAACTTGCAGAAAAGTTTGGTTATACAGATAAAGCAGTCTCAAAATGGGAGCAAGGATCAACCCTCCCAGACCTCGAAACTTTGAAACAATTAGCGAGTTTTTATGGTGTCACAATTGATTATTTAACCGAGGAAAAGAACATTCAAAATCCTCAATATAATCCAAAGACTGACCGCATTATTTTTATTAACCGTGTGACCATCACATGTTTACTTTCTTCTATCATTTGGATGGTGGCCACAATTGTCTTTATTTACCCACTACTTTTTATGAAAGGTACCACTCCTTATTGGCCAATATTCATATGGGCAGTACCAACAAACAGTATCTTGGTTATTATTCTCAATAGAATATTCTTCCGTAAGTCAAAAATCACATTCCTTGTTTCTTGGACTGTGCTACTTTGGTCATTCTTAACCGCAGTTTATTTACACTTTACATTCTTCACAAATGTTGGATATAACTTGTGGATGATTTATATAATCGGAATACCCGCTCAAGCGGTTATCGTTCTCTGGTATGTACTCAAAAAAATAAGACTCAAATAACGAGCCTTATTTTTATTATTAATCTTGTTTTGGTGCTTCTTTAATTAGCTTAACTAATTCATCGATAACTTCTGGATTACTCTTTAAGTATTCCTTAGCACCTTCTCTACCTTGAGCAATCTTGTTGCCTTGGTATTCATACCAAGCACCACTCTTCTTCACAAATCCCATTTCGACTGCACGATCTAAGATTTCTGCTTCTTTAGAAATGCCTTGTCCGTAGATGATATCGATTTCACATTGTTTAAATGGAGGAGAAACCTTATTCTTCACAATCTTAACTCTACAAGAGTTGCCATAGATATCTGAGCCAGTTTTTAATGCTTCATTTCTTCTAATATCAATTCTAATAGAAGCATAGAATTTTAAGGCTCTTCCACCAGAGGTGGTTTCTGGATTGCCATATAAGACACCAACTTTTTCTCTTAATTGGTTAATGAAGATGACAGCACATTCTTTCTTATTAAGAATGGCGGCGATCTTTCTCATTGCTTTAGACATAAGTCTAGCTTGCATACCGACTGAGCTATCACCCATTTCACCATCAAGCTCTGCTTGTGGGACTAATGCTGCGACTGAGTCGACAACGATTAAGCTGATAGCACCACTATTGGCGAGCATTTCAGTAATTTCTAATGCTTGTTCGCCACTATCTGGTTGAGAAAGAATTAATTCATCAATATTGACTCCTAAATTCTTTGCATAGACTGGATCGATAGCGTGTTCTGCATCAATAAATGCAGCGCGTCCACCTTGTTTTTGACATTCTGCAATAGCGTGTAATGCTAATGTGGTTTTACCACTTGATTCTGGACCGTAAATTTCTATGATACGGCCTTTTGGATAGCCACCGACACCGAGGGCTTCATCCAATAACAAAGAACCGCTAGGAATGACATCGACATCAACTGGTTGTCTTTCACCGAGTTTCATGACGCTGCCCTTACCGAACATTTTTTGAATTTGTTTTAGCGTTTCTTCTAAGCTAATTTGGTTTTCATTTTCTTTTGCCATAAATTGTACCTCTATTAAAGTAATAGTGTCTGTTTTCGGAATTTTTTACATTTTTTCTTTATAAAAGTAATAATTTTTCAAATGCAAAGTCGACGGCTTTCTGTTGAATTTGATTTCTATTACCTTTAAGTAATAGGCTGTACACTTGAGCGGTATCTTTTGTGGCGACACAAATATGAACCTCTCCAACAGGTTTTCCTTCCATCGCTTCAGGTCCAGCGTTGCCGGTGAAGGATACACAGACATCCACTTTTAAGAGTTGTCTTGCGTTATTAGCCATGTAATAAGCGACTTCTCTACTAACCACACCTTTTTCATCAACCACTTCTTTTGGAACGTGGATAAGGTTGATTTTTTCTTCTGTCGCATATGTGGTATATCCACCTTTATAAAACTGAGATGCACCACTGACTGATGTGATTTGTTGCGCAAACAAACCACCAGTAAAAGATTCAACTGAGCCTAAAGTTAATCCTTTTTCTCTTAAATGCTTATTTACTTGTTCCGCTTTCATCTTTCTTACCTACCAATATGTGTCCGTATTTAACCATATAGATAACACCTGAAACAACAGATGCAATTGTGCATAAATATACAAAGATATTAGCTATGCTAAATCTTCCCCAAGAACTATCGAAATAAGAGAATGGCCAACTATTTAATAAAACTAGTGAGACCGCGATCATTTCTAAAACAGTCTTGGCTTTGCCGAAAATGTTCGCAGCTATAACCACTCCTTTTTGTGCGGCGATAAATCTTAAAGCATCAACAATAATATCGCGTGCCACTAAAAGAATCGCACACCATAAAGACCAACTCATTTGTCCAGGAGCGTAACTTGCAGGGACAATTAAAAAGATAACCATAGAGTTAACTAATAATTTGTCTGCGACTGGATCTAAGAATTTACCTAAATCGGTAACTTGATTATTTTTACGTGCTAAATAGCCATCTAAGAAATCTGTAAAACTAGCTAAAACAAAGAAAATAAATAAGCCAAAGTATAACCAGTTAATATTTGTTCCTGGGATACATGGAATAACAAAGTCTGGTTTTGCTACACCAATAAAATAGAAAACCACTAAAGTGATAATCATAATCACGATAGCGATGATTCGAGAAAATGTAATCTTTGTCGGTGTATTCATTTTGTTACTCCTAAGTGAGTATTCGATCCTATAAGCCATGTTTTGTCTAGGACAATTATTTATCTAAGCAATGCTTACCAATCTCAGTTTGGTTCCCTTGATTGATCTCCCCTACCAAATTTGGGTTTCTCGCTTGTGGGGTTTACCGCGTTCCACCTTTATGTTTCCATAAAGCTTCGTCACTGTGGCACTTTCAGGAGCTCCACCATAGTTTCCCTTAGGTCTTACTCCGCCGTCACGCACTCCTGCGTGCCTAGCGTTATTCTTTCCGCTAGCGCAATCACTACGAGCATCACAGCTCGTGCGAGCATGGACTTTCCTCTAACTAATAGTCAGCAATTATCCAGATCGAATGTTATTTAATGTTATGAGGATTAAATCCGTTTTGCCACAAAAATGTTTCTAACGTGTTAATCCTTTTAATAAGGTTGATATTGTCATCAGTGACATTATCAGTGGGTTTTATCTTTGAATATTTGGTCTTGTATTTACCAACTTCAATTTCTAAATTGGCTTTTTCTTTTTCTAATTCCGCAATTCGTCTCTTCATCGCATCGATTTCTGTTTGAGTGCCTAAATAGTTATTTTCCACTCTTTCATAATCGAGAATAATTTGATCAAGAAACTTATCAACTTCATAAGGATCATATCCACGAGGGACACCCTTAAAAACTTTGTTTCCAATTTGTTCTGCAGATAGTACTAGTTTAATTGCCATAATAAAACCTATTATTTATAATATAGTAGAATATCAGTGTTTTCAATCTTTTTTCTTTTGAAAAAAGAGAACTAGTGATATAGTTATTACGATATGAATAAGAAATTACAATCAATACTAAAAAGTCACAAAGTGTTAGTCTTCATGGATTATGAGGGAACACAATTCTCCCATGAGATGATTGCGATTGGAGCAATACTCGTTGTCATCGACCCAAAGACTGGCAGAATTAAAAAGAAGAAAGCTCCATTTAAAACATATGTCAAAGCCCACAACAGAATTGGCTCATATGTTGAAAGATTAACAGGCATTAATGAAGACCTCTTAAAACAAAAAGGAATTAGCTTTGATGCCGCGATGAAATTATTCAAGTCTTACTGTGGATTAAATTTCAAGAAGGCGACATTTATTACCTATGGTAATCATGATATGAGAATCCTTGGTCAATCCATCGCTTATAACCTCGCTTATCCAAAAGATGTTACAAGCCAAATCCAAAAGAATTATTTTGATTATTCCGCGTTCATTGGTGAGTTCATTAGAGACGAAAATGGCAACCCATTAAGCCTTATTCACTTATGCGAATTATTCCACGTCCCAGAAGCTGGAACCGCACATGATCCAGAGATTGATGCGATTAACTTAGCAAATCTATATGATGCCTTCTTAGACCAAAAAGATTTGGTTCTTGAAGAATATAGAAAACACATTAGAACTCATAGTAACAATTTGCCTACACCAGTCCACAATGTGGTTGTTAGATTAGCGTCAGGTGAAACCGTTACCGCAGAAGAGTTCAACGAAGAACTTAAGAAATACATAAACTAATATGATTAAGTATCCTAATGGTACAAAGTACCAACCCTCTATCGAAAAGAAAAGAGCTTCTAAAAAGTCAAAAGAAGATCTTTCTATTTCAGCGAGCAATAGAGGCATGGATTTAGAAAGCGATATTAATTTAAGTAATGAATGGTATCGCGATCAAGATATTGCGGTAATTACCAAAAGACCAACACCAATCAATATCGTAAAAGTCGATTATACTCACGGTGCAAGAATCACAGATGCTTATTTTGAAAAGCAATCCACCACTGACTATAACGGTGTTTATAAAGGCAGATATATTGACTTTGAAGCCAAAAATACAAAAAGTAAAACAAGCTTCCCATTATCCAATATTGAGAAGCATCAAATTGAACATCTTAAACGTGTAATTAGACACGGCGGAATTGCCTTCTTCATTATTCAATTCCAAACCCGTCAAGAGGTGTACTTATTAGACGCGTCATTCGTTATCGACTTCTACGAAAACGGAGAAAGAAAATCCATCCCATATGAAGTGTTTGTGAAGGATGGAATTCTCATTAAACAAGGATATAGTCCACGTCTATATTACATCGACGCAATTGAACAACAATACTTCAAAAAATAGCGGTTTGAACTCCGCTATTTTTTATTACAAATATTTGCTAATTTGCACCCGTCACATTGAGGGTTTCTAGCCATACATTTATATCTTCCAAAATGAATCAACTGATGATGAAGCTTAATCCAAGTTTCCTTTGGAAAAAGTTTCTTTAACTTGATTTCTGTATCAAGTGGACTTGATTTTTGTTCCACTAAATTTAAGCGCTTAGAAATTCTTAAAATATGAGTGTCAACAGGGAGGTCTGGAATGCGGAAAATTTCCGCTCTAATGACACCTGCTGTTTTATTACCAACACCAGGTAATTTTTGAAGCTCATCTTTATCACTTGGAACAACTCCACCGTAGTCATTTACTAAGGTCTTAGCGATAGCGATAGCATTCTTCGCTTTGTTCTTATATAGACCTATTGAATGAATGATTTCTTCAACATCAAAAAGACTCGCATTTGCAAGTTCTTCTAGTGTCTTATATTTATCAAATAATATTGGAGTTACTTTATTAACGGATATATCAGTTGTTTGAGCGGATAACATGACCGCGATAACTAGTTCATAGTCTTTGTTATAAACTAGTTCACAACCAACATTTGGAAATACTTCATCAAGGAAAGAAGATATTTCGCTTACTTTATTTTTTGTCGTCATCATCGAATTGATCGAGCCAAGGTGTCTTAGCGATTCTAATTGTTTCTTCTAGGTTTTTATCCCAGTCATCATTTAATGGAGTGTGACCTTCTTTTTCAATGTCATCTCTTTCCGCCCAAGAAAGAAGAATCTTATCGACAGAACGTAGAGATTTCTTTCCTTTGGAAAGTGCTTCTTTTAATGCGTTGATAATTGTTTCGTCACTATAACCATAGCTAATCCATTCTCTGATACGGGAGAATTCAACTTGGGTTAATGGACGAGATAAGAGTTTTTCAAATTCACCAAAGACATTTTGGAGCATTTCATTAACTTGTTTGGAATTCTTTTGAGCTTGTTCAAATGAAGATGTCATTTGGAATTCACGGAATAATTTTTCTTTTAATGGATCTAAAGAAGTAACTGTCTTATGTCCTTTAGTAACATATTCAAGGAAGCCTCTAGTTAATAATCCATTAAGAATAATATCGATGTCTTTATGATTTAATGTCATTTTTAATGACAAAATATCGCTTGTGATGAAAGGATTACCTTGACTGGTTAAATGGTCAATCATAAAGATTACAGCGAGTTCATTTTCGCTGATTTTCATCTTTTTATAGTTCTCTAATAAGAGGAAACGGAAATCTATAGCTTCGGTAATCATGTGCTAATTAATTTATCACATCTAAAAGATGTTGGATATTATATTCTTTAAAAAGTTTATTTATAAGCGTTAGGTCTTTACTTTTAATCTTTTTAATATCTTGATGAATCTTTTCAATATTGAGTTTGTCTAATAACGAGATATTATTTCTAATCGCTTTATCGAGTTTACTATCAATGGAAAGCTTGTAATCAATAGAAAATCTCAATGCACGAATAATTCTTAAAGGATCTTCTTTAATACGAATTACAGGTGAACCCACCATTCTTAATGTGCGATTATTTAAATCTTTTTGACCATCGACATAATCAATGACTTCAAGTTTGTCATTCATATATAAAGCATTGACGGTAAAATCTCTTCTTTTAACATCAACAGACAAATCTTTAACGAAATGAATTTTGTCTGGATGACGAGCGTCTTCATAGCCTTTTTCTTCACGCAAAGTGGTAATATCAAACTTAACCTTCTTTTCGGTCTTGTATGATACGCTTCCAAAACGGGCAAAAACATATGATGCATCAGGTAAGAATTTTTGAATTTCTTCTGGCTTTGCATCAGTGACAACATCCATATCATCAAGCGGTAATCCGAGAAGATAATCTCTTACCGTTCCACCGACCATATATAAAGAAAAACCGTTATCCTGGAATAACTTGTTTAAGGTTTGAAATTCAATTAATTTTTCGTCCATATAATCATTATATATATTATATAAGGACAAAAAAATAAGATGTTCTTGAAACATCCTATTCTTTTAATTCTAGTTACTTGTTGAGTTTTGCTTTTAATGATTTGGAAACTCTGAAGGAAATAGCACGACTTTTCTTGATCACGATACGATGATGTTTCTTTGGGTCGGTTCCTTCTCTTTCTTGACGAACTTTTGGAGTGAAGGCACCAAAGTTTGTGATGTTTACTTCACGGCCGTCAAGTAAAGCTTTCTCCATTAAATCAAAGCAAACGTCAAGAGCGCTCTCAGCATCTTTCTTGCTTAAATGAGCTTTCTCGGCGACTTGTTCAATCAAGTCACGCTTGTTCAATTTTTGCATACGTTTTACCCCTTTTAAAACTTGCTTTTATTTTATCATTGTTTTCTGTTTCTTACCAAAATATTTATAGGCGTACCCTCAAAATTAAAGGTTTCACGCAATCTATTCTCGATGTACCTTAAATAACTAAAGTGCATCCACTCAGAATTGTTCACAAATAAAACGATTGTTGGAGGAGACGTTGAGACTTGAGAACAGTATAAAATTTTCACTCTTCCACCATTGAAGTTTGGAGATTGATTCATCATTTGAGCATCTTGAATTACTTCATTTAATAAAGAAGTTTTCACACGTGTGTAGTATGCTTGGTGAACCATTTCTAATGTTTCAAAAATGGTATCAATTCTTTGTTTCTTAAGTGCGGATACAAAGCATATTGGAGCGTAGTCTAAGAACTTATATTCTTGTCTGATCCATTTGGTCATTTCACTGATTGTATTTGTATTCTTATCAACAATGTCATATTTATTAACCACAATGATGATGGCTTTATGTAAATCAGTCGCGTATTGAATGACATGTTTATCTTGTTCGGTAATACCTTCTTTACCATCTAAAACAAGGAGAACAATCTCACTTCTTTCAATGGCTTTTAAGGCTCTAATCGCGGAATATTTATCGATGGATTCATAAATTTTTCCACGTTTCTTTAAACCCGCTGTATCGATGACAACATATTGTTTGTCACCTTTGGTGAAAGGTGTATCAATAGAGTCTCTTGTGGTACCAGAAATGTTACTAACAATGACTCTATCTTGATTCAATAAAGCATTCACTAAAGATGATTTTCCGACATTTGGTCTGCCAACCATACAGAAGGTAATTTTATCTTCATCTAATTGATCATCGCTTTCTGGTAAGTGCTTGATAATTTCATCTAATAAATCACCAATGCCAATACCATGAGCACCAGATACAACATGCGGCTTTCCTAAACCTAAACCATAGAATTCTTGAGCATCGGAAATATGGCTTCCTTCATCGATTTTATTGACCGCTAAAATGATAGGTTTTTTGACTTTGTACAATAACCTACTAACCATACGGTCGTCTGTGGTAATTCCTACCTTGCCATCAACGACAAAAACGATGACATCAGCTTCCTCAATAGCGATTTCAACTTGGGCTCTAATTTGTTCTTGGAATGGCTTGTTAGCAACTTCAATTCCACCTGTATCAATAACAGAAAAAGAATGGCCTAACCATTCGCATTTGCCATATAGACGATCTCTAGTAATACCAGCTTCATCATCTACGATGGCGTGGCGCTCGCCAATCATACGATTAAAAATCGTTGATTTGCCAACGTTTGGACTTCCGACGATAGCAACTATGCCTTTTGGCATTGTTCAGCCGCCTCTTTTTCGGCAATCTTTTTATCTATAATTTCAATAACTGCGTTAACGACTTGTTCGACAGACATAAAGGAAGTATCTAAGAGAATGGAGTCTGGAGCGGCTTTAAGTGGAGCAAAGTCTCTATGAGAATCAATATAGTCTCTCTTTCTCACATCTTCTTCGATTTCTTCTAATGTACATGGAATACCTTTGGAGATATTTTCGTCATAACGACGAATGGCTCTTGTTTCCACACTAGCGATTTGGAAGATTTTGACATCAGCGTCTGGTAAGACGTATGTACCGATATCTCTACCATCCATAATGACGGAATGTTTGCCCGCCATCTTGCGTTGTTGTTCCACAAGGAACAAACGGATGTCTTTATATGAAGCAATGTAACTAACGTTACCAGAAACACGTGGTTCACGAATTTCTTTTGAAACATCAATGTCATTACAAAGGACAATATGTCCTGGTCTTAATTTAATTGTCACTTCAGGGATTAAAGCCACACAGGCTTGTTCATCTTGGCAATTAACACCTTTTTCCATGCAGTACCATGTAAATGCACGGTACATAGCACCTGTGTCTATGTATGTGTATCCCTTAATGCGTGCGACTTCTTTCGCAACAGTGGATTTGCCAGCAGCAGCTGGGCCATCAATAGCAACGGTAATCTTCATAATTATTTGCTCCATACAATAATTCCAAAAATGACGATAGCGGCAACCACAATGACGATACCAGCAATAATTAACGTCCATTTAAGGATAGTGTTTCTTTTATGCCTTTTCGCAATTGCCACTTCTTCTTCGTTTTCATTAATAGATTTAATGACTTCATCCATAGGTAAAGTAGATGTTGTATCTTCACCTATGATTTCAATCTCGTTATTTGCGGAGGATTTGGGGGTTTCTAAATTAGGAGCCTCTTCTTTAATAAGAGAATTCCGGTATTCTTTAAATTTTTGAACTCGAGAAATCGCCATAATCCCTATTTGTATTTATTTTATAAAAATAAGAAGACAATTTGTAGAGAAAATTAGCATAAATTAAATTACTTTATGAATTATTGAAACCAGCAAGCGAATAAGATATAATTTTTACAACAAAAACCAAGGAGGAATTTTCGATGGCAAAGAAAAAATTAAAAATCGATCAAAGCTTATGCATCGGTTGTGGCTGCTGTGCAGGTACATATCCAGATGACATCAAAATCGGTGATAGCGGTTTAGCAGAACTCGTTACTGATGAAGCAGACGAAGAAGCCGTCAGTATCTGCCCTGTTGGTGCAATTTCCGAAGCGGAATAATGATATAGAAAAACCAGGCCACTTAAGACCTGGTTTTTTTATTGCTTTTTTAATGTTGTTCACCAATTCTATCGATGATTTTATGTAGTCTCTTATAGAGAATGAAGGTGATAACCACAACCATCGCATCTTTCATCGCGTTAAACGGTACGCCTACATATAACCAGAATGTCCATCCCAAGGATGTAATTCTCGGATTTGCCGCTTGGCACATGCCCAAGATTGCGGCTTTCGGGAATCCCATCATGAATATATAGAAGTCTAATATTAAGAATGAAGTGATTAATGAGGAAGTTAGTACTTGTACTACTGTCGCAACAAGTAAACCGATAAGCGCTCCCTTAACACTTCTATTTTTCTTATAAAAAAGTGCAGCGGGAATGATGAATGCCGTGGAATAGATAAAGTCTGCAAGTTCACCAACACCCATTGTGCTTGTAAATGGTAATTTAACTAATGTTTTAACTAAGATAACGAAGAATCCACTAAGTGGTCCATAAGCAAAACCAGCGATTAATGCCGGAACTTCATCAAAATGGAATTCTAAGAATGCTGGAAAGAATGGAACACCGAATGTTAATCCAGGAACCACATAAAGAATAATGCTCATTGCCGCGAACAAACCGGTTCTTGCAATAAACTTTGTGGTAATCGGATTTTTCTTTTTTACTGCTTTGGCGAGCACGAACACGCCAGCGATTACAATACACGCAATCGTAATAACTAATCTTGTTAAATCAAACTTACTCATAAAAAATAGACCCAGTCAGGGCCTAAAAAACAACTTCTTTCATCCAGACTTTACTGTCGCCACTTGAATTTCACAAGTTCCTGCCTTTCGGCTCGTGGGGTATACCACCGGTCGCGTTATTCGCTGCCCTGAAGCGTGATTATTATAACTCTATATCTATAAAATAGTTAGATTAATTTAAATAAATTATTGTTCCTCGTGATCCATAACTTCTTTAGCTAAAGAGAAATAGGCTAAAGCACTGGAACTTGATGGACGGAAAAGAGTAACTGGTAATCCTTTTGAATTACTTTCTGGTACAGAGACATTTCTTGGTATTTGAGTTAAGAAAGTATTCTCTTTATATAAACCTCTAATTTGAGTACTGATTTCAATACTCATATTGGTCTTTGGATCAAACATTGTTAATAAAACACCTTCAATACCCAAATCAGGATTATATGTTGCTTGGATACGAGATACCGAGGCGAGCATTTGTGCAGCCGCTTCCATTGCGAAGTATTCACATTGCACAGGGATAAGAACTGAGTTAGCTGCAGATAAGGCGTTAATAGTTAAAAACCCAAGGCTTGGTGGGCAGTCAATAATGATGTAATCGTATTCTTTTTTAATCTCAGAAATACATCTCTTCAATAAGTGATATGGCTCATCAGTTTTACCTTCAACATTTTCATCTAAAGTTGAAAGAATTAACTTTGATGGAAGGACATCCAATGTTTTTAACATTGTTTGATTTATAACTTGATTTATGTTGATTTCAAGATTTAAGACGTCAAAGACAGTTTTATTGAGCAAAGAAATATCGATTCCAAGGCCTCTAGAAGAGTTTCCTTGAGGGTCCATATCAATAAGAAGCACACGTCTATTAAAGTGGGCTAATGAGGCGGATAAATTAATAGCGGTTGTGGTCTTACCAACACCACCTTTTTGATTTGCGATTGCGATGATCTTTGCCATATTAATATAACTATAGCATGAAAAAAGAGACATTATAATGGTTGTCTCTTTATATCAGTATATTGTCTTGGATATTTTTTATTGGTTTCTTTATCTTTAACAATATGAATTATCGCTCTCTTTTCATGAGATTCTGGAAGTTCAAATTCATATATTTTTTGTACTCGACAATTAAGTCTTCTAAATGCTTCTTTGGAGGAATTAATTTCTTCTTCATATCCTTGTCCTTTTAAAGCGATGAATGAACCACCCACTTTAAGCATTGGGATAATGAGTTCTAATAAGATATTAAGTTGAGAGACCGCTCTTGCAGTAGCGAAGTCATATTTCTCGCGGTTATTTCTCGCGTAATCCTCCGCGCGTGATGATACGCCTTCGACCTCAATATTGTTAGTTTTAGCGAAGTCTAACAAATAATCGATTTTCTTCTTTGTGGAATCTAATAAAGTGACTTTAGATTCTGGTTTTAAAATCTTAATTACCATGCCTGGGAAACCAGCGCCTGTTCCCACATCAATAATCGATTTATTTGTTAAATCTAAATCGTATAAACTAAGCGCGGAATCATAGATCATTTTTTCCACAAATTCATCATCTTTGGTAATCGCGGTAAGATTAAATTTCTCGTTAGTTTCGAGTGTGGATTTCATGAAGACATTTAAAAGGTTTAATTGCTCTTCTGAACAGTTAATTTCAACATCTTTTAAAGCTTGTAAAAGTTCATTAATCTTCATTAATTTTTCCTCTTAATATTGAGAATTAAAATTGAAATATCAGCTGGATTAACACCGCTAATTCTACTGGCTTGGCCAATGGTTAAAGGTCTAATCTTATTTAACTTACTTCTTGCTTCTAATGCAAGGCCATCCATATTGAGGAAATCGAAGTCCTCAGGAATCTTCATTGCGTCTAACTTAGCCATACCTTCAGCTTCTTTAATTTGCTTAATGATATATCCCTCGTACTTAGCGATGATCTCAATTTCTTCAATGGTTTGTTCATCGAGTGAAAAACCTTGTAGTTCAGGAATAAACTTAGCAATTTCAGTGTATTTTACGTTCAAACGCTTCAAAAGTTCAAATGCTTGAACGCCACCTTTTAATTCGTTATAGCCCAAAGATGAGAGATATTCTTCCACTTCTGGTTTCTTTCCAAGGTAATGAGCTTTTAAGATTTCCACGACCTTTTCTATATTGTTTCTCTTGGCTATAAATTTTTGATATCTATCCTCTTTGACTAAACCTACATTATGTCCTATTTCTGTAAGTCTTAAATCAGCGTTATCGTGTCTAAGAAGTAATCTAAATTCAGCACGTGAAGACATAAGTCTATATGGTTCTAAAGTGCCCTTAGTCACAAGGTCATCAATCATAACACCGATATAGGATTGATCACGTCTTAAAATGAGCGGTTCTTTTCCTTCAATTTTTAAAGAAGCATTAATACCTGCCATGAGGCCTAATCCAGCAGCTTCTTCATAACCAGAAGTACCACAAATTTGACCACCGATATATAGGCCTGGCCACTTCTTTAATTCGAGTGTTGGACCATACTCTTCTGGGACGATTAAATCATATTCAATTGCGTAGGCATATTTTAAGAAAACAGCATTCTCAAAACCTGGCAAGGAACGCACCATTTCTTCTTGAACATTTCTTGGCATTGATGTTGAGAATCCTTGGACATAAATGCTATCTGTATATCTAGATTCTGGTTCTAGGAATAATTGATGTCTTTCTTTATCTGCGAAGTTCACAATCTTGCTTTCAATAGATGGACAATATCTTGGACCCACGCCCGTGATAAGCCCGCCATACATTGCGGACTCGCCTAAGTGCTCGCGTATTATGTCATGCGTGTGAGGCGTAGTGTATATGAGATAGCAAGGAATTTGTTCTTCTACAGGAATAAAGTCGGTTGTCTCATAAGAGAAAGCTAATTTGCCTTTTGTTCCTGGTTGAATGCTTCCTTTTGTAAAATCGATGGAATCCGCTTTTATTCTTGGAGGAGTTCCGGTTTTAAAACGAGTGGTTTCAATACCCATGGAACGTAAATATGGTGATAAGCCTTTAGATGGTTTTTCTCCGTCAGGGCCTTCATCTAATACTTCATTTCCACGGAAGATTTTACTCTCCATATATGTTCCTGTTGTTAAGATGACTGCTTGAGCAGTGTATTCGTTTCCGAGTTCAGTCTTAACACCAAAAACATGTTTATCATCATGTAATAGGGAAACAACTGTTTCTTCTTT